>NZ_JBFTJD010000005.1:0-397075 GCF_056395245.1 Arthrobacter sp. 10L430 | reverse complement strand
CCCGGGAACTGCGCTTCCTGGTCCGCCGGGATGGTGTTCACATAGTCCGTGGTGGTGACCATCGGAACCCCGACGCTCTGGGCGCCGGCACGCTGCAGGAGACTGCGCATGATGTATTGGGCACGCTCGGTGCCCTGTTCCCTGATCAGTGAATCCAGGGACTCAACCCACTCGGCGGTCTCTTCCGGATCACGATCAGGCAGCTGGTTAGTCAACCCGCTGAGGATATGGGAGGTATCTTCTCCTGCAGCCACGTCCAACCTCTCTTTGCGCGCATGCATCGGCGCCCTCAGGTCCGGCAGGGTAGCTGCCTGGCGTGAACGCGACGTGTGCGACATATCGGTTACAACAGCCCGGTCATGTGCGCCGGGCAGGGTTCTATCTCGTCTACGACTGCCTATCCGTCCAGGGCGGTCGCCCCGAAGGTATGGCTGTCACCAGTCACTCTAGCTGTGACGGCTTGCCGATGCGTAGCCGCGTCTGGCGCCCCGGTCGTATTTGACCGTCATACTGGTTGTGTGACGCACAATAAGCCGCACCGCGGCAGCAGCAGCTTGAAGCACGCGCCCAAAGGGTGTTGGCTTGGAGTAATCGATATCACTATGCATAGGAGGAACACGTGAGTGAGGCCGACGCCGCCACTTCGGTAAATGTGGCGGAAAAATTGGGTTTCAAGAGCGGGGATCTGATTCAGGAGTTCGGCTACGACGATGACGTCGATTTCGACTTGCGTGATGATATTGAGGACCTGACAGGGTCCGAGCTCCTGGATGAGGACGATCATGACGTTGTGGACGCCGTAATATTCTGGTGGCGCGACGGCGACGGCGACCTCGTGGACACGCTCATGGATTCGCTGACCACCCTGAGCGAGAACGGCGTGGTCTGGGTGCTGACGCCCAAGTCCGGGAGGCCAGGTTACGTCTCCCCGGCGGAGATCCAGGAAGCTGCACCCACCGCGGGGCTTCACCTCACCACATCGCCGGGCGTATCCAAGGACTGGAGCGCCACGCGCCTGGTGACCAGGAAGAACAAGTGACCTTAACAAACACCGTCGCCCCAACGGGTGCCGCGGTTGTGCCCGCAGTAGGAGAGCAGGCTCCGGAGTTCACTCTGGTCAACCAGTTCGGGGAGCCGGTCCGGCTCGCGGACTTGCGGGGCCGGAACGTGGTGGTCGTCTTTTATCCCTTCGCCTTCTCCGGTATCTGCACCGGTGAGCTGTGCGAGATCAGGGACAATTTGGCCGTCTTTGAGCATGCCGACGCCGAAGTGCTGGCAATCTCGGTGGACAGCAAGTTCGCGCTGCGCGCCTACGCCGAGCAGGAAGGCTACGGCTTCAGCCTGCTGGCTGACTTCTGGCCCCACGGCGCCGTGGCCGAGCAGTACGGCGTGTTTGACGCGGAGAGCGGCATGGCTACCCGGGGCACCTTCATCATCGACGGCGACGGCATCATCCGGTACGTCGTTGTCAATCCCCGCGGCCAGGCGCGCGATCTGGGCGAGTACCGCCGCGTGCTGGCAGGACTGGCGCAGGGCTGACCCCATGGACCGGCAGCGGACCGGCGTCGGCCTGACAGGGTTTGCCAGTCTGCCTCCGGTGCCTGGGACGGAACCGTCGGCGTCAGAACTCCAGGTCCTGGGGGAAATCCGGGATCTGTTGTCTGGACTGCGCCTGGCCCTCCTTACCGGGGCAGGACTGAGCACGGATTCCGGAATCCCTGACTACCGCGGGCCGGATTCGCCGCCGCGGTCGCCCATGACCTACCAGGAATTCGTGCGCGACGAGGCGAACCGTCAGCGGTACTGGGCCCGGAACCACATCGGCTGGTCCCACCTCCGGCGGGCTGACCCCAATGCCGGCCACGCCGCCGTCGCAACCCTGGAGCGCCGGGGACTCCTGACCGGACTGATCACCCAGAACGTCGACCGCCTCCATGAGGATGCCGGAAGCGTGAATGTTGTGGACCTGCACGGCCGCTTCGACCAGGTCATTTGCCTGGACTGCCGGCGCACGTACTCACGCCAATTGCTCGCCGGAGTGCTGGAGGAGCTCAACCCGGGATTTCTTGACCGTGCGCTGGAATCCGGCGCCGTTGAAATCGCACCCGATGCCGACGCGACCGTCGAGGACTCGGCGCTGATCCGGAGCTTTGTGGTTGCCCGGTGCCCTGCCTGCGGCGGCGCCCTGAAACCCGACTTCGTGTACTTCGGCGAAAACGTTCCCAAGGACCGCGTAGAGCGCGCCTATTCGATGGTGGATGAGGCCGGAGCGCTGCTCGTTGCCGGGTCCTCCCTCAGTGTCATGAGCGGCCTGCGCTTTGTCCGCCACGCCTCAAAACAGGGCAAACCGGTGGTCATCATTAACCGCGGAGAGACGCGCGGCGATGACCTGGCAACCGTCAAGCTCGTTGCGGGGGTAAGCGAGGCACTTGCCTGGCTCGCCGCAGAATTGCCGGGCATTCCGCCGTCCTGATCCGGATTGGCGTTTCGAGCCAGTGTTCGGGTAGAGTCTATGTTCGTTGGTTGGAGCGCTTCGGAGCGAAAACCGGCAAATTGGGTCTTTAGCTCAGCTGGTAGAGCGCCACGTTTACACCGTGGATGTCATCGGTTCGATCCCGGTAGGACCCACAAAGAAGAACCCCGTTGTCCCGGCCGTTACGGCCCGGGGCAGCGGGGTTTTCTGCTGTAAGTGTGATGTTTGGTTCGAGGTTCTCACCCCAGAAAATGTCAGTGCCGGGCCATAGTCTCCTGGCATGGAACATGTACTGGTGAGAACTGCTGAAGACGGCCAGCCGGCTGCTGTCATCCGCGGAGGCCGCGAATGGACGGTCGGAGCGGAGCCGGTCCGCTGGTTTGAACGGGTCAGCTGGTGGGAAGCCGAGCGCAGGATGCCGCTGGGCCTGAGCCGTGTGGATGTTGAGGTCTGGCGGCTGCAGGCGAGGCTGGGGCGGAATGAAGACTCCGCACTGACCACAATGGAGGTCATGCGCGACGGCCTGGGCGGTGGCTGGCGACTGCGCGGTGCCGTTGCGGACGCCGCATGAATTGGAAAAGCCTTCCACCGCGACTATTGGGGGATGCCGCGGTGGAAGGCTTAAGTTGAATATACCGTGAACTTTCGGAAACAAGAAACTATGTCGTCATGCCGGGGCAACATTGCTGACCGGGCAGTGTGATGCCTTCCGAGGCTGCGGACACCCGCACGCGAACGAACACATGCGGCTCCTCTGATTCAGGGGCCGCACGTGTCCGTTCGCGCTTTTCAGGGAGGGGTTAGCTGGCGTCCTCGACCAGCAAGAGGTCGCGGGCCACGGTTTCCGGCGTGAAAAAGGTGGTGCCGAAGGAAATGAGGGCGAGCACCACGGAGTAGACGGCCAGCACAAGCCACGAATATCCCGTGGCGGCCAGCAGGGCTGCACCGACCAGCGGAACCAGGCCGCCTGCCAGAACGGCCGAGAGTTCACGGCTCATGGCCACACCGGTGAAGCGGTACTGGGAGCCGAAGAGTTCGGGAAGCAGCGGGCACTGCGGGCCAAGCATCGATTGCACACCGAGCGCGATGCCTACAACCATGACCACCCACACGAGAGTCACGTTGCCGAGGGTTACCAGATAGAACGCGGGGAAGGCGATGGCTGCCTGGAACAGTGCCCCGTAGCGGTATACCGGGACGCGGCCGAAGCGGTCGGACAAAGCTCCGAAAGTGACCACCATGACGGCGGCGAAACCGGCAGCGATCAGGAGACCGACCGGGCCGATGAACTTGTCGCCAGGGAAGACGCCGTCCTTTGCTGCCAGGAAAGCGATCAGCAACGCGGAATAGATCGAGGAGTTGCCGTTCTCTCCCATGCGCAGGCCGATGCCGATCAGGACATTCTTCTTTGAGTGCTTCCACAGCTGGCCGATGGGATTCTTGACCACATTCTTGTGCTTCTCCAGCTCCTGGAAGACCGGCGTTTCCTTCAGCCGCAGCCGGATGAAGATGGCCACCGCGATCAGGATCACGCTCGCGAGGAACGGCACGCGCCACAGCCAGCCCTCAAGAACAGCCTTGTCCGCCGTGGCGATCAGCGCAAAGGTGCCGGCACCCAGGAGCGTGCCCAGCTGGATACCAACGAACGGCAGCGAAGCAAAGAATCCGCGACGGCGGCGCGGCGCGACTTCGGAAATCAGGGTGGTGGCGCCTGCCTGTTCAGCGCCTGCACCAAGGCCCTGCAGGATGCGCAGCGTCACCAGTAGGACGGCGCCGAGCATGCCTGCCTGCTCGAAGGTGGGCAGCAGGCCGATCGCGAAGCTGGCTGTGCCCATCAGTCCGATCGTCAGGATCAGCACCATCTTCCGGCCAAACCGGTCTCCGATGTAGCCGAAGACCATGCCGCCGAATGGCCGGGCTGCGAAACCCACGCCGTACGTGGCGAAGGATGCGATCAGTGCACCTTCTTCACCAAGCGGCTTGAAGAACAGCGGCCCGAAGATCAGGGCGGACGCGAGTCCGTAAATGTAGAAGTCGTAGTACTCCAGGGCCGAGCCTACGGAGCTGGCAAGAGTTGCCCTTCGCAGCTGGTCCGGATCGACGACGGCGTCATCCGCTTCAGCCAGCGGTGTATTAGTACGAGTTGTCACAGGCACTCCCTCAAGAACACTCCAGGCCCCCGTTGGCCTGGTGGGATAGCGGCAACACCTATGGCGTCGATCACTATGTTGAACAGAGTACAACAAGTTGAACGACTAGCCAATACCCAGGAGAAGGAAAGGAGACGATGCGTCATTGTGACGCCGCTCGCACCGGGGAACGGCGGGCGGATCAGCCCATGGGGTTGCCCAGGGACCTCGCCAGCTCCTTCAGCTCCTTGACCATTTGCGCGCCCTGCTCGTCCGAATACGTGGCCTTGAGCGCCGTAACGGACAGGCCCAGGCTGGGACCGTGGGCGCCACGGGTTGGCACCGAGACGGCGAGACAGACCACGCCGGTGGTGGATTCCTCATCCTCGAAGGCGTATCCCTTTTCCCGGATGTCTCGGAGCTGGGCCTTGAACTCGGCGCCGGTGCGGATCGACTTCGGGGTGAGTACCGGCAGTTCAACGTCGTCAGTGAACATGGCGTCGATGTCATGATCGTGAAGACGGGCAATGAGGGCCTTGCCCACCGCGCACAGTGAAACCGGCATCTTGTCTCCGATGTTGGAGGTCAGCCTGACGGCAGGGTGTCCTTCATAGCGGGCAAGGTAGATGACGTTCGTACCGTCCAGCATGGCAATCCGGACGGTTTCCCCGGAAAGCGTGGGGGCCTGTTCACAAAAGCGGTAAAACTCCTGGACCTCATCCAGCCTGCTCAGGTAGGCAGCGCCGAGCTCGACGAGCTTGCGGCCCAGGGTGAATTCAGAGCCTTGCCGGCTAATCAGGCGGGCATCCTCAAGGGCCAGCAGCAAATTGGACGTGGAGGACTTTGGAATGCCCAGTTCGCGTGCCAGATCACTGAGCGTCAAGCGGCCCGTGGCTGATCCGGCGAGGGCTTCCAACACCGCCGCGGCACGGGTCACGGCGGGTGCAGGCGAGGTACTGCCTAATCCATCGCTGGGGCGGGAAGCGCGGGAATCGACCATGATTCTCCTTCAATCGGTACGCGCTCAGGACAGCGCAGGCAGCATATCGGTCAGCGGCGGCAGCGGCGGGGGTAATCCATCGCTGTTCATTTGGCTGAACACTTACCATCATAATGGCTCGGCGGATCACGGCGGCATGACGCTGGCCACGGAACCAGCGGTGCGGGGCTGGGCGGTGCGGGGCTGGGCGGGGGCTCAAGTGCGACCGTTCGCGCTCACTCGGTACGGCAAGGCGCTCAATCCGTGCAGCGAAGGGCCGGGCATCCACAGTGGTTGCCCGGCCCTTCGTTTCATCGCCTTACACGTCATCGCCTTACACGCTGCGCGGTTGCGTCCTGTTGAAGCCCGGCCTAGTAGAAGTGCACCGTGTCCACGAGGTGTGGGAGCTCTCCGCCGTCGAGGAACGTGCGCAGGTTGCTGCAGAACCGATCCGCAATGAGGCGGTTCTCGGCGGCGCTGAGTGCCGACGTGTGCGGCGACACCATGACCCTGGGGTGGTTCCACAATGGGCTGTCCTGAGGGAGCGGCTCAACCGCGAAAACGTCCAGGCAGGCGTAGGACACCTGCCCGTTCTCCAGTGCCTCGAGCAGCGCTTCCTCGTCCACCACCGTGCCGCGTCCCACGTTCACGAACACGGTGCCGGGCTTCATGGCGGAAAAGGTCTCGCGGTTGAAGAGCTTCTCCGTGTAGGGCGTTCCGGGCAGCGTGTTCACCACGGCGTCGGCGGAGGCCAGCAGGCCGGCCAGGCCATCGTTGCCTGCCACGTCCTCAATGCCGTCGATGGGTTCGACGTTCCGTTTCGTTCCGCTGACCTTCATGCCGAGCGCCCGGGCAATCCGTGCCGTTTCCAGGCCGATCTCGCCGAGGCCGGTGACCACCAGGGAGGAGCCGTTGACCAGCCGCGTCGGGGTGCGTAGCTCCGGCCAGACCTTTGCGGCCTGGTCCTGGGCGAGCTCGGCGCTCCGCTTGAAGCCGTTGAGGATGCCGAGCGCCGCAAATTCCGCGAGCGGCAGCGCGTGAACGCCGGCGGAGGTTGTCACCTTGAACTTGTCCAGCGTTTCGGCGTCAAGACCCGAGGCCTTCACTGCCCCGCCGGCCCCTGCGGCCATGGCGTGGATCCACTGCAGGTGGGGGTTTTCGCGGGCAATCCTCGCCAGGCCGGCCGGGCTTTCGTTCGGAAGGCCGTACAGGACCTGGGCCTTGCCCAGCATCCCCCAGTAGCGCTCTTCCTGCTCGGGGGTCCGCCTGAAGTCGGGATCACCGGAGTGGTCTGCCGGGAAGCGCTCAGGGGGCAGCAGCTCGGGTTCGTAGAGAACGGTCACGGAGGGATCTACGGCGCGAATGCGCTCCACCAGCTCGGCTTCGAGCGGGACGGCGATTGCGACGGTGGTTTCAGTCGTCATGCTGTTCATCATACTGAATGGAGACTAGAATACTGAACAGGTTTCCGAGGATTAACCACGACGAAGTGAGGCAGCACCACAGATGAATATACAGAAGGCAGGCTTTGTCGGCCTGGGCCTCATGGGGGCACCAATGGCCGCGAACCTGGTGAGGAAAGGCTGGACGGTTACCGCCTGGAACCGCTCCGCCGCGGCGCTGGGTGCATTCGGGCAGCTGGGTGGGGCGAACGCCAAGGAGGTGTCATCGCTCCGCGACCAGCCCGTGATCGTCTTCATGTTGCCCGACCTTGGCTTCATCGAAGAGGCAGCGGCAGGACTCCTCGCCAGCTGGGTGGCCTCGCCGCCGGAGCCTGGCACGGCCCTCGTGATTATGAGCAGCGTTTCCCCCGCCGGAGTAAGGGATTTCGGACGCCGGGTGCGAGAAGCCAGCGCAGGCAATGCCGTGGTGGTGGATGCGCCCGTGAGCGGCGGCACGAAGGGTGCCGTCGAGGGGACGCTGGCCATCATGGCCGGTGCCGACGACGCCGCAGACTTCGAAAGATTGCTGCCGCTGTTCGAAGCCATGGGCACCACCGTCCGGCTGCTCGGCCCGCTGGGTTCCGGGTCACTCGCGAAGGCCTGCAACCAGCTGATCGTAGGAACCACGACGGCGGCCCTCGCCGAAGCAGCGGAACTCGCCGAACGCTCGGGACTGGATGTGGCGGCACTCTATGAGGTCCTGGCCGGGGGACTGGCCGGCAGCAGGGTGCTGGACATCGTGGGACCCCGGCTCGTCAAGAAGGACTACACGCCCACCGGACCAGCCAAGTTCATGCACAAGGATCTTTCTTTCGTCGTCGAATCAGCCGAAGCGGCCGGCACCGCGGTCCCCATGGCGACTGCCGGCGTCGGCCTCTATGCGGAACTCAAACTGCAGGGACTGGGCGACCAGGACCTGGCCGTTGTGAGGCAGACCATTTCCAATCTCAGCAACAGCGCCGCGGCCGCCGCGGCTGAAGGGACCATCAAGGCATGAGCGCGCTTTTTGACCTGACCGGGCGCATCGCCCTCGTAACCGGCTCCAGCCGGGGAATCGGAAACGCACTGGCGCGGGCCCTGGCAGACGCCGGCGCCACCGTGGTCCTGAACGGCATCACCCCCGGCAGGCTGAAGGCCGCCGAAGACTCGATGGCCGCCGACTACCCTGAAGGCAGGGTCCGCAGCTGCGCGTTCGACGTCACCAGCGACACGGCGGCGGCGGAGGGCATCGCCTGGGTAGAGGCCAACGTGGGCCCGCTGGACATCCTGGTGAACAACGCCGGGATCCAGCACCGGGTGCCGATGCTGGAGCTGGATGTGAAGGACTGGGAGCGGGTGATTTCCACGGATCTGACCAGTGCGTTCCTGGTGGGCCGGGAAGCGGCCCGGCACATGATTCCCCGCGGGCGCGGGAAGATCATCAACATCTGTTCGGTGCAGACGGACCTGGCCCGCCCGACCATCGCCCCGTACATCTCCGCCAAGGGCGGGCTGCGGAACCTGACCCGGGCGATGACCGCGGAGTGGGCCGCTTCGGGGCTGCAGATCAATGGAATCGCCCCGGGCTATATCCATACGGAAATGACCCAGAACCTGGTGGATGACGAGGAATTCAACGCCTGGATCCTGGGCAGGACCCCGGCGAACCGCTGGGGCACGGTCGAGGACCTGGCGGGGCCGGCTGTCTGGCTGGCCTCCAGCGGTTCGGACTTCGTGAACGGCCAGACGATCTTCATCGACGGCGGAATGACGGTGGTGGTCTGATGGCACCGATGATTGCGCCAACAGAACTGCCGGCCACCTCGCCGGCCGTGGTGGCCCACGCCGCCGGGGACCTGAGGCTGGAAGACATCGCGCTCGCCGCTCCTTCGCCGGACGAAGCGGTGGTGGAGGTGGCATACGGCGGCATCTGCGGCTCTGACCTGCACTACTGGCTGCACGGGGCCGCCGGCGAGTCTGTGCTCAAGGCTCCTCTGGTCCTCGGCCACGAAATTGTGGGTACCGTGGTCCGTTCGGCGGCCGACGGGAGCGGCCCTTCCGTTGGCGCTGCAGTGGCAGTGCATCCGGCGACCCCGGCCCCGGGGGCGGCCAGGTACCCCGAAGACCGGCCCAACCTGTCGCCGGGCTGCACCTATCTGGGCAGCGCGGCGCGGTTCCCGCACACGGACGGTGCCTTCAGCCGCTTTGTGAACCTTCCCACGCGCATGCTCCGGACCCTTCCGGACAGCATCGAACTGCGGACCGCAGCGCTGATCGAGCCCGCCAGCGTTGCCTGGCATGCTGTTGCGCGCGCCGGGGAAGTGGCAGGCAAGACCGCCCTGGTGATCGGCTGCGGCCCCATCGGCGCACTGGCCGTGGCGGTGCTGAAAAGGGCAGGGGCCAGCCGGATCACCGCGGTGGACATGCACGCCAGGCCGCTGCAGATTGCCGCCGCAGTCGGCGCGGATGACGTTCTCACCGCGGACGATGCCGACGCCGTCGCGGCAGTCGAGGCGGACATCGTCATCGAGTCCTCCGGCAGCCACCAGGGACTGGCTTCCGCCATCCGGGGCGCCGTCCGCGGCGGCACCGTGGTGATGGTGGGACTGCTGCCGTCAGGTCCGCAGCCCGTCCTGATTTCGCTGGCCATTACCCGTGAGCTCGAGCTCCGCGGGTCGTTTCGCTTCAACGACGATATCGACGAGGTCATCGGGGCACTGGCAGACGGCTCGTTGCAGATCGGGCCCGTGATCACGCACGAGTACCCGGTGCAGCGGGCGCTCGAAGCCTTCGCCGTGGCGCGCAACTCGGCCGAATCCGGAAAGGTGCTGCTCGACTTCCGCGGCTAGACGCGCGGCACCGGAACGAAGACCCGCGGCTGTTCCACCCAGACCGGCTCCATCTCGGAGATGGTTTGGCGCATGATCATGTTCGACGCCTCGCGCGCCTCTGCGGCATCCCCGGTGAAGATGGCATTGGCGACGTCCAGGTGCCACTGCAGCACGATGTCCCGGGGGCGGTCCGGCATCAGCCCGTGCACCGTCCGGCCGGTCAGCGTCTCGGCTACCTGGCCCACGAGGTTGGCGAACATTTCGTTGCCGGAGCCACTCAACAGGAGGGAGTGAAACTGGATGTCCAGCTCCAGGAAGCGGGGCACATCGCCGGCCTGGCCGGCGTCGCGCATTGCGAGGGCCACGTCAAGGAGTTCGCGGCGGAGATCATCGGGAGCGTTCACCGCCGCGAGTTCGGCGGCAACGGGCTCGACGGCGGAACGAAGCTCCGCGAGCGAGCGCAGCTGGGCGCCACGGCCCTCGCCTGCCAGCCGCCAGCGGATGACGAGCGGATCGAAGGGGTTCCAGCGGTGCGGTGGCAGGACCTTGATGCCGACGCGTTTGGTGGTCTCAACGAGGCCGAGCGACTGCAGCACGCGGACAGCCTCCCGGACCACCGAGCGGGATACTTTGAGCTCGTCTTCCAGCTGTTCCGCCAGCATGACATGGCCCGTGGGAAGGATGCCACCGACGATTCGGGTTCCCAGATGCTCGATGGCACGATGGTGGAGGCTGGTTGACATATTGGTAAGCATAATGGCGCCCGGCCGGATTGTTTCCCGCGCGGCGCCGGGCACCTGGTCCATGGCGCTGCAGCACATCATAGACTGTTTGTGACGCGTCTCCTTCCACTAAGTGGGCGCCGCTTCCCCATGCGGCCGGCAATACATATGGTTTATTCACAGCCACTTTTTCTTTAAGCGTGTTCCGCAGGACGTGCGGGACTCATTGCACACGTTGCACAGAAATGAATTGGAGTTTTGATGTCAGCACACATCGGTGTCACCGGCCTTGCGGTGATGGGTGCCAACCTGGCCCGCAACCTGGCCCGGAACGGCTTCACCGTTGCCCTCCACAACAGGTCTGTTGAGAAGACCGACGCATTGCTGGAAAAGCACGGCCACGACGGCGACTTCGTCCGTACCGAAACCCTGCAGGAACTCGTTGACTCGCTGGAAAAGCCGCGCCGTGTCCTGATCATGGTCAAGGCCGGCAAGCCGGTTGACTCCGTGATCGAGCAGCTCGAGCCGCTGCTGGAGGCGGGGGACATCATCATCGACGCCGGCAACTCGCACTACGAGGACACCCGCCGCCGGGAAGCAGCCCTCGCCAAGAAAGACCTGCACTTCGTGGGCATCGGCGTGTCCGGCGGTGAGGAAGGCGCCCTGAACGGCCCGTCCATCATGCCCGGAGGTTCCAAGGAGTCCTACGAAGCCCTCGGACCGCTGCTCGAGAAGATCGCCGCTAACGTTGACGGCCAGCCCTGCTGCGCCTGGATCGGCACCGACGGCGCCGGCCACTTCGTCAAGATGGTTCACAACGGCATCGAATACGCCGACATGCAGGTCATCGGCGAAGCCTTCGACCTGCTGCGCTCAGGTGCCGGCATCGAGCCCGCCGAGCAGTCCAAGATCTTCGCCGAATGGAACAAGGGCGAGCTCGCCTCCTTCCTGATCGAAATTTCCGCAGAGGTCCTCGGCCACGTGGACACCCGCACGGGCAAGCCGTTCGTGGACGTCGTGGTTGACGCCGCAGGCCAGAAGGGCACCGGCCGCTGGACGGTCATCTCAGCACTTGAGCTGGGATCCCCGACGTCGGGCATTGCCGAGTCGGTCTTCGCCCGCGCCCTGTCCTCCCAGTCCGAGCAGCGGAAGCTGGCTCAGGAACTCCTGGCCGGCGAGGAAATCGCCGTCGAGGTTCCGGAAACGTTCGTCGAGGATGTCCGCCAGGCGCTGTACGCGTCCAAGCTCGTTTCCTACGCCCAGGGCCTGGACATGCTGACCTCCGCCGCCACGGAATACGGCTGGGACCTGAAGCTGGACGAGATCGCCTCGCTGTGGCGCGGCGGGTGCATCATCCGTGCCGAACTCTTGAAGGAAATCACCAAGGCCTACGCCGCCGACGAGAAGCCGGCCAACCTGCTGTTCGCCCCGGCGTTCACCAAGGCCATCGCCGAGGTTCTCCCGGCCTGGCGCCGCGTGGTGTCCACGGCTGTGCAGCTGGGCATCCCCGTACCGGTGTTCTCCTCCTCGCTGGCCTACTACGACGGCCTGCGCCGCAAGCGCCTGCCGGCCGCCGTCATCCAGGGCCAGCGCGACCTCTTCGGTGCGCACACCTACGGCCGCGTTGACGCCGAGGGCACGTTCCACACCCTGTGGGGCGAGGACAAGTCCGAGATTGAGGCTGTGGACACCCACTAGCCACCGGCGCACCGCCGGAACGGTCTGATCGGCAAACGGCCGGCGCTTCCCGTTACTCTGGGAAGCGCCGGCCGTTTGCGTATCCAAGACCAGGAGTCCCAGTGTCCCAGCCAGTAGCGTTTGTCACCGGAGCTTCCACCGGCATCGGGTTTGAAGCGGCAAAGAAACTCAGCCGCAACGGATTCACCGTTTATGCCGGCGCACGGCGGGTGGACAGGATGGAGCCGCTCAAGGCGGACGGCGTGAACGTCCTGCAGCTGGATGTCACCGATGAGGAGTCCATGCAAAGCGCGGTCCGCACGGTCCTTGGGTCACACGGGCGGATCGACGTTTTGGTCAACAACGCGGGCTACGGCTCATTCGGCGCGCTGGAAGAGGTGGAGCTGTCGGAGGGCCGCCGTCAGTTCGATGTCAACGTCTTCGGCCTCGCCCGGATGACCCAGCTGGTGCTACCGGCAATGCGTGCTGCAGGGCAGGGCAGGATCATTAACATCTCCTCCATCGGAGGGAAGTTCTACGAACCCCTGGGCACCTGGTACCACGCCACGAAGTTCGCCGTGGAGGGCCTCAGCGACGCGCTTCGGCTCGAACTGAAGCCCCACGGGGTCAAGGTGGCGATCATCGAACCTGCCAGCACCCTGACCGAATGGGGCCGTATCTCCGCCGAGGGTCTGCTGGCCAGTTCGGGCAACGGCCCATACCGGGACCAGGCGAAGGAGATGGCCGCGGTACTCGCGTCCACGGGACGGCCGGCTACTTCAACCCATCCCGGAATCGTTGCCGACGCTGTGGTCCATGCCGCCACCGCGGCGCGGCCGAAGACGCGCTATCCGGTCGGCCGGGGAGCACCCGCCATCATGATGCTTCGCCGGATCCTTCCGGACCGGATGTTCGACGCCGCGGTCACGGCTGTCCTCAAGCGCGTCGGCCGCTGAGCCGGCCAGACCTGAAGCGTAGCCGCGCTCAGAAGTTCAGATCCGGTACTCGATGTAGTACTCGGCCGGGTCCACCGCTGGCTTTGTCTCCCTCTGGGCATCGCGGTGTCGCCAGCTGGCGGGGACGCCGGTCACGATCGACTCGGGCGGCGCATCCTTGACCACGACGGCGTTTGCCCCCACGGCGCTGTCGCTGCCAATCGTGATGGGGCCGAGAATTTTGGCGCCGGCTCCGATCGTGACCCGGTCTCCGATGGTGGGGTGACGCTTCACCTTGGCCAGAGAGCGTCCGCCGAGGGTTACACCGTGGTAGATCATCACGTCCTCCCCGATTTCTGCTGTTTCGCCGATGACTACTCCCATGCCATGGTCAATGAAGAACCTCCGGCCGATCGTGGCGCCCGGATGGATCTCGATCCCGGTCAGGAACCGGGCCAGCTGCGAGACCAGACGCGCCGGGAACCGCGTAGCCGGGTTCTGCCACAGTTTGTGCGTCAGCCGGTGTGCCCAGATGGCGTGAAGCCCTGAATAGGCGAAAAAGTTCTCAAAAGAACCTCGAGCCGCCGGGTCGTGGGACCGGGCGGCGTCGAGGTCTTCCTTAAGTCTTGCGAAAAAGCCCACAAAGATCTTTCTACAGGAAACGGGGAGGTGCAGGTTAAGGCTTAGCCGCGGATGTCGTCATAGAGGACGGTGGAGATGTAACGCTCGCCGAAGTCGCAGACGACGGCCACGATCAGCTTGCCGGCGTTCTCCGGGCGCTTTGCCAGTTCCAGCGCACCCCAAACGATGGCTCCCGAGGAGATGCCCCCGAGGATGCCTTCCTTGATGCCCATGTCCCGGGCCACAGACACCGAGTCCTCCAGCGTGGCGTCCAGAACCTCGTCGTAGACGTTGGTGTCCAGGAGCTCCGGAATGAAGTTGGCGCCGAGGCCCTGGATCTTGTGGGGGCCCGGCGCTCCGCCGTTGAGGATAGCTGAGTCCTTCGGCTCGACGGCCACGATCTGGACGTCGGGGTTGCGCTCCTTGAGGACCTGGCCCACACCGGTGATGGTTCCGCCGGTCCCGATGCCGGAGACGAAGATGTCCACCTTGCCGTCGGTGTCGGTCCAGATTTCCTCGGCCGTGGTCTTGCGGTGGATCTCCGGGTTGGCCTCGTTGGCGAACTGCTGGGCCCAGATGGAGTTCTCCGTGTTGGCCACGATTTCCTGGGCTTTCTCCACGGCGCCGCGCATGCCTTCGGAACCCGGGGTCAGCACGATCTCGGCACCAAAGGCGCGGAGCATGACACGGCGCTCCGTGGACATGGTCTCCGGCATGGTCAGTATGACCTTGTAGCCGCGTGCTGCGCCCACCATGGCCAGCGCGATGCCGGTGTTGCCGGACGTGCCTTCAACGATGGTTCCGCCGGGCTGGAGCGCTCCGGACTTTTCAGCAGCGTCGATGATGGCGACGCCGATGCGGTCCTTGACGCTGTTGGCAGGGTTGTAGAACTCGAGCTTGACGGCCACCGTGGCATCCAGGCCTTCGGTCAAGCGGTTGAGCCTGACCAGGGGGGTGCCGCCTACCAGCTGCGTCACATCGTCGTAGATCCGTGCCATGTACTTACGCCTATCTCTCAGGAGGGAATACTTTGGTCAGCCTAACGAGGGCGCAAGGGCCCCTGCTAAGCATTAAGCCATGCAGAGTAATATTTCCGGGCCTTGGCCAGCTTGGGGTTGATGATCACCTGGCAGTAGCCCTGCTCGGGGAACTTGGCGTAGTAATTCTGGTGGACGTCTTCGGCAGGGTAGAAAACCGGAAGCCGGCTTACCTCGGTCACTATCGGACGCGACCACAGGGCCTGGTTCCGTTCAATCGCTTCCTCAAAAAGGATTTTCTCCTCAGTCGACTCGTAGAACATGGACGAGCGGTATTGCGTGCCGACGTCGTAGCCCTGGCGGTTGAGCGTGGTGGGGTCATGCAGCACGAAGAACATGTCCAGGATGACCTCCGGCGGAATGACCTCCTCGTCGAAGGTGACCGCCACGACCTCGGCATGGCCAGTGGTGCCCGAGCAGACGGAATAGTAGTCAGGGTGGCGTTCATGGCCCCCGGTGTAACCCGATACCACCGACTTAACACCCATCGTTTTCTGGTAGACGGCGTCCAGGCACCAGAAGCAGCCTCCGCCAAGCACAAAAGTTTTCATGTCCTCTTCAATGGTTGAGATGCGCCGATGATTCCCGGCGCCACCTTACGGCCCCGCGCCGGGACGGGCCAGCGGGCGCCCATAGGGTAAAAATGTGAGTATGGAACCTGTGAACAGTGGCGTTGCAGCAGAGCCGGCGGAAACTGCGGAAGCGGCAGACGCCGCGGAGGCGCCGGACGCGCCGACGCTCGGGCAGCTCATGCTGGCCGTCGAAGAGCTCTGGCCAGAGTCACTCGCCGAGGAGTGGGACGAGGTGGGGCTCGTCGCGGGACACCCGTCAGCTGAAATCAGCAGGGTCATGTTTGCCGTGGACCCCACGCTTGAAGTCATCGACGAGGCCATCGAGTGGGGCGCCGGGCTGCTGATCACGCACCACCCGCTGCTGCTCAAGGGCGTCACGTCCGTCGCTGCCAACACCCCCAAAGGCAAGGCCGTCCACCGCCTCATCGAGTCCGGTACCGCTCTCCTGACCGTCCACACGAACGGCGATTCCGCCGTCGGCGGTGTTTCGGACGTCCTGGCGGATGCCCTGGGCCTCGAAAACGTGTCGCCGCTGACTCCAGCCGCCAACGGCCTTCCGGAGGAAGGCATCGGCCGGGTCGGTGATCTGGCCGAGGCCATGACGCTCGGTGACTTCGCTGCAAGGGTCTTCGGGATCCTTCCTTCCGTCGCGGGCGGCGTCAGGGTTTCCGGTGACAAAGACGGCCTGGTTCGCCGGATCGCGGTTTGCGGGGGCGCCGGCGATTCGCTCTTCAACGAAGTCAGGGCCAGCAGCGCCGACGTGTTCGTCACGGCGGACCTTCGGCACCATCCGGCCTCCGAAGCCCGCGAGGCCGCGGTCAACGGCCGGCCCTACCTGATCGACGTGTCCCACTTCGCCAGCGAGTGGCTGTGGCTGCCAGCGGCCGCGGACGCACTGGGCAATGTCCTCTCGGACCAGAGCCTGGACGTCGAAATCCGCGTCAGCACCACCAACAGCGATCCGTGGGACTTCATTCTGACTCCCGGCGGGGACTAGAGTCTATAAAGCCCCTGCAGGGGTGCCCGGCGCAGGCCGGATGGGATCAAGCGGAGGTAATAGTGGCCAAGGCAGCACCGGCGGAACAGTTGAAGTTGCTCGGACTCCAGGGGCTGGACGCCAAACTCAAGTCCCTGTCCAACCGCCGCCGCAGCATTGAGACCGATCCCCGCATCGAAGACCTTCAGTCGGCCCTCAGCATTGCCAACGGCGAACTGGGCGCAGCCAAGATGGCTGTCCATGACGCCGAGTCCGAGCTGAAGCGGGCCGAAGCCGACGTCGAGCAGGTGGCCAGCCGGATCGAGCGCGACGAAGCCAGGCTGAACAGCGGAACCGGCCTGTCCAAAGACCTGGTGGCGCTGCAGAAGGACATCGCGTCGCTCAACAAGCGTCGCTCGGACCTCGAAGACGTCGAACTCGAAGTCATGGAGAGGCTGGATGCCCTCCGCGAACGGCAGTCGGCCCAGCAGCAGATTGTCGATGACATCCAGGGTTCCTTCGGCGTGATCCGGGCGGAACTGGACGGGCAGCTGGCCGAGATCAGCACCGAGGCCGCCGAGGTGTCAGCCAAGCGCTCCGAATTCGCAGCCGGCCTGGAGGCCGGGATGCTGGCCGTGTACGAGAAAACCCTCGCCCGGCGCGGCGTCGGGGCCGCGCGGCTCTTCCACGGCACGTCCGAAGGGTCCGGCATGCAGCTGAGCCCGGGCGATCTTGCCGAAATCAAGGCCGCCGCCGAGGACGACATCGTCTTCTGCCCCGACTCCGGCTGCATCCTGGTGCGCTCCGCCGAGTGGGCCTGACCGAAAGTAGCTCGCATTAGATGGCGTTGTGAGCCCTCAAACGCCATGATTGCGGGCCAGTTCGGTTTCAGCCGGGCAGAATGATGTTGAGCGCATGCGCCTTGCGGGCGGTCCCGGGAATCAGTTCGGCATTCCACTTTTCGCGGGCAGCCTTGTGCAGCTGCGCCGGCGTTTCCGGGGCATTCCCGCGCCGGGTCAGCAGGTGCCGCGCCAGTTCTCCGCGGGTGTGCTTGGCGAAATGGCTGACCACCTTGCGCTCGCCGTTTACCTCAGTGAAAACGTTCACGGCCACCGTGGACGCAGCCGGGGGAGTCCACGCCGCAGCATAGGTGCTGGACCGGCAGTCCACCAGCAGCTCCCCGACCGCCGCGGAGGCGAGGGCGTCAGTGAGCTGCGGCTTCCAGAACGAGGCAAGGCGTCCGACGTCGGGCAGTGCCGTTGACATGGACAGCCGGTAGGCGGGCACGGAGTCTGCGAACCGGATGGCGCCCCAGAGGGCCGAAATCACCAGCACGGACGCGTCCGCCCGACGGCGCTGCAGCGCCGTCATCGATTTGTAGCCCAAAGCGTCGTACAGCACGCCGGAATAGACCTGGTGGGCCGGCGCCGCGGGTTCGGCATGCAGCCGGGTGTTGCGTTCGACGTCGGCCCTCAGCGATGCTCCGACGCCGAGTAACGCCAGGGCGTCCTCGTGCGCGCTCACCGTCCCCAGCGCCTCGAGCACCTTGGCCCGGCAGCTATTCAGGTCCGGGAAGCTCAGGGACGTCCAGTCCATGGCGTCGCCGCGGACGGCCGGGGTCTTGCCTTCGGACGGGGGGAGCAGAATCAGCACCGTACGATCTTACCGATGCCGGCTGCCCGCCGTTCTCACGCGGCCGCCCGCTCAGCCGAGGTGACGGCCCAGGAAGGAAACCACGTCCGGCAGGACGGACCGCCAGTAGGCTGCGTCGTGGCCGCCGGGCCGGAAGCCGCCCTCCACCGGATCCGGCAGGGCGCTGACGTAGTCCTTGACCGTCGCGTACAGCTCGTCCTCCGTGCCGCAGTCGATCCGTTTGGGCGTCGCTGCGAGTCGTGGCCGGAGCGCGAAGACGTCGTGTGCCGCGAAGTCAGCCGCACTGTCGAAGGCGCCCTCGATCCCGGCGCCGTACCGGTTCCAGGCTGCCGGACTCATGGCTGCCACGGCCCTAACGCCGGGTAGCCGGGCCTGGGAGGCCAGCAGCAACGAGCCGAAGCCCCCCATTGACAGGCCGAAGAGGCCGATCCGCCCGAGGTCATAGCCCTGGTCGCCGAGGAAAGGAACAAATTCCTTCACCAGCATCGACTGGGTGTCGCTGCCATCTGCGCGGGGGTGCCACCAGGTATCGCCCCCGTCCGCCGACGCGATGGCGAACGGCGTCCCGCCCGCGGCGAGGTGGCGCTGCAGGACGTCTTGTGCGTCGAGGTCGTCGAAGATTACCTGGTTGTTGGCGCCCCGGCCATGGAGGAACAGCGCCACGGGGTAGTCTGTCCCGCTCCGCCCTGGGACCACCGGGGTGGCGACCGTCCAGTACGTGCGTGCCTCCGTCCGGAACTTCGAGGCGAAGGATCCGCTGATCATTTCGACGGATGGCGGTCCGCCAAGGGATGTGGGAGCCGGCGAAGGGCCGGCTTCGCAGGCCGCGGGGGCGCACGCGCCGAAGCCGGTTCCTGCCAGCTGCAGCAGGCGGCGCCGGGTCAGAGCGGACTCGTCCATGTCCCGAGCATAGGCGCACGGCGTTTCCCGGCGTGCCACGCGTGACCGACGGCCTCTGCGCAGCGTTCCCGGCGGGAAGCTAAGCCGCCTTCACCGATGACGGTGCGGCCTGGGACGGCACGGCCTGGGATGACACGGCCTGTGCAGCGGCGGCCGTCTGCGCGGCTTGCCTCTCCCGGGCGAGGAATGCCGAGAGTTCACCAATGGTGCTCATGAGCGGCGCCGGGAACACGACCGTCGTGTTCCTGTCCACGCCGATCTCGACCAGCGACTGCAGATTTCTCAGCTGCAGCGCCAGCGGGTGGGCCATCATGGTGTCGGAGGCATCCCCGAGGGCGGCCGCCGAGATGGCCTCGCCCTGGGCGGCGATGATCTTGGCGCGCTTCTCGCGCTCCGCCTCGGCCTGGCGGGCCATGGCGCGCTTCATACTCTCCGGAAGCTGGATATCCTTGAGCTCCACCAGCGTGACGGCCACGCCCCACTCGAGAGTCAGCGCATCAAGAATCTCGCGGATGTCAGTGTTGATCCGCTCGGTCTCTGACAAGGTCTGGTCGAGGCTATGCCGTCCCACCACCTTGCGCAGCGTGGTCTGGGCGATCTGGTTGATGGCCGCAGCTACGTTTTCAATCGCCACCACGGATTTCACGGCATCGACCACCCGGTAGTAGGCCACGGCGGAGATGTCCACGCTGACGTTGTCCTGGGTGATGATGCCTTGCGACTGGATCGGCATCGTCACGATTCGCAGGCTGACGAGGTGAAGCCGGTCGATGACGGGGATGATGAAGCGCAGCCCCGGCATTCTGACCCCGATCACCCTGCCCAGCCTGAACAGCACGCCCTGCTCATACTGCCGGACAATCCGGATGGACATCCTGGCGGCGATGAGCAGCAGCGCCACAAGCACGGCCGCAATGAAGATGCTGGTGGGGTCCATCAGGATCCCCTCCTTATAACTAAGAGTTGAGCCTCCTTAATTGTCTCACCGCGACGGGCGCATGGCTCCGCGGAGGATCGCCCGCGGAGGAGGGCAGCCCCGTGAGCCCGTAGACTGGTGGGCGGATGGGTTGACCAGGCGGCCGCGCGTCACGCAAGTGGCTCGAGGAACGTCCGGGCTCCGCAGAGCAGGGTGGTGGGTAACGCCCACTCGGGGTAACCCGCAGGCTAGTGCCACAGAAAACAGACCGCCTGCCACGCGCCGTTTTGAAAGCGGCACGAAGCAGGTAAGGGTGAAACGGTGGTGTAAGAGACCACCAGCTTCCCGGGTGACCGGGAAGGCTAGGTAAACCCCACCCGGAGCAAGGCCAGACAGGGCACGTTTGAGGGCTGCTCGCCCGAGTGCCCGGGTAGGCCGCTGGAGGGCGTCGGCAACGGCGTCCGTAGATGGATGGCCGCTACTCCCGCGCCGGCAACGGCACGGGAACACAGAACCCGGCGTATCGGTCAACCCATCCACTTTTTGCCGCGACACTGACCGGCCGCGCCCGGTGTGAGTGAATTCACGCACGCAGCGGCGATACGGGCCAGCGGCCCGCCTTAGAATGGACAGTGAACGTAGAAGTTCTTCCGCCGGATCTGCGTTCGCAGCCGGCGGTTTTTCTTTGCAACGTACAACGGCATCCGGGGTGGACCGAACCCTGCCGGTGCCAGCGCCCCTGGATAACTTCAGGTGGCCGCCATCCGGTTTACGACGACGTATCCGGTTGAACCAAGGAAGGTAGTTCTGTGAGCCAGACGTCAGATTCTTGTCTTGATACGTGGATGGGCCGGGAGGCGCTCGCCGAGGCCATGATTCCGGTGATCGGCCGGCTGTACCGCGAGAACAACGTGGTGACCTCCATCCACGGGCGCAGCCTGATCAACAAGTCCACCATGAACATCCTCAAGGCGCACCGCTTTGCCCGCCGGATGAGCAAGGATGAGCTCCTCCTGGAAGAGACGGCCCCGCTGCTGGACACGCTCGCCAAGCTGGAGCTGGGCGCCGCGGCCATCGACATCGCGCGCCTGAACCAGAAGTACAAGTCCGACGGCGGTGACCTGACTTTGGAGGAATTCCTCCGCGCCGAGCTGGCTGAGATCGTGGGCAAACGCGGCGCAGACGACCGCACCAGCACCGACGTCGTACTTTACGGCTTCGGCCGGATCGGCCGCCTGCTGGCGCGCCTCCTCATCGAAAAGGCAGGCGGCGGGCACGGCCTGCGGCTGCGCGCCATCGTGGTGCGCCGAGGCTCCGACAACGATCTGTCCAAGCGTGCCAGCCTCCTGCGCCGCGACTCGGTGCACGGCTCCTTCGAAGGCACCATCAAGGTGGACCAGGAGGCCAACACCATCACGGCCAACGGCGTCCAGGTCCAGGTCATCTACTCGGACAACCCCGCCACCATCGACTACACGGCCTACGGCATCAAGGACGCCCTGGTGGTGGACAACACAGGACGCTGGCGCGATGCCGAAGGCCTGTCCCAGCACCTCCTGAGCACGGGCGTGGCCCGTGTGCTCCTGACTGCCCCGGGCAAGGGCGACCTGAAGAACATCGTCCACGGCATCAACCATGGAACGATCCTGGACTCGGACAAGATCGTGACCGCAGCATCGTGCACCACCAATGCCATCACCCCGGTCCTGAAGGCGATCAACGACAAGTACGGCGTGGTCCACGGCCACGTGGAGACCGTGCACTCCTTCACGAATGACCAGAACCTGATCGACAACTTCCACAAGGGTGACCGCCGCGGCCGCTCTGCTGCGCTGAACATGGTCATCACCGAGACCGGCGCCGCCAAGGCTGTGGCCAAGGCGCTCCCGGAACTGCTGGGCAAGCTCACCGGCAGCTCCATCCGCGTCCCCACGCCGGACGTCTCCCTGGCGATCCTGAACCTGAGCCTTGAGCAGGGAACCACCAAGGACGAGATCAACGACTACCTGCGCGAAATGTCGCTGCACTCGAACCTGCGCAAGCAGATCGACTACATCGACTCCCCGGAGGTCGTCTCCACAGACTTCGTCGGCTCCCGCCGGGCGGGCATCGTGGACGGCCTGGCCACCATCTCGAACGACAAAAACCTGGTTCTCTACGTCTGGTATGACAACGAGTTCGGCTACAGCTGCCAGGTGGTCCGCGTCATGGAGGAAATGGCCGGTGTGAACCCGCCCGCCTTCCCCGCAAAGGACTCCGTGAAGGACGCCGCCCCCGTGCTTGCCGCCGCAGCGGTCTAACAGAGGCAGTCCTGGTTCCGCGGTCATCCGGCCGCGGGAAAACTGTTCCCGGGAAGTTCCCGGCTGGTTCTCTGGAATCAGCCGGGAAAGGGGACCAAACTGTTGTCATGGAACACGACTCGACTCTCCAGCACGAAACAACCCTCGAACATGCCCTGGACGTAGCACGGGCAAACCAGAAGGAGGCACAGCGCCTCCTGGACGGGGCTAAGACCAGTCATGCCGCAGGCGAGATTGGTGAAGAGCGGGTCGCCCAGCTGGGACGGCTGCTTGACCTGGCCAACGAAGATCTCAGGCGGGTGACCAGGGAGCAGTAGGGAGCAGTTTCGCCGTTCCTCCGGCCTCCAGGTGTGCACCCACCATTCCTCCGCAAGGCACTTGTCCCCAACACTGTGGATAACAGCTGTGATGTCAGGGGGCTGCCCTAGGCTCTGGGGGTGCGCACAAAACATGTCCCGGAACACCAGGCCTCATGACTGTCAGCTGGGCTGCCTACCGGCGTGCCCGCCGCCGCTCACGCCAGGCCTGGGCCGTGCTGGTCATTCTCGCGGTGTCCGCAGTCTGGGGAGTCACCTGGTTCTTCAGCGAGGGCCAGTTTCTCGTGGCGGAGCCTGCGGTTGCCGGCCCCAGCGAGGCGCCCGTCTTTGACCCCGCATGGATGAAGCCGGTGATACGGCCCGCGGCTGTGCCTGAGGGCAGCGCGGCTGCGGCGCTGGATACCCTGTCCGTCAAGGGGCGCGCACCCAAGAACAATTACGACCGTGCGGCGTTTGGCCAGGCTTGGCTGGACGCCGACCGCAACGGGTGCGACACCCGCAACGACATTCTCCGGCGCGACCTCAGCGAGGTGGTCTTTTCCAAGGGCTCACGGTGCAAGGTCGCCTCCGGGACCTTCCATGAACCGTACGTTGGCCGGAGTGCCACGTTCAGGCGCGGGGCAGAGTCCAGCAAGGCCGTCCAGATCGATCACGTGGTGGCGCTGGGGGATGCCTGGCAGAAAGGCGCTCAGCAGCTCACCCCGAAGGAGCGACAAAACCTGGCCAACGATCCGCTCAACCTCATCGCGGCGGACGGGCCAGCGAATCAGGAGAAGAGCGCGTCGGACGCAGCCAGTTGGCTGCCCAAGAACAAAGCCCTCCGCTGTCACTACGTCGCCCGGCAGATCTCAGTGAAGGCAGCCTACGGACTCTGGGTGACGCAGCCTGAGAAAGATGCCATGGCCCGTGTCCTTGGTTCGTGCCCACAGCAGCGAACCGTCATGGCGCCCTGAGTCCCCGGCCACGATGACCGTCGCGGATCAGTGTCCGAACGGGTCTGGATCCACTCCGGGCATCCAGGTCAGCCCGGGGACTCCCCAGCCGCTTTTCTTGGCCTGCTTCATGGCCTTGCGCGAATAGCGGTCAAGGAGACGGTTCACGTACAGCTTTCCGTCCAGATGGTCATATTCGTGCTGGATGACCCGGGCAAACCAGCCCGTGGCCTCGAACTCGACAGGCTTGCCAAAGCCGTCGAAGCCCTGCACCCGCGCCCATTCCGCCCGTTTGAGGGGATACTGCTCGCCGGGGAAGGAGAGGCATCCCTCCACTTCCTCGTCCGGATCGGGCAGTGCACCGGAAACCTTGGACAGGGTGAGGATCGGGTTTACCAGCACTCCGCTCGGCGGGGCGTCGTCATCATTCTCATACTTGTAGACGAAAATCCGCCTGCCCACGCCGACCTGTGGGGCTGCGAGCCCGACGCCATTGGCCTTGTCATTGGTCTCAAACATGTCGGCAATCAGCTGGCGAAGCTCGTCGTCGAAAACCTCAACTTCGGCAGCCCGGCGGTGCAGCACCGGCTCGCCCCAGATCGTGATCGGCAAAACGGTCATGGCAGATGGTTCCTTTGATGCTTGGATGGACGACCCGGCGAGGGGTAAAACGCACAAAGGCTGCACCGGATAACCGGTGCAGCCTTTGTGATTGGACGACATACAAGCTGCCGACCTGTGAGGGTGAGCGACGGGGGTTGAACCCGCGACCTCCTGGACCACAACCAGGCGCTCTGCCAACTGAGCTACGCCCACCATGTGCCCCGCAGGCCTGCCGGCTTACCGGCTGGCTGGAAAGGCAACGTCAAATAGCTTACCTGCTGTTTGGGGTTGGTTTTGCCATTTTTGGCAGTTTCGGCAAAATTTCCCCCAAACGTGAGGCAGATTACTTTCTGTCCGCTTATTTGCCGGGTCCGGCGTCGGCCCGGGTGGGAAGGTCCTGCTCCGGGAGTCCCTGTGTCAGCTGATTGATGGCTGAGGGCTGGGCGGAGATGCCCTTGGAGATCTGCAGGGCGGTGGCGCTGTCCGGTCCCGGGGCGGGCACAAACACCGCTTCCCTGTAATAACGGAGTTCGTCGATGGAATCCTTGATGTCGCCCAGGGCGCGGTGGCCGCCGAGCTTGGCAGGGGCCTGAAAGTAGGCGCGCGCAAACCATCGACGGGCCAGTTCCTTGATGGTGCTGACGTCGATGATCCGGTAGTGCAGGTGCTCCACCACGGACGGCATGTCCCGGGCCAGAAAGACCCGGTCGGTCCCCACAGAGTTACCGGCGAGGGGTGCCTTGCGCGGATCGGGAACCCATTTCCGGATGTAGGCAAGAACGGCTTCCTCCGCCTCTTCCAGCGTCTTCCCTGCTGGGAGTTCCTTCAGGAGCCCGGACCGGGTGTGCATGTCCCGGACAAAGTCGTTCATCTGCGCGAGGGCTGCGGCGGCTGGTTTGATGACCACGTCCACCCCGTCCCCGAGGATGTTGAGTTCGGAATCCGTCACCAGGGCAGCGACTTCGATCAGGGCGTCATTGACGGTGTCGAGGCCGGTCATTTCGCAGTCGATCCAGACGATGCGTTCGTTAGATATAGGCACCCGATCAGCCTACCGTTTCGTGGTGTCAGAGCGGTCCGGTGCTAAGATTTCGGGGTACGTGGCGCCGCCCTGCGCAGTCGCCGCAATCCAGTCTGCCCGGTCAAGCCGGCAGCAGATTGAGGCAGCACGCCCACAAGAGATTGGACAATCCTGAGATGACGGCGCCTGTGCCTGGGACGGAGGAAATGGCCACCGATACTTCCACGGATCCGGCCCTCGCGGAGGTGGACCACCCCCGGTCGCCCATCCTCTCCGGTTTCGTGGGGTCGCTTTTCCTGGTGATCGGCTCCCTCGGCGTCGGCTGGCTGGCTCCGGCCTCGG
Organism: Arthrobacter sp. 10L430; assembly: GCF_056395245.1. Lineage (NCBI taxonomy): Bacteria > Bacillati > Actinomycetota > Actinomycetes > Micrococcales > Micrococcaceae > Arthrobacter > Arthrobacter sp. 10L430. Next base: position 371,718 of record NZ_JBFTJD010000005.1, on the reverse strand, counting down.
AGCTCCGGCGGATGCCGTTGTTCATCTGGATGCGCACGGAGGCGTGGGGCGTTGGGCTGTCCATCGTATTGATTGCGGTGGGCGGCATGCTGCTGGTGCGGGCGTGGCTCCGGCTTGGCCAGCGTGTCCGCGTCTGGGGGCTTGAGGCCCGCAAAGCCACACTCCAGGCGGTCGCGGCGTGGGGGCTTCCCATGATGTTCACTGTGCCCTTGTTTAGCCGGGACGTGTATGCGTACATCGGGCAGGGCCGGTTGATGGTTGAGGGATTCAACCCCTACGAGAACGGTATTTCGGCGCTCTCCAACTATTTCCAGCTTGGCGCAGACAAGATGTGGACCGAGGCGCCCGTGCCGTACGGGCAGCTGTTCCTTTGGATCGAGCAGTTCGTGGTCTGGTCCACCAACGTCCATCCCGAGGCCAGCATCATGCTCTTCCGCCTCGCTGCGCTGGTGGGCGTGGTGCTGTGCATCATCTATGTCCCCAAGCTCGCTGAACTGCACGGGGTCAACCCGCATCGGGCCCTGTGGCTTACCGCCGCCAACCCGCTCTTCCTCACGAACTTCATCGCCAGCGTCCACAATGACTCGCTGATGATCGGGCTCGCCCTTGCCGGCCTGTACTACTGCGCCACGCGGCGGGTGATCTTTGGAATTGTCCTCGTCACGGCCTCCATCGCAGTCAAGCCCATCACCGTGGTGTTCCTGCCGTTCATTGGACTGCTCTGGGCGGGCAAAGGTGCCAGCTGGCCGCGCAAGTTTGTTTTCTGGGGGCTGACGGCGGGCATCAGCTTTGCTCTGCTGTACCTCATGAGCCTGGTGAACGGATTCGGTTTCGGCTGGATCAACGGCCTCTCGGCGCCCGGAAGCGTCTGGATCTGGTACGCCCCGGTAGGGCTGCTGGGACTCGTTGTCGCTTCCATCGCCAACGCCTTTGGCCTGGACGGGTGGGGGCTCGCCAAATGGGTTTACGACGCCGGGAAGTTGCTCGCCGTCGGAATCGTCGCCTGGCAGATCTTCAGGGGAGACCACGACCGCATCATGCGCCGGCTCACGCTGGCCTTCGCCGCCGTCGTCGTGCTGGCGCCCATGATCCAGTCCTGGTACGTGGTCTGGCTGATTCCGCTGTTTGCCGTGACGGGCATCCGGGCCGACTGGCAGGTCAAGGCCCTGTACTTCATCGTGTCCTTTTTCATGGTCTACGCCATCTCTGACCAGCTTGAGGTCTTCCCGTATCTGCAGTCAGAGGATCTCGGACTGGCACTGGCCCTGGCCAGGAACGCCGCCGCCATCATCGCCCTGCTGTTCGCGCTCTACCTTATTTTCTTGGACCCGCGCACCAAACTTCTGTTCAGCAAGTCGGATCAGCCGGTCACCACCCGGCCCGTCATCTGACCGGCAGGTTTTTCACCGCTTCCCGGCGGGACAGCGGGCTGAGGGACTGGCCATTGCGCTCGACGAAGTCCATGACCCAAGCCGGATCCGTCTTGGCGTATTCCCGCAGCGCCCAGCCGATGGCCTTCCTGATGAAAAACTCCGTGTCAGCCATGTTCGCTTCAATGACTCTGGCGAGCAGAGTGGTGTCCGTGCCGGATTTCGCCGCGAGCTGGGCGGTAATGGACGCCCGCCTGAACCAGAAATCCGCGTCCTCGCTCCATGCGAGCAGCACAGGCGTTAGCTCGGCCCGGTGCGCCTGAAGGAGCGCGCAGAGGCGGTGGGCAACGCCGTCCACAAGATCCCAGGATGCTCCGGTGCGGATGACCTCCTCATAGACGGAAAGCATCCCAAGGTCTCCGGCCACCAGCCGCAGCCCGGTCAGGTCGATGGCCGCGTAGCGCTCTTCGCGGTACTCCGCCCCGCGCCAGAGGTCGAGCACGGTTTCACGCAGTTCTTCGGCGGACTCGAGAGGATAGGCTGCCGCAGCTGCCTTGGCAGCGCTGCGGACCTCGGGTACGCGGACGCCCAGCGATGGTGTTGACGACTTCATGTAGGCCTGCGCCGCAGCGCCCCGAACGGGATCCGCGGCAGCCCGAAGCGCGGAGCGGATCGCGGCCAGGACCTTGTCGTTTGCCATGAAGCCAACATAGCGGCTCAAGAAAAGGGCCAGGCTGAGCGCAGCCGACATGAAATCATCCAGCACCCGAGGGGCGCGGCCGTTCCTGAGCCGGGAGCGTCCTTGAGTGGGGAGGGGCCTTGGAGCAGGAAGCGTTCTACAGTAGACAGGGTACAAGGCGCTGCCGGCCTGTCCCTGTCAGCGGCACCGCCAAAAGCCCGGAGGCCAGCAGATGTCCATGATCAAAAGCCCTGATGAAATAGCCCTCATGCGCGAAGCGGGGCGCGTGGTGGCCAATGCCCTGGCCGCCGTCCGCCAGGCGGCCGCCGTCGGCGTTTCCCTCAAGGAGCTCGACGGCGTTGCCGCCGCCTCCATTTCTGATGCCGGCGCCACGCCGGCCTTTCTCGACTACAGGCCGCGCTGGGCTTCGGTACCGTTTCCGGGGGTCATCTGCGCCAGCGTGAACGACGCCGTAGTCCACGGGATCCCCAACGGGTACCGGCTTCAGGACGGGGATTTGCTGAGCGTGGACTGCGGCGCCTTCCTTGAGGGCTGGTGCGGCGACGCCGCCGTCAGCTTTGTCGTTGGCACCGTTGATCCCGTTGACCAGGAACTCATCGACGCAACCGACGCGGCGCTGGCCAGGGGCATCGACGCGGCGCGGGTGGGCAACAAGATGGGTGACCTCGCCTATGCCATCGGTGGCGCCGCCCGCCGCGCGGGCTACGGGCTGCTGGCCGACCATGGAGGTCACGGCATCGGCCGGACCATGCACGCGGAGCCCTCTGTCCCGAACGACGGACGCCCAGGGCGCGGAATCAAGCTGACCGAAGGGCTGGTCATTGCCATCGAGCCAATGCTCATCCTCGGCGGCAAGGGGGACTACTACCATGACGACGACGAATGGACGCTGCGGTCAGCGAACGGCCGCAGGGCAGCCCACAGCGAGCACACGGTGGCCATCACCGCCGACGGCCCGGTAATTCTTACGCTGCCGTGACCCTGAATGCCTTCTTTGGTCGAGTGGGGTATTCTGGCTGACGAATTCAGTTAGCGCTAACAACACCTTGTAGGAGTCCCATGCCGGCCACGGAACACAGCATCAGCTTTGGCCCTTATTCAGCCATCGTCACTGAGCGAAGCGGAGCCCTGCGGCAACTGCGGTACGGCGAGCGGGACCTGGTGGTCGGTTTCGGTGCGGACGGGCCCGTTCCGGACTACCGCGGAGTTGTCTGCGCCCCGTGGCCCAACCGCGTGGCCGACGGCCGCTACAGCCATGGCGGCAGGAGCTTCCAGGCCACCATTAACGAACCGGAGCGCCAGGCGGCTCTCCATGGACTGGCGCTGGATGCCCGCTGGACCCTCGCCGGGCGCACAGCCTCATCGGTCAGCCTGACCTGCCAGGTCGATTCCGGTCCTGCCTATCCCGGACGGCTGCAAATTACGGCGGCCTATGAACTGGTGGAAGACGGCCTGCACTGCAGGGTCACTGCCACCAACACCGGCGACACCCCGGCACCCTACGGCGTCTGTCCCCACCCCTATCTGGTCGCGGGACCGGCTTCGCTGGATGAGTGGACCCTGGAGCTCCCGGCCGGTGAGTTCCTGGAAGTTACCCCGGACCGGCTGCTGCCGCTTCAGCTGGAATCGGTGGAGGGCCACAAATTCGACTTCCGGACGGAACGCCCCCTGGGAAGCATCCGGATTGACCACGCCTTCACCGGAATCAGCCGCACGGAGTACGGCCTGGCTGCGGTGCGCGTGTTTGACCCCTCAGACACGGGTGTGGAGCTCGAATGGGACGAACGCTGCCCCTGGGTGCAGATCCACACCGGTGACAAGCCGGTCGGTCCAGACCGGCTCGGGTTGGCGGTCGAGCCGATGACGTGTCCTCCGGACGCGTTCAACTCAGGAACCGATCTCGTGGAGCTGGCACCAGGCTCGTCACACGCAGCGGGCTGGACCATCCGGGCCCTGACTCGCTGACGGCAGGGCTACGGAGCAGCCTCCGAGACTGGCTCGGTGCAGCGGCGAAGCGTTACCTGGCCGGTCACCGGGACTGTGGTGCCGCCGTCGGACGTTGAGCCTCCGGCAGCGGTCCCCAGGACGGCCAGCCGGCCGATCTCGTCAAGGGGAAGCCGCGCCGTGGACAGGGCAGGGTGGAAGTCGCGCAGCGTTTTAATATCGTCGAAACCGGCGATGGCTCCCTTAACAGCGCCGTCCGCAGCGCGTAGGGTGATGTTCACGCGTTGGACGGCAATCAGGAGGCGGGCTGATGAATGAGCGTGGCAAGGATGCGGTGGCGTCCATCGATGTGGCGGCGACACCGCAGCGGGTCTGGAAAGCCCTCACCGACCCCGTCGACGTCAAAGAGTATTTCCTGGGCACGAATGTTTCCTCAACATGGCACGAGGGCGATCCTGTGACCTTTGCGGGGGAGTGGAAGGGGAAGGCCTACGAGGACCGGGGGATCGTTCTGGCGAACAGGGCCAACGAGCTCCTTCGCATCAGCCACTACAGCCCGTTGAGTGGTCTGCCCGACGTCCCGGAGAACTATCACACGGTGGAGTACCGCCTGGCTCCGAGGCCTGAAGGCACCGGCGTCACCATCACTCAGGGCAATAACCGGAGCGACTCCGAGGCGGATGAGTCTGCCAAGCTCTGGGAAACAGTGCTTGGCAACCTCAAGGAGTACCTGGAGCGCTGACGGGGAGAGGGCTCGCCGGCAGCGACGGGATTCCTACCGTTTGCGTGCGGCCAAGGACCGGCGCCGGTGTTCAGCTGCGCGCAGCTGGATGATTCGTGCGGCACCTGCCATTGCCACCAAAACGCCGCCGCCGACGGCCGCTATGAAGAGGGCGACGCCGAGGGCCACTGCACCTTCAAGCCCGAAGAACTTTACCTGAACCAGTTCCTGGTTTTGCAGGATGAACACGATGAGCAGCACAAGGACCACCAGCGCCGAGGCGACCGCGGCCCAGATCATGCCTGCCCGGGTCACCGGACGTTTCGGTTCGGCCATGCCGGCCTGTGGGGCGGAGGTCCCGCCGTAGCTCGGCAGCGGAGATGTGCCGGGCGGGATTTTGTCCTCTTCGGCGGCAGGGCGCCGTCCATCGAGGGGCGAATGTTCTGTCCCCTCCGAAGGCTGCGCCGGCGGCCGTAACGGTTGTTGCTCGAACGGATCGGGTTCAGATGGACTCTGCCGCATGCCTGTGGATCCTTCCTCTTGTCTGCCCCGCAACGGGCCAGGAACGTGGGCGCCGGCGCCACATCACTGTGCCGGCGCCCGGTCTGATCATAGGCACATGTCGCGCCAAGTAATAAGCATGCTTTCCATTAATTGTTCCGCGTGTCGGGTTTGGCGTCCACCCGCCCGCTGGTCAGACTTCGAACATTCCGTAGATCCAGATGTCGGCATTCGCTTTCGCGAGCTCGGACTTCGGAACGCGGCACGCTCCGGTGCGGGTTATCCAAAACCTGTTGTCCTTGGTCGGTGTTTTGACGGCAACCCCGACATTGTAAACAAGGTACAGCGACGTCGATGTGGCCGATATGCCTTCCATGGAGGCTCGTTTGGTAAGGCTCCTCGACGTGACGGAGCCGCCGAAAGGAGATGGCATGGCGGCGTGCATGCAGGTGATGAGTCCAGTGCCGGCGTTCATTGATGTTGACTGGACGAGTCCGTTGAGGGAAACCCAGGCAGCTCCGTTTCAGGAAACGTAATCGCCGAAGCCGCCCGGCTGTGACGCGAATATCGTCACCGAGTTCAGCCCGACCGAGGCGCCCAACTGATACCCGACTGCGGCCAACGTTTCGTCGGGTGCCGCGATGACGGAGCCGACCCCCAGGCCTTCGAAGCTGAGATTGACGGTGACGGACATGCCATCGAATGACGTCACGACAGAGTCGACTTGAACGGCATGTGGTTGTCATCGTTGATGATTTGAAATCCTGGGCCGCTGTTGCGAAGGGCGCAGGCCGCCATCCGGTAACGCTTGCCGTCTGATCCCCGCACGACGCCGCGTTGCCAGCTGGCCATCAGGCGGTCAGGGCCCGGACACCGGAAGCGGAACCTTGAGCGGGCTCTTTTCGTGTGGCTTCGTCTCGTCTCCGCGGATCTAGTCGTTGAAAATCGTCGATCGTTCGGGCCGCGAGGGTCGCCTCTGATGACTAAACAGAGATGCTGTTACCTTCAAATCGAACGCGTTGCGACGATGGTCGGAAACCGCATAACCAGCCCAGACAAAGAAAAACACCCCGGTCCGAAGACCGGGGTGTCAACGATGACCCGACACATCCGTAAAGGATGTCTCGACTCACCACACAAGTGCCCCAGGAGGGAATCGAACCCCCGACCGGCGGATTAGAAGGCCGCTGCTCTATCCCCTGAGCTACTGGGGCTTGTGGCCGCCCGGCAGATTCCGGGTTGCCTCAAAAAGTTTACATTGACTTGCGCCCGGTGTCGGCATGGGCCGGGACCGTTTTCCCGGTCCTCCGCCGCGGCCGGACCCGGGTTATCCACATACGGCAGTTGGGCTCTCCCCGCTGACGCGCGGCCGACTGATGCTGGGAGTGCCTGCTAGGGCAAGACACATCGAGACAGGACACCAAGATGACCGACAACATCACTGTCCGCGGCTTCGTTGCCTCGGAAATCAGGAGCTCCACCACACCAGGAGGCGTCGCGACAGCCTCCTTCCGCCTCGGGTCGACCGACCGCCGTTACGACCGCGCAAGCAGCACCTGGGTAGATGGCAACACCAACTGGTTCACCGTCCAGGGGTATCGGCAGCTGGCCGGGAACATCGGGTGCAGCATCAAGAAGGGTCAGCGGGTCATCATCGTCGGACGGCTGAAGATGCGGAGCTGGGAAAAGGACGGCCGAATCTACCATGTGGCGGAGATCGACGCCGAGTCCGTCGGCCACGACCTTATGTGGGGCTCGGCCAACTTCACCCGGACGGCGGGAAACAACTCCCAGCCTGCCGTGGCGGCCGGCGTGGTTGGCAGTGAACTGGACGGACACGGTGACGGAAACGGTTCAGAGCCATCAGACCGAAACGAAGCTGGGCCTGATGAGGAAGGGGATGAGGACGATGACGGCGCCGCGGCAGGCCTCTTCATCGACGACAGCACCGGTGAAACCATGCAGCTCGACTCCGATACCGGCGAGCTCACCGGAGCCGCAGCCTGACCGGCGGAGCCATGCGGCACCGTACCCCCGCGGTGCCGCATGGCAGAATGGCAGCGTGACACGACCCGGGATATTCCAATCGACCACCCGACTCTTGGGCTCCTGCAGCAGGGCACCCGTCAGGGCATCGGTCGGAACGTCGAGCCCAAGCCCGGGCAGAACGTCCAGCAGGACGTCGCTAAGGGCATCCGCACGGATCACGTTTACCGCGCTTCTGCTCGGAGCCATGGCTGCCTGCAGTTCCGGAACCGCCCAGCAGCCCGGTCTCGGCGCAGCGGGGGCTACCAGCCAGTCGTCCGCTCCGTCCGCCGCGGCTAACCCGCCGCGATCTGCCCGCACCTCGCAGGCGCCTTCTGCAGCAGCCGGCCAGGCATCACGGGCTACGGAGACGCCCGGTACGGCGACGGCCAAGCTGCAGAAGACAATGTCTGAGACCCTGGGCGTCGTCGCCTCGGGAACCCCGAAACCCGAAGCCGAGCAGGTCAGGCAAGCGCTGACCGCTGCGGGAGTCCCGGCTGCCACCCTTGAGGTTTCGGCGGGCCGAACGCCCACCGGCCTAGACGTTGATTCCATCGAGGCGGCGGCGGTGCAGGGCAAGGACTGCGTCATTGGCCAGATCCGCGACGGCAAAGTGACGGTTGCGGTGCTGCCCGTCCTGGCGGGCGGGAAGTGCTTCGTGGGGCCCCAAGCCTGACGTCCCGAATGTGAGATATACCCGTCAACCCACTAGATTTGGAACCATGGCGGAATTTATCTACACAATGACCAAGGCCCGTAAGGCTGTTGGCGAAAAACTTATTCTCGACGACGTAAGCATGTCCTTCTTTCCGGGCGCCAAGATCGGCGTTGTTGGCCCCAACGGTGCCGGTAAGTCCACCATCCTGAAAATCATGGCAGGCCTGGACACCCCCTCCAACGGTGAAGCCCGGCTGAGCCCCGGCTACTCCGTGGGCATCCTGCTCCAGGAGCCGCCGCTCAATGAGGAAAAGACAGTCCTGGGCAACGTCCAGGAAGGCGTTGGCGAGATCTACGGCAAGATCCAGCGTTTCAATGAGATCTCCGAGGAGATGGCCAACCCTGACGCGGACTACGACACCCTGCTGGAGGAAATGGGCCACCTGCAGGAAGCCATCGACGCCGCCGACGCCTGGGACCTCGATTCCCAGCTGGAGCAGGCCATGGATGCCCTCCGGTGCCCGCCGGCCGATGCTGACGTGACCCTCCTTTCCGGCGGTGAGCGCCGCCGGGTGGCACTCTGCAAGCTGCTGCTGCAGAAGCCGGACCTGCTCCTCCTTGACGAGCCCACCAACCACCTTGACGCCGAGAGCGTGCTCTGGCTGGAACAGCACCTGTCCAGCTATGCAGGCGCGGTCCTTGCTGTCACCCACGACCGGTACTTCCTGGACCACGTCGCCGAGTGGATCGCTGAAGTGGACCGCGGCCACCTCTACCCATATGAAGGCAACTACTCCACCTACCTGGAGAAGAAGCGCGCCCGCCTCGAAGTCCAGGGCAAGAAGGACGCCAAGCAGGCCAAGCGCCTTACCGAGGAACTGGAATGGGTCCGCTCCAACGCCAAGGGCCGTCAGACCAAATCCAAGGCCCGTCTGGCCCGCTACGAGGAAATGGCGGCCGAGGCTGACCGCACGCGGAAACTGGACTTCGAGGAAATCCAGATCCCGCCGGGCCCCCGCCTGGGCGGACTGGTCCTGGAAGCCAAGAACCTGCAGAAGGGCTTCGACGACCGCACCCTGATCGACGGACTGTCCTTCTCCCTGCCCCGCAACGGCATCGTCGGCGTCATCGGCCCCAACGGTGTCGGCAAGTCGACGCTCTTCAAGACTATCGTTGGCCTGGAGCCTCTCGACGGCGGCGAGCTGAAGATCGGTGACTCCGTCAAGATCTCCTATGCGGACCAGAGCCGCGGCGGCATCGATCCCAACAAGACCCTCTGGGAGGTCGTTTCCGACGGACTGGACTTCATCCAGGTGGGCCATGTTGAAATGCCGTCCCGCGCCTACGTTGCCGCCTTCGGCTTCAAAGGCCCGGACCAGCAGAAAAAAGCGGGCGTGCTCTCCGGCGGTGAGCGCAACCGCCTGAACCTCGCGCTGACCCTCAAGCAGGGCGGCAACCTGCTGCTCCTCGACGAACCGACCAACGACCTCGACGTCGAAACCCTCAGCAGCCTCGAAAACGCGCTGCTCGAATTCCCCGGCTGCGCCGTGGTGGTCTCGCACGACCGCTGGTTCCTGGACCGGGTTGCCACGCACATCCTCGCCTACGAAGGCGACGAGGAGAACCCGTCCAAGTGGTACTGGTTCGAGGGTAACTTCGAATCCTACGAGGAGAATAAGGTGGAGCGTCTCGGCCCCGACGCCGCTAAGCCCCACCGCGTTACGCACCGCCGCCTCACCCGCGACTAAGCAATACGCGACTAGTCGTTAAAGCGTAAAGGCCGGTTCCCCGAAGGGAACCGGCCTTTCGCATGCGCGTGAGGCGACGCCGTGCCCGCCGCAGCCCGCAGGACCGTAGTCCCGCTCAGGCTTTGCGTATCTGGTGCTGCAGGACTTTGGACTGGAAGGCGCCGGCAACCTTGCTCTTCAGGTCCGTAGGCACCCTGACCATGCCCTCCTGGGCCACGGACGCCACGTGCAGCCCCTCCCGGCTAAAGATCTTGCCGGTGGCGAGCCCCCGGGCCCCCTGGGCGCTCGGTGACTCCTGGACATACAGCAGCCACTCGTCCACCCGCACCGGCCGGTGCCACCACATGGCGTGGTCCAGGCTGGCCACGCTCATGCCGGGCGTGATCCAGCTGAGCCCGTGCTTGCGCAGAATGGACTCGAGCAGAGTGTAGTCGCTGGCATAGGCCAAGGCGGCACGGTGCGTGTTGGCGTCGTCCGGCATGGGGCTGAAGGTCTTCATCCAGACCGCGTTGCGGGCTTCCTTCTGGCCCGTGGCCGCAACGTAGAGCGCGGGGTCTACGTGGCGGATATCGAAGGGACGCTCATACGCCCAGTGCCTGGCCACCGGGTGGTCGAACTTCCCAAGGAGGTCTGCGGTGCTGGGGAGCGTTTCCGGATCCGGAATTCCCCGGGGCATTTCCGACTGGTGTTCGATGCCCTCGTCCTCGGCCTGGAATGAGGCGATCATCGACAGAATCGGCGAACCGTCCTGGTACGCGTGGACCCGGCGCGCCGAGAAGGACCGGCCGTCCCGCAGCCGCTGCACGCCGAAGGTGATGGGCTTGTTGGCGTCACCGGGGCGCAGGAAATAGCCGTGCATGGAGTGCACCGTCCGCTCGGCGTCCACGGTCCGCATCCCCGCGATGAGGGACTGGGCCAGCACCTGGCCGCCGAAGACCCGCTGGTGCGGCTGCCGCTGCGACGGGCCCATGAAGATGTCCTCGTCGGTGCGGGCGCCCTCAAGCTCGCCAAGATCAAGCAGTTCGATCAGGGACGTCGTGGGGTCGTTCGTGGGCAGTTCCTGCAATCCGGCGTCCGCTTCAGTCATGGTTTGACTCTAGACGTCGCCCCGGCACCGCTCAACCGAGGCTCAGCCGGTAGTGTTCTTAATGTGTCTGATCTTCTCACCCAGTCCTTCCGCTTCGCCGATCCCCGCGACCTCGCTGATCTTCGGACGTATGCCACCCGCGCCAGGGCCATCGACGACGGCGCCATCCGGCTCCAGGCCGCAGGGTCAGTCCTCGCCGCGTACGTCTGCGTGCTCCGCCCCAGGATCCTGGGGGAGTCCACGCCCACCATCCTCGGCCTGCGGACGGTGGCCCTGGCGGAGCCGTCCGCCACGGATGTCACGGTGCCGCTGGCAGCCGTTCTCGACAGGCTCGCCCGGGCGGGGGAGAACGACGCCGAGCTGCCGGTCCCGCCGTCGACCGTCACCGAATCGTGGGCGGGTGTCGGAGCCCCCCGCAGCGGCTGGGAGCTGATCGGATCCGTTCCCGACGCCGAACTGCGGAAGACCGCCGAAGCGGGAATCGCCGAGGTCGCCGGAATCGTACCGGACAAGCCCGGCGCCCTTATCGTCAACAACGCCCGCGCCGCAGTCTGGGGGCGCGAGCTGGACGGCAGGTCGGGGCTTCCCGCCGGCGCGGCCTTCGCCGCACTCGCACTCGGCTTCCTCGGCGGCGACGAGCAGCGCCTCTACCGTGCCGGGCGCTGGTTCCGGCTCAGTGGCAGCCGCGGGCACGTCCTGGCGAGGACGGGTGCCGGCCTGTCCTAGCCTGCCGCCTTCGCCGGAATCAGTCAGGGAGTGCATCAGTCCAGGGCCTGCGGGTTCCTAGGACCCTGACGGGCTGTTGACCATGGAGAGCGCGGCACGCTCCATGTAGTCCCACAGGGTTCCCTCGTACAGCGGGGGCAGCTGCAGGGCGTCCACGGCAGCGCGCATGTGGTGCAGCCAGCGGTCCTTGGCCTCAGGTGTGACCTGGAAGGGTATGTGGCGCATTCGCAGCCGCGGGTGGCCGCGTTCTTCGCCGTACGTGGTGGGCCCGCCCCAGTACTGCTCGAGGAACATCAGGAACCGCCGCTTGGCCGGGCCGAGATCCTCTTCCGGGTACATGGGACGCAGGAGCGGATCGGTTGCCACGCCGTCGTAGAACACGTCGATGAGTTTTACGAACGTTTCGTGCCCGCCCACCGCGTCGAAAAAGTTGTCCGTGTAGCCCGGCTGGCTGAAGGGATCATTGCGCATCAGCTGCCTGGGCGCGCCGGGTTCGGATGGTGTGGGACTGGTCATGGCTATTCTCCGGCCTTCTGCTGCGGTCCGTGCTGGGCTTCGGCCTCGAGCGGCCCGTCTCCTGGCTCATCGGCGGGAGCCACGTAGTTGCCCTGCGACCGGTTTCCGACGCGGAGGATTTCACCGTTGCGCAGGTACCAGATCGCACCATTGTCGTCGCGGACGCGGGTAATCCTCAGGCCAATCGACTCCACGACGCCCACGACTTCGCTGGTCTCGATGATGTCGCCGATCCCGTACTGGTCCTCGATCGTGATGAAGATGCCGGCCAGGAAGTCGCGGATCAGCTGCTGCGCGCCAAAGCCGATGGCGATACCGAGGATACCGACGCTGGTCAGCAGCGGCGCCACGTCGACGTCGAGATTCTTGAGCACGTAGATGCTGGTGATGACCGCGATGACCACCCCCACCACACTGTTCAGCAGAGATCCTATGGTGTTGGCCCGCTGGACCCGCCGCTCATGGTCCAGGGCCCGCAGCGCGGGGGCGACCCACTTGAAGTGGGGCTTCTTGAACAGCGCTGTTCCGCTGGCGACCCGCTTGGTGATCCGTGAGATCACGAAGCTTGCCAGCAGCCACAGGATGATGCCCGCGCCGAGGCTGATCGCGATTCCGGCGACGTCGAACCCGGTGGGTTCCAGCGAGGCCGAAGGCGTTGTAAACATGCTGTACATCTGCAGGGATGCTCCTTGTTGCTCTCCGGCGCCAGCCGGATTTCCCCGCCGGCGTTCGCGGCGGCTGGACTCGTTCCCTTTTAAGCCTAGCGGGGTATGCCGGTGGCTAGCTTCCCGCCGCTGTGGTATCGGGAACGTGGATTACGGGGAAATTTACGCTGCGGGCGATGAAACAAAGCTGGTTGGCCTGCCGGTGCATCTCCTCGGCGAGCCCCACGTGGACAGGATCAGCCACTTCCACACGCGGACGGAGCGTCACGTTTTCGAACTGGCCGCTTCCGTCGCGGTTGACGCGCATGAGGCCGGAGGCATTGTCCTCATAGGACAGGACGACGACGCCGTGCCGCACCGCGACGTGCAGGAAGGACAGCATGTGGCACTGCGCCAGCGCCGTGAGCAGCAGCTGCTCCGGGTTGTACCGCGAGCGGTCGCCGTGGAATGTGGGGTCGGCCGAGCCCTTGAGGACCGGCAGCCCGGGAATCTCGACGTCGTGGTCCCGGGAATACTCCCGATACGACGACGTGCCGCTTCCGAGGTTGCCGGTCCATCGAACAGTCAGCGAATAGTGATGCTCGTCAAGGGCCATGCCGCCAGTTTAGATGCCTGCGGGCCGTCGCCTAGACGTCAGCTGCACGTGCCCGCAAGGCCCGGGCAACGCCGTCGCGGTTTTCCAGCATCATGCGGCGCAGCGCCCCGCTGTCCTCGGGAAGCGCCGCGAGGAACTCGTCCGTCCGGTCCACGGTGGCCTGGGTGGTCAGCTGTGCCGGGTAAAGCCCGACGACGATCTGCTGGGCCAGTGCGTTGGTCCGCTGGGCGACAATCCCCGGTACGGCGTCGAAGTACTTCCCGGCATAGGGCTCAAGCAGGTCCGTGTCCAGCACCCGCGTGAAGCCGGCGACGGCCGAGGCCTGAATGGCGTTGGACAGCTCGCCCTTTTCCACGATGGATTCCCAGGCCGCCGCCTTGGCCTCGGGGGTGGGGATGGCAGCCTTGGCCAGCGCGGCCGCGTTCTGGCCGCTGGAGGTGTTGTCCCGCTGCAGCTCGGCGTCGATCTGCTCCTGGCCCATCCGTCCGCCCACCACGAGTGCTGCCAGGAGTTCCCACCGCAGGTCCTGGTCCACCGTCAGCCCGGGCAGCGAGGCGGAGCCGTCCAGCAGCCCGGCAACCGCGTCCAGCTGCTGTTCGCTTCGGGCCAGCAGAGCGTAGGACTTGATGAACTGGAGCTGGGCATCGGATCCGCCCGGCACCGTCGAGGCGAGATCCCAGAGCCGGTCTCCGGCTGCCACGATGGTGGCCTCACGGTGTTCCCCGGCCACGTAGAAAGTAAGCGTGGTGGCCAGCTGACGCAGCTGCACAAGGATCACCGACGAGTCACTTTCAGAGGCGATGTTGGCCAGGATCAGGTCCACGTAGCCGCGCGCTGGCGTCTCGCCGTCGCGGGCAGCGTCCCAGGCCGATCCCCAGACGAGCGTGCGGGGGAGGCTCTCCCGGAAGTCCTTCAGGTGCGACTTGGCCGTGGCCAGCGATTTTTCGTCCAGCCGGACCTTGGCGTAGGCGAGGTCGTCGTCGTTGAGCAGGATGAGGTCCGGCCGCCGCAGCCCCGCCAGCGCTGCCACCTCGGTGCGTTCGCCGTCGATGTCGAGCTCCTCGCGGTGGACGCGCTCCAGCTTGCCGTCGTCTGTGACGTCGTAGAAACCCACGGCGAGCCGGTGCGGGCGGAGGGTCGGCTGCGCGGCAACGGCTGACTGCAGGATGGCGAAACCGGTGATGGTGCCGTCCGCGTCCACTGTCAGTTCGGGCTGGAGCGTGTTCACCCCTGCGGTTTCGAGCCAGAGGCGGCCCCATTGGTCCAGGTCACGTCCACTTGCTTTCTCCAGTTCACTCATCAGGTCGCCCAGCTCGGTGTTGCCCCAGGCATGCTTGGCGAAGTACTCCCTGACACCGGACATGAACTGCTCCGGGCCCACCCATGCCACCAGCTGCCGCAGCACGGAAGCACCTTTGGCGTAGGTGATGCCGTCGAAGTTGACCTCCACGTCCTGAAGGTCGTTGATCTCGGCGAAGATCGGGTGTGTGGTGGGGAGCTGGTCCTGGCGGTAGGCCCACGACTTTTCCACCGACGCGAAGGTGGTCCATGCGCTCTGGAACTTGGTGTTCTCCACGGCGGCGAGGTGGGACATGTATTCGGCAAAGGATTCATTGAGCCAGAGGTCATTCCACCAGCGCATGGTGACGAGGTCGCCGAACCACATGTGCGCCAGCTCGTGCAGGACCGTGATGGCGCGGCGCTCCACCTGCGCTTCGGGGACCTTCCCGCGGAAGACGTAGCCCTCCAGGATGGTCACGGCCCCGGCATTCTCCATGGCGCCGGCGTTGAACTCCGGCACGAACAGCTGGTCGTACTTTTCAAACGGGTACGGGCAGCCGAACTGCGCCTCGAAGAACTCAAACCCCTGGCGGGTCAGTTCAAAGATGTTGTCAGCGTCCAGGTACTGCATCAAAGACTTCCGGGCGAACACGCCGAGCGGAATGACGCGGCCGTCGGATCCCGTGGCGTCGCTGCGCACCGACTGGTACGGCCCGGCGATCAGGGCTGTCACGTAGGAGGAGAGCCGCGGCGTGGGGGTGAATTCCCAGACCGAGCGGGCGCCGCCGTCTGCTCCGGGCGAAGTTTCCACCGGCGACGGCGTGGGGGAGTTGGAGACGACGTCCCAGTGTGACGGTGCCGTCACTGTGAACTTGAACGTCGCCTTGAGGTCCGGCTGCTCGAACACGGCGAACATGCGGCGCGAGTCCGGCACCTCGAACTGCGTGTAGAGGTAGACCTCGCCGTCCACGGGATCAACGAAACGGTGGAGCCCCTCTCCGGTGTTCATGTAGGGGGTGTCCGCCACCACGGTGAGCTCGTTTTGCGCGGAGAGGTCCGCCAGCCGGATGCGGATGCCGTCGGACACCGCCGCAGGGTCCAGTGCGCGGCCATTCAGGGTCACGCTGTGAACGGTCTCGGTCACGGCGTCAATGAAGCTGGAGGACCCGGGGGCAGCGCTGAACTTTACGGTGGTGGTGGAGCCGAAGACCTTCCCGCCCCTGGTCAGGTCCAGGCGGACATCGTAGGACTCGACGGCGATCAGATCGGCGCGCTCACGTGCTTCGGCGCGCGTCAGGTTCATTCCTGGCAAGGTTGGGCCTCCTGGGGGGGTGGTGGGTCGTTACTGTGAAGCCATTGTTTCATTTCCCGGTCCTTTGGCAAGTTGCGTGGATCACTTTCCCGGTCCCGGCGGCGCCGCAGGGGTAGCGTTAAGGCATGGGAAAGTTCCTCGATTCGGTGGACATCAAAGCGCTGCGCTTCGCAATAGGGTTTCCCGTCCTGCTTGCGGCTGCCTTTGCGCTGAGCGCCGCATTTCTGCGTCCCGACCTTCCGGAACCGCTGGCGGTCCGCTGGAACGACGACGGCGGGATCAGCTTTGCGCCGTTTGCCGCCTACGTGGGGGTCGGGGCCGCGATGATCGTGGCCGTCGGCTGGCTCGTTCTCCTGCAGGCTGTCCCTGTTTCCCGGCCCACGGTGATGCGCCGCATCATGATGGGGGCCGGCCTGACGGTGAGCCTGTTCGTGACGAGCGTCCTGGCCGCCGGCCTGGTGGGACAGGCGGGCCTGGCCGACGCCCGGGAATCCCGGGTGGACCTCATCGTGCTGGCCATGGGCAGCGGCGCCGCTCTTTCGCTCGGCGTCATCCTGGGATTCGTTTTCAAGGCGGACCAGCAGTGGACGCCGGAGGACGACCGGGCCCTCCGGCACGCCCTGGAGCTTGAGCTCGACCCCGAGTTGGCCACCGATTCGATCAGGCTATGGGTGCACGCCCGCAGCTCTGTCTTTGTCATGATCGGTATCGCCAGCCTGTTCCCGGCGTCCCTTGTTTCGATTGCCGTTCCCTGGCTGGGTGCGCTGTTGGTTGCTGCGGCCCTTGTCGGCGCCGCCTTCCTCTTCGCCCGAGTCACCGCTGACCGCAGCGGGCTGCGGGTTTTCGTTGCCGGAATACTGAGGGTGGTGAACATTCCGGCGGAGGCCATCTCGGCGGCGGCTCCGGCGGACGTCCGCGCCGCCGACTACGGCGGCTGGGGCTACCGCCACCACGGCGGAACAGCAGCTGTGCTCGTGAGCAGCGGGCCCGCCGTCGTGGTCCGCAAGACCGACGGCCACCGGCTGGCGGTGAGTGGCGGAAACCCTGCCTCGGCAGAGCGCCTCGCTGAAGTACTGACGCGCGTGGCCGCGCGTGCCCGGCGCGAGGGCCGCTCTCCTTCCCAGGGCGATGTCGGCGCGTAATTTGCACGACATCACGGGAACCGGACCTAGTACTCTTGGACCTGTTGATTTGACCTGTACCAGCCCGGCCGCGCCCCGGTGCTCATGACTGAACGGAAGCCACCGTGACCACAACTCCTGCATTCCCGCGGGTCCACATCGCCACCGACCACGCCGGCATGGAGCTGAGCGCCCACCTGGTCAGCCACCTGTCGGCCAAGGGTTACGACGTGGTGGACCACGGGCCGAAGGAATACGACGCACTGGACGACTACCCGTCGTTCTGCATCAACGCGGCGCTCGCTGTCGTGGCGGACCAAGCGGCGGGAGTCCACTCCCTCGGCATCGTGCTGGGCGGCTCCGGAAACGGCGAACAGATCGCTGCGAACAAGGTCAGGGGTGTCCGCGCTGCCCTTGCCTGGAACCATTCCACGGCCACCCTGGCCCGGCAGCACAACGACGCCAACGTCGTCGCCGTTGGGGGACGGCAGCACAGCGTGGACGAGGCCACCGCCCTGATCGAGGCATTCCTGGAGGAACCCTTCAGCAACGACGAGCGCCACATCCGCCGCATCGGTAAGATCGCCGCCTACGAAACCAGCGGCGAGGTCATCGAGTAGTGCCCGAGGGGCATTCCATCCACCGGCTGGCCCGCCAGTTCGGTGACGTATTCGCTGGCGGACGGCTCGCCGTCTCCAGCCCCCAGGGCCGCTTCGCCGCGGGCGCGGCTCTGCTTAACGGCCACACTCTGGTCAACGCCGACGCTCACGGGAAGCACCTGTTCCTGCACTTCGAGCACGGAATGGTGCTGCACGTCCACCTGGGACTCTACGGCGCCTGGGACTTCGGCGGCGACGGCGAGTTCCGCGGTGCTTCCAGCATCGGCGCGCCCCGCAGGGTGGGGGAGCGTGAGGTGGCCGGCGAAACCGGCGTGGACATGCCCGCGTACGCCGGCCCGCCGGCGCCTGTGGGTGCCGTGCGGGTGCGGCTGGCAGGCGAACACGGCTGGGCAGATTTGCGCGGCGCCACCACGTGTGCGGCCATCACGGAGGATGAAGCGGCGGCGGTCCTCGGGAGGCTCGGCCCCGATCCGCTTCACAATCCGGATCCGCTGCACACTCCGTTTCCGCTGAATGAAGTGAACGTCAACCGTGAAGACTTCATCCAGCGGGTTCTGGGGCGCAGAACGCCGGTGGCGACGCTGCTGATGGACCAGAAGGTGATTGCCGGCGTCGGGAATGTGTACCGGGCCGAGGTGCTCTTCCGCCAGCGGCTTGACCCCCTGCTCCCGGGCCGGGCGCTCACGGCCGCCGTTGCAGGCCGCATCTGGGATGACACAGCCGCCGTGATGTCCGACGGCGTCCGCGATGGCCGGATCATCACCACAACCCCCGGCTTCTGGAGCGATAAGACCTCGCTGCCGCCCACGGAGGAAGCACATTTCGTCTACCGGCGGCATGGGCAGCCGTGCCGGGTGTGCGGCACTCCGGTGGCTCTCGCAGAGCATGCCGCCCGCAAGCTCTACTGGTGCCCGCTGTGCCAAAGCTCGGCGTGAGCAGACGGTCCGGCTGAACGGCCGGCCACAGCCTCCGTTGCAGCAGATCCGGGAACGAATGCGGGCACAAAAAAGGGCCCCTCACCGAGGGGCCCTTCGCCGAGGGGACGACGGGAATCGAACCCGCGTAATCAGTTTGGAAGACTGAGGCTTTACCATTAAGCTACGTCCCCGAAAGAAGGCAGTTGTCGCAACTGCGGATCTTCGGGCTGGCTGTTGAAGCCGGATATAACTAAACCTAATTCATGCCCCACGTGTCAAATGTGCAAAGCCGGCGGGTATGA
The DNA here is from genome assembly GCF_056395245.1 of Arthrobacter sp. 10L430. NCBI lineage: Bacteria > Bacillati > Actinomycetota > Actinomycetes > Micrococcales > Micrococcaceae > Arthrobacter > Arthrobacter sp. 10L430. The sequence goes on along the minus strand of NZ_JBFTJD010000005.1, from coordinate 352,910 downwards.
ACGTAGACTGTCCTGTGCATTACGGGGTGTAGCTCAGCTTGGCTAGAGCGCCTGCTTTGGGAGCAGGAAGTCGCAGGTTCAAATCCTGTCACCCCGACTCTGCGGCCCGGGCCGATGGCCTGGGCAGAGAATCGCGTTTGCAGAACCCCATCCAACAAATCAGGAGTACTTAGACTGTGAAGAGCGCTGTCGAGAACCTCACCCCCACGCGGGTCAAGCTCAATGTTGAGGTCCCCTTTGAGGAATTGAAGCCCAGCATCGAAGAGGCATACAAGACTGTTGCTTCCCAGATCCAGGTCCCTGGCTTCCGTAAGGGCAAGGTTCCCTCCAAGCTGATCGACCAGCGCGTTGGCCGCGGCTACGTGCTGGAGACCGCCATCAACGAGGGCCTCAACGGCTGGTACCAGGCCGCCGTCCAGGAATCGGGCATCCGTCCGCTGAGCCGCCCCGAAGTTGAGATCACCGAGGTTCCGGACCCGTCGGCAACGGACGGTGAACTCAAGTTCCACGCCGAGGTTGACGTCCGCCCGGAGATCGAACTCCCGGAATACGCAGGCATCAAGGTTGAGGTGGCTGCAGCAGAGTCCTCCGACGCCGACGTCGACAAGGCTCTGGATGAGCTGCGCGGCCGCTTCGGCACGCTGAAGTCCGTGGACCGCCCGGCGGCCGACGGCGACTTCCTCACCATCGACATCACGGCCACCATCGACGGCGCAGAGGTGGACTCCGCTTCCGGTCTGTCCTACCAGGTTGGCGCCGGCACCATGCTCGAGGGCATGGACGAAGCAGTCACCGGCCTGAGTGCCGATGAGGACGCCATCTTCGACACCACCCTCGTAGGTGGCGACCACGCCGGCGAAGCCGCCCAGGTCAAGGTAGTGGTCAAGTCCGTCAAGGAGCGCGAGCTGCCCGAGGCAAACGACGACTTCGCCCAGCTGGCATCCGAGTTCGACACCCTTGCCGAGCTGCGTGAGGACCTTGCCAAGCAGGCTGCGGACTCCAAGGTCGTCGAGCAGGGCGTCGAAGCCCGCGACAAGGTCCTGGACAAGCTTGTTGAGCTCGTGCAGGTTCCCGTCCCGGAATCCGTTGTTGAAGAGCAGCTCGAGCAGCACTTCAACGCCGAGAACGCCCACGGTGAAGGCGAGCATGACACCGAGGAGCACCGCGCCGAGGTCAAGGCCAACACGGAGCGCGCCTTCCAGAACGAAATCATCCTCGATGCCATCGCCGAGAAAGAGGAAGTGGGCGTCAGCCAGAACGAGCTGATCGACTACATCGTCACCACTGCCAGCCAGTACGGCATGGACCCGAACCAGTTCGCCCAGATCATCGATCAGAGCGGCCAGGTCCCCATGATGGTGTCCGAGGTCCGCCGCCGCAAGGCACTGGCCGTCGTGCTCGGCCAGGCAGAGGTCACGGACTCCGAGGGCAACAAGGTTGACCTGAGCGACTTCGTCCGTCCTGCCGGCGAGGACGAGGCCGTGGCCGCCGAAGAAGAAGCTGCTGACGATGCAGCCGAGGTCGTCGCCAGCGACGATCCCGCGGCTGTGAAGTTCTAGCAGCTAAGTCGCACTGACAGCTTGACGGCAGCCCCCGGATCCGCGGATCCGGGGGCTGCTGTGTTTAACCTCCATGGCCGGCGGAAGGCGCCGCCTCAGCCGCCCGCGGCAGTCGTGCGCCGTCAGCGAACAGCGCGATTCCGACGAACAAAACCGCTGCGAAAGCAGTTAGTGTCCAAGTAGTGAAGTTCAGTGATGTCACCGTCACCAGCGAGAGGTAAGTACTTATGTCACAGCAAGCAGGGGCGCCCCGCATGGCAACTGTCGATCCGGCAGCCCAGGACAACTACATCTACAACCGACTGCTGAAAGAGCGCATCATCTGGCTTGGCTCCGAGGTCCGCGATGAAAACGCGAACGCGATCTGCTCGCAGCTGCTGCTCCTGTCGGCAGAGGATCCGAACAAGGACATCTACCTTTACATCAACTCTCCCGGCGGCTCCGTCACGGCCGGTATGGCGATCTACGACACCATGCAGTTCATCCCGAACGACGTCGTCACCGTGGCCACCGGGCTTGCTGCCTCCATGGGCCAGTTCCTGCTGTCCTCCGGCACTAAGGGCAAGCGTTACGCCACGCCGAACGCCCGCATCCTGATGCACCAGCCGTCCGGCGGCATCGGCGGCACGGCCTCCGACATCAAGATCCAGGCCGAACTGATCCTGCACATGAAGAAGGTCATGGCCGAACTGACTGCGGAGCAGACCGGCCAGACGGTGGACACCATCCTCAAGGACAACGACCGCGACAAGTGGTTCACCGCAACCGAAGCACTGGAATACGGCTTCTTTGACAAGATCTCCGCCCACGCCGGCTCTGTAGCCGGTGGCGGCGGAACTGCCCAGAACTAACCGGCACGCAGAGCGAATTGAATCCAGGAGTAAAGAACATGAACTACAACTTCGGCTCGACTGCCGGCAACCTGCCGACCAGCCGCTACGTGCTGCCCCAATTTGAAGAGCGCACGCCCTACGGCTTCAAGCGCCAGGACCCGTATACCAAGCTCTTCGAGGACCGCATCATCTTCCTCGGCGTCCAGGTCGATGACGCGTCCGCCGACGACGTCATGGCTCAGTTGCTGGTGCTGGAGTCCACCGACCCGGACCGTGACATCACCCTGTACATCAACTCGCCGGGCGGCTCCTTCACTGCCATGACCGCGATTTACGACACCATGACGTACATCCGTCCGGAAATCCAGACCGTCTGCCTGGGCCAGGCGGCCAGCGCCGCAGCCGTCCTCCTCGCTGCAGGAACGCCCGGAAAGCGTCTCGCACTGCCCAACGCCCGCGTGCTGATCCACCAGCCCTCGCTGTCCGGCGGCCAGGGAGGCCAGGCCTCTGACCTGGAGATCCAGGCGGCCGAGGTCATGCGGATGCGGTCGTGGCTGGAAGACACGCTGGCCAAGCACTCCGGCCGGACGCCGGAGCAGGTCAACAACGACATCGAGCGGGACAAGATCCTGACCGCGGCCGAGGCCATGAACTATGGCCTCATTGACCAGGTGCTGGATTCCCGCAAGATCAAGCCGCAGGCGATTGCAAGGTAGAAGCGGCTGTCCCCGGCGCCGGTGTGGTTCAGTTTTTTTGGACCGCACCGGCGTCCGGTTTCACCCTCTTGGGCCGAATGTGACCTAGAGTGGATGTAATCACGGCCAGACCGCGACGGGTGACCGTGATTCAAGCAACCGGTGCAAGGCTGCACTCGCAGCAAGATACTAAGGGGTTCACATATGGCTCGGATTGGCGAGAGCACGGATCTGCTCAAGTGCTCTTTCTGCGGAAAGAGCCAGAAGCAGGTGCGCAAGCTCATTGCCGGGCCCGGCGTGTATATCTGCGACGAGTGCATTGAACTCTGCAACGAGATCATTGAAGAGGAACTCGCAGAAGTAGCCGATCTGGGCAGTTTTGAACTGCCCAAGCCCCGGGAGATATTCGATTTCCTCCAGGAATATGTCATCGGCCAGGAACCCGCAAAGCGGTCCCTCGCCGTCGCCGTCTACAACCACTACAAGCGGATCCAGGCCGGCCACGCTCCCAAGAGCGGCAGCCTGGCGGACGGTGTCCACCATGACGACGTCGAGATCTCCAAATCCAACATCCTCCTGATCGGCCCCACCGGCTGCGGCAAGACCTACCTCGCGCAGACCCTCGCCCGCCGCCTCAACGTCCCCTTCGCCGTGGCCGATGCAACTGCCTTGACCGAAGCCGGGTACGTGGGCGAGGACGTCGAAAACATCCTGCTGAAGCTCATCCAGGCAGCGGACTACGACGTCAAGAAGGCTGAGCAGGGCATCATCTACATCGACGAGATCGACAAGATCTCGCGCAAGAGTGAGAACCCGTCCATTACCCGCGACGTCTCGGGTGAGGGCGTGCAGCAGGCGCTGCTCAAGATCCTCGAGGGCACAGTGGCCTCCGTTCCGCCGCAGGGCGGCCGCAAGCACCCGCACCAGGAATTCATCCAGATCGACACCACCAACGTGCTGTTCATCGTGGCTGGCGCCTTTGCCGGCCTGGAGGACATCATCGGCTCCCGGTCCGGCCGCAAGGGCATCGGTTTCGGGGCGCCGCTGAACGAGGTCAAGAACACCACTGACTCGTACGGCGAAGTGATGCCGGAGGACCTGCTCAAATTCGGCCTCATCCCGGAATTCATCGGCCGCCTCCCGGTGATCACCACAGTCTCGAATCTGGACCGTCCCGCGCTGATCCAGATCCTCTCCACTCCCAAGAATGCCCTGGTGAAGCAGTACCAGAAGATGTTCCAGCTGGACGGTGTTGAACTCGTGTTCGACGACGCCGCCCTGGACGTGATTGCAGACCAGGCGCTCGAGCGCGGGACCGGTGCGCGCGGACTACGCGCCATCATGGAGGAAGTCCTCCTGCCGGTGATGTTCGATCTGCCCAGCCGCGACGATATCGCCAGCGTTGTGATCACGGCGGACGTTGTAGCCAAGAAGGCGCAGCCCACCATGATTGCGCACGACGTCGTCGCGAAACGCCGGAATAAATCCGCCTAGATCTTCGCTGTCGCCTAAGCGTGCCCTGGGTACGCAACACCCTGATGACTTTTCGAGGAGATTCGCTGTGTCTGAAACCGCTGCCAACAAAGCTGATTTTTGGTTCGACCCCCTGTGCCCCTTCGCCTGGATCACCTCGCGCTGGATCGGTGAGGTGGAAGATGTCCGCGACATCACCACGGAATGGCACGTCATGAGCCTCTCCGTGCTGAACGAGGGCCGGGACCTGGAGCCCAAGTACCGGGAAGCCATGGACAAGGCGTGGGGACCCGTCCGCGTGATCATCGCCGCGCAGGAACAGCACGGCGACCGAGTGGTCAAGGACCTCTACGACGCCATGGGCACGCAGATCCACGACGGCGGCCAGAAGGATTTCTCGATTGTCATCAGCAAGGCCCTCGCCGACTGCGGTCTGCCGGCGGATCTGGCCCAGGCTGCAGAGTCCGACGCGTATGACCCCCAGCTGCGGGCGAGCCACGAACAGGGCATTTCCCTGGTGGGCCAGGACGTCGGGACACCCGTGGTGGCGTTCAACGGCACGGCGTTTTTCGGCCCCGTCCTGACCCGCATTCCGCGCGGCGAAGAGGCCGGCCGGCTGTGGGACGCCGCGGTCACACTGGCCTCGTTCCCGCACTTCTTCGAGATCAAGCGCAGCCGCACCGAAAGCCCCGCCTTCGACTAGCCGGGTGCCTGGTTGAAGGGACAAAGAGCCCCGGGAGAACTACATGCGAGTAGTTCTCCCGGGGCTCTTGCGCATCCAAATGAGGGGGACAACAATGGTTCTTACCCAATTCGAAAGAAAAGGGACGCAGGAACCAAAGATTCAGTGACACTCATCCGACGCAGCCTTCGGCAAAGTCAGATGATGGCTACCAGTGACAAGGTAGGAAGACCTGAAACTTCTGAGGATCTTGCCAGACCGTCATAGATGTCACCAGATGGCCGAAAGTCGAAGCCCCACCAACGGCAAAACGCTGATGGGGCTTCCCCTTTGCCCGGAAACTTTTAGCGGGCGTGCAATCCGGTCAGGCCGGCCCGGTCTCCTCGGCTGGAACCAGCACCACGTCGCTGACACTCAGTTCGCCGTCACCCGCTATCAGCGTGATTTCGCGGGCGTTGGAGGCCGCCTTCAGATCAGCCAGACCTGCCTTGAGCTGTGTGGTGAGGGATTCGGTGGCCGTGATGGTGGCAGACAGAACCTCGGTGCGCTGCTTGACCTTGGCCTCCGACTTCGCCTTCCGGATGCCGCTCAGGGCCAGGCCCACCGTCGCGAGCAGCGTGGTGTCTCCGTCCGCGACCTCAAGCGCCGCAGGCCATTCAGCGCGGTGTACTGAGGCGTTTCGCCACCAGCTCCAGACTTCCTCGGTGGCGAACGGCAGGAATGGCGCGAAGAGCCTGAGCAGGGTGTCCAGGCTGGTGGCCAGCGCGGCGAGCACTGAGGCCTGCTCTGTTTCACCCGCGGCCCCGTAGGCGCGGTCCTTGATGAGCTCCACGTAATCATCGGTGAACTGCCAGAAGAAGCTCTCCGTGATCTGCAGTGCCCGGGCGTAGTCGTAGTTCTCAAAGGCCTTGGTGGACTGCGCCACGACGTCGGAGAGCTGGGCCAGGACGGCGCGGTCAAGCGGGTTGGTGAGAACCGCGTGGTCGTCCGTTACCACCGAGTTTTCCGTCGCGCCCAGGTTCAGGACGAACTTGGAGGCGTTGAGCAGCTTGATGGCCAGGCGGCGGCCGATCTTCATCTGCGCAATTTCATACGCCGTGTCCGCGCCGAGCTTGGCCGAGCTGGCCCAGTAGCGGACAGCGTCGGAGCCGAACTCGTTGAGCACGTCCGTGGGCACCACCACGTTGCCCTTGGACTTGGACATCTTCTTGCGGTCCGGGTCCAGGATCCAGCCGGAGATGGCCGCATGCTTCCAGGGGGCCGTGTCCTGCAGGGCGTCTGCGCGCACCGCTGACGAGAACAGCCAGGTGCGGATGATGTCGTGGCCCTGCGGGCGGAGGTCGAACGGGAAGACCTTGGCGAAGAGCTCCTCGTCCCGGCTCCAGCCGCCAACTATATGCGGCGTCAGGGAAGACGTGGCCCAGGTGTCCAGGACGTCGGCGTCACCGGTGAAACCGCCCGGAACGTCGCGCTGTGCTTCGTCGTAGCCGGGGGCCGCGTCCGCGGCGGGATCCACGGGAAGCTGCTCGTCGGCGGGCACGACGGGGGCGTCGTAGTCCGGGTTCCCGTCCGCGTCCAGGGGATACCAGACAGGCACGGGCACGCCGAAGAAGCGCTGCCGGGACACCAGCCAGTCGCCGTTGAGGCCGGAAATCCAGTTCTCGTAGCGTGAGCGCATGAAGGCCGGGTGGAACTCGATCTCGTGACCGCGCCGGATCAGGCGTTCGCGGCGGTCCTCGTCGCGGCCGCCGTTGCGGATGTACCACTGGCGGGAGGTTACTACCTCAAGGGGCTTGTCGCCCTTTTCGAAGAAGTTGACCGGGTGCATGATCTTCTTCGGCTCGCCGTCGAGCAGTTCGGCCGCAGCGAGGAGCTCCACCACGGCTTCCTTGGCGCTGAAGACGGTCTTGCCGGCGATGGCGGCGAAAGCTTGCCGGCCCTCTTCCGTGGTGATCCACTCGGGCGTTTCGCCGATGATGCGTCCGTCGCGGCCAACAATGGCGCGGGTGGGCAGCTGGAGTTCCCGCCACCAGGTGACGTCGGTGAGGTCACCGAACGTGCACACCATGGCGATGCCGGAGCCCTTGTCGGCCTTGGCCAGCGGGTGGGCCTTGACCTCAAGCTCGACGCCGAAAAGGGGAGACGTGACCTTCTTGCCGAACAGCGGCTGGTACCGTTCGTCGTCAGGGTTTGCCACGAGCGCCGCGCAGGCGGCGAGCAGCTCGGGGCGGGTGGTCTCGATGTAGATCTTTTCGCCGTTTTCAGTAAAGAACGGGTAGCGGTAGTAGGCGCCGGCAACTTCGCGGTCCTCAAGCTCCGCCTGGGCGACGGCGGTGCGGAACGTGACGTCCCAGAGGGTGGGTGCCTCGGCCATGTAGGCATCGCCGGCAGCCAGGTTCTTGAGGAAGGCACGCTGGGACACGGCACGGGAGGTGTCGTCGATGGTGCGGTACGTGAGGTCCCAATCGACGGACAGGCCGAGGGTCTGGAACAGGTTCTCGAAAACCTTCTCGTCCTCAACGGCGAGTTCCTCACAGAGCTCGATGAAGTTCTGCCGGGACACGACGTCGAAGTCGCGCTGGTTCTTGGCAGCCTGTGCCGGCGGCCGGTAGTCGGCGTTGTAGGGGATGGCTGGATCGCAGCGGACGCCGTAGTAGTTCTGCACGCGGCGCTCGGTGGGCAGGCCGTTGTCGTCCCAGCCCATCGGGTAGAAGACGTTCTTGCCGGTCATGCGCATGTAGCGGGCCTGGACGTCGGTCTGCGTAAAGGAGAACATGTGGCCCACGTGGAGGGACCCCGATGCCGTGGGCGGGGGAGTGTCGATCGAGTAGACCTGCTCCCGGGTGGTGTCCGGGTTGAACTTGTAGGTTCCTTCGTCCAGCCAGCGCTGCGTCAGGGCAGCCTCAAGGCCTTCAAGGGCCGGCTTGTCGGGAACGTTGATGGGGGCGGTGGCGGGCGTGTCTGTACCCTGCGTTGATTCAGCCATGGGCCAATTGTTTCATGACCTTGGGCGGGAGCCTGCAGCAAACCACCCGGTGAACCTGCAGTAGCATGCCGCCTATGGAGAATGCAGACGGTCCTTTTGTGATCAAGCGCATTTACGAGGACCCCGCGGACGACGACGGCTGCCGGGTTTTGGTGGACAGGCTCTGGCCGCGCGGGGTCAGTAAGGAACGCGCCCGTCTTGAGCTGTGGCTCAAGGAAATCGCGCCCTCCCCGCCCCTCCGGCAGGAATTCGCCCACATGCAGGAGCGTTTCGCCGACTTCCGGGCGCAGTATGAAGCGGAACTCGAACAGAACCCCGCGGTGGGGCAGCTGCTGGACCTGGCCCGCGGCCACACGAGGGTGACGCTGCTCTACGGTGCGCGGGATCCGGAAGTGAACCACGCCCGGGTGCTGCTGGAGTTCCTACAGGCGAGACGCGGCTGAGGCATGCTCCGAATGCCGTTAGGGTGGTGCCATGACTGAGGTATCGAAGAACAAAGCAGCTGTCGTCACAGGTGCAAGCACCGGCATCGGCGAGGCGACCGTCCGGGCGCTGAGGGCCGAGGGGTGGACGGTTTATGCCGTTGCCCGGCGCCAGGAGCGGCTGGCCGCGCTGGAAGCTGAGACGGGTGCCGTCGGAATTCCGGCTGACATCGCCGAAGACGGTGACGTTGCCAGGCTCCTGGCCGAGGTGACCGCCGCAGGCGGCATCGACACCCTGGTCAATATCGCCGGCGGAGCCCGCGGTGCGGATCCGGTGGGGCAGGCCCAGACCGATGACTGGGAGTGGATGTACCGGGTGAACGTCCTGGGGACCATGAAACTCACTCGCGCCTTCCTCCCGATGCTGCGCGAAAACGGTGAGGGCACTGTCCTGAACCTGACGTCCACAGCGGGGCTCGTGGCCTACGAGGGCGGCGCCGGATACAACGCCGCCAAGTTCGCCCAGCACGCCATGACCGGAGCGCTTCGCCTTGAGGAAGCCGAAAACAATGTCCGCGTGATCGAGGTTGCCCCGGGGCTCGTCCAGACCGAGGAATTCGCCCTCAACAGGCTGGGCGACGCGCAAGCCGCCCAAAAGGTCTATCAGGGCGTGGAAAACCCACTGACGGCCGCCGATGTGGCGGACGTGGTGCGCTACGCCGTCTGCGCACCGCACCACGTGAACCTGGACCAGATCGTGATCCGTCCGGTCGCGCAGGCGGCCAACCACAAGCTGATCCGCAAGCAGGCCTGAACACCTGACGGTTCACTTGGGGTTGATGGGCGTATACGGCATGAAGCTGCCCCGGGCCTAGCCCGCTGCCGGGATCCTGAGCGTGGCCAAAACCGCGGCGTGGTCCGTTCCCGGGATCCGGTGCACGGCATAGCCGGAACTGGCGATCTGCGGGCTCGTGACGAGGTGGTCGATGGTGATCCCGGGCAGGGGCATGCCTTCCATCGGCCACGTGGGGACCAGCCGCAGGCCTGCGGCGGTTCCCACGTCAACTAACTTCAATCCGGAGCCGTTGGCGCCGCCGTCGAGCACCGCCCGGAACTCGGAATGGTCGTAGGTGGCGTTGAAGTCTCCGATCAGCAGGCGGTTGGCCGGCAGTCCGGCAAGACTCCCATGCGCGGCCGTCCCCGCAGCCGGACGATCCTGCGCAGCGAGCCGCCCGAGTGCCGCCAGGTCGCTGCGCCATTGGGCAACGCGGACGTCCACCGGCGGCAGCGCGTGCACGTTCGTGACGTCGAGCTTGCTTGTGCGGCCGGCGTCCTCGATCGCCAGCCGGACCGTAGGCATTTGGAACGGCGTGTCAGGCAACACCCCCAGGGCATGCATTGGATGGACAGAATAGATCGCGCTCCCGGCGCCGTCGTCCGTTGGACTGCTGATCCTGTGGGGCAACAGGCTTCCCAGCCCCTCGGATGCCAGCCTGTCCTCAAGGTCCTGGGTGTGTTCCTGAACCGTGAGCAGATCGACGCCGTTCTCCCGGACCAGGCGGACGATCTCCGCCGCATCGGCCTGGCCGAATTCGGAGTTGATGTTCATTGCCGTCAATGACGTGGCGGCGGCGGACTGACCCGGCAGGGAGCGCCCGGCGTCCAGGGGAAAGAGCCAGAACAGCTGGGCGGCCAGCAGCACCGCGGCCGCGGCGTTGACCCACACCCGGCGGCCGGCCAGCGCCAGCCCCAGAGCCAGGACGGCGGGAACCACCATCCAGGGCGTGAAAGACAGCAGCTGGACCACGGGCGTCGGCCATTGCGCGGGGACGGCCCGGAAGATCGACAAGGACGCCACAGGCACAAGGACGGCGAATGCCAGCAGCCGCCACGCGAAACCCCTGCCGTGGCTCGAAGTGGCGGATTGCGGGGATCCCGGGGGTTTCGAGGAAGCACGGCCTCGTTCCGAGGACGACGGGGCTGGGACTGTCATGGCATCGAGTCTAGGGAGGAAGCAGCGCTTGACGCCCGTTCTGGAGGGTCCCCTCGGTTATGGCGTCCGGGAGCACAGCCGTTAGACTGGTGCCAACAGCTTTGACCCGGCCATCACCGGTGAGCTTCCGGAAGAACCCCGGCCCGGTAATCATGAAATGACCGAACTCATGAACCAACCGTGCAGGCCAGTAGAACCGGACGGGTAAGCCCGTCACAGCAGTAATGAGCGGCCGGCGCCGGAACAGCTCCTTTGAGGGCCAGTCCCAGTGCCGGTAAGTGAGGTGGTACCGCGGTGCCGGCATCGTTGGGCAGTGACACTGGACAGTGACACGGGACAACGGCGTACGGGCCGTCCTCGCATCCTGAATGATCCACTTGTTCACCAGCTCAACCCAGGATGTCGAGATGACCTATTACCCCAAGGCCTCTGCCGCACCGTCAGGCGCCAACACCTCCGGCGTGTCTGCCTCCGTGAAGTTTCCGGAGATCGAGGAGCGCATCCTCAAGTACTGGGATGAGGACGGCACCTTCCAGGCAAGCATCGACCAGCGCCATCCGGACCTTCCCGGCGGAACGTCCGGCAGCAACGAATTCGTCTTCTACGACGGCCCTCCCTTCGCCAACGGCCTGCCGCACTACGGCCATTTGCTGACCGGCTACGCCAAAGACCTCGTGGGCCGGTACCAGACCCAGCGCGGCAAGCGGGTCGAGCGACGCTTCGGCTGGGACACCCACGGGCTGCCCGCCGAGCTGGAAGCCATGAAACAGCTCGGCATGACGGACAAGACCCAGATCGAAGCCATGGGCATCGACAAGTTCAATGACGCCTGCCGCGCGTCGGTGATGAAGTACGCCAACGAGTGGAAGGCGTATGTCACCCGGCAGGCGCGCTGGGTCGACTTCGACAACGACTACAAGACGCTCAACGTCGAGTACATGGAGTCGGTGCTGTGGGCCTTCAAGCAGCTGCACGAGAAGGGCCTGACCTACAACGGCTACCGTGTGCTGCCGTATTGCTGGAAGGACGAGACGCCGCTGTCCAACCATGAGCTGCGCATGGATGACGATGTCTACAAGAACCGCCAGGACCAGACCGTCACGGTGACCTTCCCCATCACGGCGGGGGACTCCGGGCTCTCCCGGCAGCTTGCCGGAGTCCAGGCGCTCGCCTGGACCACCACCCCCTGGACGCTGCCCACCAACCTGGCGCTCGCCGTCGGGCCTGCCATCACGTACGCCGTGCTGCCCGCCGGCCCCAACGGCGTCAAGGCCGCCTCCCCGGAGGCGCCGGTCACCGGCAGGTTCCTGCTCGCCGAAGATTTGCTCGGGACCTACGCTAAGGATCTGGGGTACGACGACGGTGCTGCCGCGGCCGCCGCCGTCACATCAACCCACACGGGCGCGGAGCTGGAGGGCCTCGAGTACGAGCCGTTGTGGCACGACTTCAGCGACACCGAAAAGTTCGGCACCGAGAACGCCTGGCGGATCCTTGTGGCCGACTACGTCACAACCACGGACGGCACGGGCATCGTCCACCAGGCACCCGCCTACGGTGAGGACGACCAGAAGGTCTGCGAGGAAGCGGGCATCCCCGTGGTCCTGTCCGTGGACGAAGGCGCCAAGTTCCTGCCGCTGTTCAAGCACGGCGCCCTGCACGACATCGCGGGGCTGCAGGTCTTCGAGGCCAACAAGCCCATCACCCAGGTGCTGCGCGCCCAGGGACGGCTGGTCCGCCAGGCCAGCTACGAGCACAGCTACCCGCACTGCTGGCGCTGCCGCAACCCGTTGATCTACCGGGCCGTGTCCTCCTGGTATGTGGAGGTCACCAAGTTCCGCGACCGCATGTCCGAGCTGAACCAGGAGATCAACTGGATCCCGGGCAACGTCAAGGACGGCCAGTTCGGCAAGTGGCTAGCAAACGCCCGCGACTGGTCCATCAGCCGCAACCGCTACTGGGGCAGCCCGATCCCGGTGTGGCAGTCCACCGACCCGGAGTACCCGCGCACCGACGTCTACGGTTCCCTCGCCGAAATCGAGGCCGACTTCGGCCGGCTCCCGCTGAACAAGGACGGCCAGGTCGACCTGCACCGGCCGTTCATCGACGAACTGACCCGCCCTAACCCGGACGACCCCCGCACCCCCGACGAGGGCCAGTCCGTGATGCGCCGCGTCGAGGACGTGCTGGACGTCTGGTTCGACTCCGGCTCCATGCCGTACGGCCAGGTCCACTACCCGTTCCAGAACGAGGCGTGGTTCGACACCCACAACCCCGCGGACTTCATCGTGGAGTACATCGGGCAGACGCGCGGCTGGTTCTACATGCTGCACATCCTGTCCACGGCGCTGTTTGACCGTCCTGCCTTCCGGAACGTGATCAGCCACGGCATCGTGCTGGGCTCCGACGGTCAGAAGATGTCCAAGAGCCTGCGCAACTACCCGGACGTGTCCGAGGTCCTGGACCGCGACGGCTCCGACGCCATGCGCTGGTTCCTCATGTCCAGCCCCATCCTGCGCGGCGGCAACCTCGTGGTCACCGAACAGGGGATCCGCGACGGCGTCCGGCAGGTCATCCTGCCGCTGTGGAACGTGTACAGCTTCTTCACCCTGTACACCAACGCGGCCAAGGGCGGGGACGGCTACGACGCCCAGCTCCGCTACGACGGCTACTCCGACACCCTGGACCAGTACCTGCTGGCCAACACCGGCGACCTGGTCCGCAACATGACCGCCCAGCTGGACAGTTATGACATCTCCGGCGCCTGCGACGAGCTGCGCAGCTACCTGGACATGCTCACCAACTGGTACGTCCGCCGCAGCCGCCAGCGCTTCTTCGACGAGAACGCCGACGCCTTCGATGCGCTGTACACGGCGCTGGAGGCGGTCTGCCGCGTCTCAGCTTCGCTGTTGCCGCTGGTCTCGGAGGAAATCTGGCGCGGACTCACCGGCGGCCGCTCCGTGCACCTGGCCGACTGGCCGGACGCCGATCTGTTCCCGGCCAATGCCGGTCTGGTCGAGGCGATGAACCGCGTCCAGCAGATCTGCTCCACCGGTTCCTCCCTGCGCAAGGCCGCGAACCTCCGCGTCCGCCTGCCGCTGCAGGAACTCACGGTGGTGGCACCGGGGGCGGATGCGCTGGGCGGGTTCGCTGCCGTCGTCGCTGATGAACTGAACCTGCGCTCTGTGCGCCTGCTGGATGCCGCCAGCGCCTCTCCGGAGGAGTTCGGCATCGAGCAGAAGCTCGTGGTCAACGCCCGGGCGGCGGGCCCACGCCTCGGCAAGAACGTCCAGCAGGCCATCAAGGGGTCCAAATCCGGGGACTGGTCGGTTTCGGACTCCGGCGTGGTGACCGCAGGCGGACTCGAGCTGGAGCCGCAGGAATACTCGCTGGAGACGGTGGTTGCCGAGTCCGACGGCGGTCCCGGCTCCGCATCTTCTGCCGTCGCAGTATTGCCCACCGGAGGCTTCGTGGTGCTCAACACCGAGGTCACCCCCGAGCTTGAGGCCGAAGGGCTGGCGCGGGACATGGTGCGCGCCATCCAGCAGGCACGCAAGGACGCCGGACTCAACGTGAGCGACCGGATCCGGACCACGGTCACCGCGGCACAGAACGTGGTGGACGCCCTGCTGGCCAACGCCGAACTCGTCAAGACCGAAACCCTGACCCTGGCGCTGGACACCGTTCCGGCCGGCTCAGGGGAACCCCTCATCACCGTCGAAAAAGCAGAGGCCTGAATCTTATGACCGACGAATTCTCCGTGGAGAGCGTCTACGCCGAGCTGCTGGGCCGGGCGCCGGAAAACAAGATGGAACCGCGGCTCGCGCCCCTCTTCCGGGCCATGGATGTGCTGGGGGAGCCGAACAAGGCGTTCCCGATCATCCACGTCACAGGCACCAACGGCAAGACCTCCACGGCACGGATGATCGAGGCCGGCCTCCGCGCGCACGGCCTCAGCACCGGCCGCTACACCAGTCCGCACCTGTCCAAGGTCACGGAGCGGATCAGCGTGGACGGCGCACCGGTGTCCGACGAGACGTTCGTCCGGATCTGGGATGAAATCCGGCCCTACCTGGAAATCGTGGACAACGAACTCCTGGCCGAGGACCAGCCCAGACTGACCTACTTTGAGTGCCTGACCATCCTCGCCTTCGCCGTCTTCGCGGACCAGCCCGTCAATGTGGCGGTCATGGAGGTGGGCCTGGGTGGCATCACCGATGCCACGAATGTGGGCGACGGCCAGGTAGCCGTGATCACGCCGATCTCCCTGGACCACACGGAGCTCCTGGGTGACACCACAGAGGACATCGCCTACGAGAAGGCCGGCATCATCAAGCCGGGCGGCTTCCTCATCAGCGCGGCCCAACCTGTGGACGCTGCCCAGGTCCTGCTGGAGAAGGCCAAGGAAGTAGAGGTGCCGTTCCGCTTCGAGGGCGTGGAGTTCGGCGTCGAATCGCGGCAGGTCGCCGTCGGCGGGCAGGTTGTGACCATCCAGGGACTTGCGGGTCGCTACCCGGAGCTGATGGTGCCGCTCCACGGCGCGCACCAGGCCGAGAATGCGGCGGTCGCCATCGCGGCGCTCGAGGCGTTCCTGGGCGGTGGCGAGAAAGAGCTGGACGCCGAAGTGCTGCAGGAAGCGTTCGCCACGGTCACGTCCCCTGGCCGTCTTGAGGTGCTCCGCACCGCGCCCACCATCATCGTGGACGCAGCGCACAACCCGGAGGGCATCCGCGTTTCGGCCGAGGCCATTGAGGAAGCCTTCAGCTTCAGCAAGATCGTTGCAGTGGTCGGTGTCCTCAAGGAAAAGGATGCCGAGGAGATCCTCCGCCAGCTCAAGGCGTCCCTGGGCGGTCTCGCCGAGGAGTTCTGCTTCACGCAGTCGAACTCGCCGCGGGCGGTTCCGGCCGCGGAACTGGCGGAGCTCGCCGTCGACCTCGGCTTTGGTGAGGAGAACCTTCACATCGCCGAGAAGCTGGATGATGCCCTCGAATGGGCTGTGGAGCGCGCTGAGGCCAACGAAGATCTTGCCGGCGGCGTGCTGGTGACGGGCTCCATCACCTTGGTGGCGGAAGCCCGCATCCTGCTCGGAAAAACGGAGGCCTGACCCATGGCCAAGCTGACCAAAGCCCAGCGCGAATGGCGGCCGGGCATGCCCAAAAAACGCAGGTCCACCAAGGTCATGTTCGCGTCCACGGTGCTGCTGCTGGAGGCTTTCGTGGCGTTCTTCGCCACGCTGGCCGTCTTCGGACTGCGGCGCAGCGAGATGTCCCCGGTGCTGATCCTCGCCGTGGGCATCGGGCTGAGCGTGGTCCTGGTTCTGGCTTGCGCCGTCCTGTCGAAACCGTGGGGCGTGGCGCTCGGCTGGGTCCTGCAGCTGGTGCTCATCTTCGCCGGGTTCGTGGAGCCCCTGATGTTCCTCGTGGGCGTTCTGTTCGCCCTGGCCTGGTGGTACGGCATCAGGACAGGCATCCGGATCGACGCCGAAGCCGCCCAGCGGGCCCGGGAGCAGGCCGAATGGGATGCTGCGCATCCCGACGGCCCGCGCAGTGAAGGCGCCGGCCAGAACCCGTAGACTTAGCCGGAAACCCACAACCAACCACATTGGAGCAGCTGTGAGCATTGAGCGCACCCTCGTCCTGATCAAGCCCGACGGCGTCACCCGTAACCTGACCGGCGAAATCCTTGGCCGCATCGAAGCCAAGGGCTACACCCTGGCTGAGCTCAAGAAGGTAAATGCCACCCGGGACCTGCTCGAGCAGCACTACGAAGAGCACGTGGGCAAGCCGTTCTACGAGCCGCTGGTTGAGTTCATGCTCAGCGGCCCCGTGGTTGCCGCGATCTTCGAGGGCCACCGCGTGATCGAAGGCTTCCGCTCGCTGGCCGGCACTACCGACCCGACGACGGCGGCCCCGGGCACCATCCGCGGCGACTTCGGCCGCGACTGGGGCCTGAAGGTCCAGCAGAACCTCGTTCACGGCTCCGACTCAGTGGACTCGGCCGAGCGCGAAATCAAGATCTGGTTCGAGTTCTAAGCGTTTCCCCGCCTTCGCTAAAAAGCGCGAACAAACACTTGAGGCCCCTGTTTCTTTGTGAAGCAGGGGCCTCAAGTGTTCGCTCGCGCTTGACGGCAGGGGGAGGGTTAGAAGCCGGAGGTTCCGACGAACACCTGGATGAAGGCGAAGAAGATCGTCGCGATGACCGCCACGTAAAGCAGCGCAGTGATGATCCACCCGGCGTCGCCGAGGATCCTGGCCACCCCGGCGGGCACCGGGATCACGCCCTGGACAATGTTGCGTACCGTCACCCAGACGAACAGCGGAATCATGGCTGCCCAGACCACCATGCAGAACGGGCAGAGGATGTGGATCACGTACAGTGCCTGGGACCACAGCCACACTACAAAGATGAAACCCAGGGTGATGCCGGCCTGCAGCCCGAGCCAGTACCACCGTGCAAACTTCGCCCCTGCCAGCAGCGCCATCCCTACCGTGATGGTGACAGCGAAGGCGACGATGCCGATGAACATGTTGGGAAAGCCGAAGACCGAACTTTGGGGAGTCTGCATCACCTGGCCGCAGGAGATCCAGGGATTAACATCGCAGACGGTGGTGTGGTTGGGGTCCTTGAGCACCTCAAGTTTCTCCAGCACCAGGGTGCCCGACGCGAGCCACCCCACGATGCCGGTGATGACCAGCAGCCACCCGAAGGGACGGTCACGGGTCATGGCCGGCAGGGAGGTGCCGGCAGTCGCGGGAGTTCGTCCGGATTCGTCGGCGTAAGCGTGTCCGGAATCCGTGCCGGTGGAAGACGAAATGCTGGGCATGGGGCTGGCGTCCTTTGTCTGGGGGTGCTCCTGCCCAGATTGTATCGCCGCGAACTGGGTGCAAGCTTGGGGGAGCCAGCCGTTCGCGGGTCCCTTGACCGCCTTTGTCACATAATTACGGCGTTTTTGTACGGTGGTGTGAGAGAATGAACGTGGCTGGAGCGCGAACCACATTCGAGTTCCGGTCCGGTGGCTTGTTCCCAAGACCGCCAATGAGAAGCAGTGCAGGCTCCGGATTCGGAAATCCGGCCTCCCGCATTCCATTGGACGGCACCTGGTTGTGGATTGCAGAAACAACGGGTTCCAGTAGCATTCCCGCCGGCCTTTCAGGGCTGCCGCACCCCACTGCCGGTGCGAACCTGAGGGTATCCAATTGACTTCTGTCAACGCCCGCGGGTTTTGACAATATGTGCCCCAACGGGTGCCGGATGTGGCGGCATGTCAGGGGCAGGAGTGTTGCCACATATGGATAATGACCAGGTAATAGCCGTTAACGAAGAACCGGCTGCCAGTGCAGAAGCAGTAGCCGCGGAGGCTCCCAAGAAGGCCACCCGAACCAGGCGCAAGGCAGCGCCGAAGGTAAAGGAACCGGAAGCCCAGCTCTCGTTGCCGGAACCGGAACTGCAGGAGCCCGCCCTGGCTGAACCCGCACTGTCGGCTGAGCCCGCTGTGTCGGACCCGGCAGATGCCGCGCATGCCGAAGTGGCGGCAGTGGAAGGGGCCGTTGCCGAGGCCAAGGCCCCGGTGCGGCGCACGCGCTCCCGCAAGAAGGTTGCTGACGAGCCCCTGCCCGCCTTCGCCGGCGATGCAGGTGCTGACACAGGCGCCACGGAGGTCACGGGGGCAGACGCAACGCTTCCGGGCGGTGCAGTCTCCCCTCCCGCCGAAGCTGCCGCCGTCGAATCCGCCACTGGGGAACCTGCCGCCGAGGTGAAGCCGGTGCGCCGCCGCCGGGCCACCAAACCCAAGGCCGTGGAGCCCGAGACGGTCGCCCCTCAGACCGCGGAAGCGGCGGCTGGACCCGCCGCCGCGGTTGAAGCGCCGGCGTCGGAAACACGGGTTGAAGAAACATCTGTTACGGAAATACAGGCTGAGGCTGCAGCCGCCGCGGCGACCCCGGAAGCCGAGGCCGCAGAGGCCGAGGAGGCACCGTCGCAGGCCGCTCCTGCCGGTTCGCTCTTCCTGGAGCCCGCGTCGGTCACATCGATCATTTTCCAGGCTCCTGACCTGAACACAGTGATCCGCCCCGCAGCGGCGCCCGCTGCAGCGGAGGAAACTGACGCCGAAAGCGGCGAGGACGGTGACCTGGAGGACGACGGCGGACGCCGCCGCCGTCGCAGCCGCGGACGCCGTGGCCGGAGCCGCAGTGAAATCACCGACCGCGACGACGCCGAAGGCGACTCCGAAGGAGCCGACGCAGCCGACGACACCGACGAAGAGAACGCCGGCCAGCCCGAAGAAGGCGTGACCTCACGCCGGCGGCGCCGCCGCCGCCGCGGTGACCAGGACCTTGAGCTCACCGGCGGGGGAGATGACGATCCCCCCAACACCGTGACCCGTGTCCGCGCTCCACGTGTCCCCAGTGAACCCGCCGTCAACAACCGCGTAACCAGCGTCAAGGGTTCCACCAGGCTGGAAGCGAAGAAGCAGCGCCGCCGCGAATCCCGCGACACCGGCCGCCGCCGCACCGTCATCACCGAGGCCGAGTTCCTTGCCCGCCGCGAATCCGTGGACCGCCAGATGATCGTGCGCCAGCGCGACGACAGAATCCAGATCGGCGTCCTCGAAGACGGCGTGCTGGCCGAGCACTTCGTGTCCAAGACGCAGCAGGACTCCCTCATCGGCAACGTCTACCTGGGCAAGGTCCAGAACGTGCTGCCGTCCATGGAAGCCGCCTTCGTCGACATTGGACGCGGCCGCAACGCCGTGCTCTACGCCGGTGAAGTGAACTGGGAGGCCGTCAACCTCGAAGGCAAGCAGCGCCGGATCGAGAACGCCCTGAAGTCCGGGGATGCCGTCCTGGTCCAGGTCACCAAGGATCCCGTGGGCCACAAGGGCGCACGCCTCACCAGCCAGATCTCCCTGCCCGGACGCTACCTTGTGTACGTGCCCGGCGGCTCCATGACGGGCATCTCCCGCAAGTTGCCCGACGTCGAACGCAACCGCCTCAAGCGCATCCTCAAGGACCGCCTGCCGGAAAATGCCGGCGTGATCGTCCGCACCGCGGCCGAAGGCGCGTCCGAGGAAGAGCTCACCCACGACATCAACCGCCTCCGGGCGCAGTGGGAGGGCATCGAGAGCCAGTCCAGCTCCACGAAGGTCCTCGCCCCGGAACTGCTCTACGGCGAACCGGACCTGACGATCAAGGTGGTCCGCGACGTCTTCAACGAGGACTTCTCGAAGCTGATCGTTTCCGGCGAGGAAGCGTGGGACACCATCGAGGCCTACGTCACCTACGTGGCCCCCGACCTGGTGGGCCGGTTGGAGAAGTGGACCAAGGACACCGACATCTTCGCGGCGTGGCGGATCGACGAGCAGATCCACAAGGCGCTGGACCGCAAGGTGTTCCTGCCGTCAGGCGGTTCCCTCGTGATTGACCGCACCGAAGCCATGACCGTGGTTGACGTCAACACCGGCAAGTTCACCGGCAGCGGCGGCAACCTGGAGGAAACGGTCACCAAGAACAACCTGGAGGCTGCCGAGGAAGTCGTCCGGCAGCTCCGACTCCGCGACATCGGCGGCATCATCGTGATCGACTTCATCGACATGGTGCTCGAATCCAACCGCGACCTCGTGCTGCGCCGCATGGTTGAGTGCCTGGGCCGCGACCGGACCAAGCACCAGGTCGCGGAGGTGACCTCGCTGGGACTCGTGCAGATGACGCGCAAACGGATGGGCACCGGGCTGCTGGAAGTCTTCGGCGAGCAGTGCGAGGCGTGCGCCGGCCGCGGCATCGTCACCCACGACGAGCCGGTCGAGCACCGCCGGGCCAATGTCGTTGCCGCCGAGCACCACATCCCTCGGGCGGAGCACCAGCCCGCCGTGCGCCCGGAGCGAAAGAGCCGCCGCCGCGGCAAGGGCGGCCAGGTTCCGGCCGAGTCCGCGCCTACTGCTCCCGCCGCTGTCCATCACGAGCCAACCGAGGCCGAGCGACACGCCAAGGCCGAAGCCACCCGGGCGGCCCTCGCCAACATAGCGGCAGCGGCACACGCAGCGCACCTGCATGAGGATGCCGCCCACCACGGTGTCTCCGGCGATGCGGCGCGGCCTGCTCCCGTGCCGGCGGCCTCCGCTCCGGAGAGCCCGGCAGTGCACCGCAGCCCGGAGACGGAAAGCATTTCCGGCCGTCCCGGCGCCGTGCTGACGTTCGGAGGCGAGAAGGTGGTGCTTCCCTTCGTCGAGCACGCCGATGAGCCGGCATCCGAAACGCCTGCCCTGACCCTGGACCGGCTTGAGGAAGCCTTCGCGCACCTTGGCGAGCCTGCTGCTCCCGCTGCGGAGGAGCCGACGGCGGCCCCGGTACCCGCTGTTGTTGATCCGGCTGCAGCCGGCCCTGCCACTGCGGTAGCTGCCCCGGCGCGAACCGGGGAGAGTCCCGCTCCGGCGGTTGCGGAGAACGACGCCGACCGGTTCGCGGATCACTCGGCCGTGCAGACCCGGACCCGACGTCCGCGCCGGAACCGCAGCGCAAGCCGTGCGCAGGGCGCAGCCAACGAGACGTCCGTGGAACACCATGAGACGGCGCCGGCAGCACTGGCCGGACACTCGCATGAGGCCAAGGCTCCGGAAGCGGAGAAGGTGGCTGCCGCCAAGCCGGCCAGCGAGCCGATCATTCTTGGCGTAGGCGTACCCGCGTCTGAGCTCTGAGTCGACCCCCTTCCAACGGGCCGGTGCTGCAATCGCAGCACCGGCCCGTTGGGTTTTGGGAGTAAGCCGCTAGGCTGGGGGACTGACACGGGGTGCCGAGCAAAGTGCCGGCTGAGATCCAAACCCGTTGAACCTGACCGGTTAGCACCGGCGAAGGGATGTCTCCTTTGTCCTCAGCATCTGTCCTGCCTCCCGCGGTTGATTCCTCCGTTGCCGCCTTCAAATTCTCCCCGCGCACCGGCCGGGACATTCCCCGGGTCTTGGCGATCGCCGGCTCGGACCCTTCAGGAGGCGCCGGCGTCCAGGCGGACCTGAAGAGCATCGCGGCCAACGGAGGCTATGGAATGGCCGCCATCACGGCGCTGACCGCCCAGAACACCCGCGGCGTCAGTGCCGTCCACGTTCCGCCGGCGGATTTCCTCACCGCGCAGCTGTCAGCGGTCAGCGACGACATCACTGTTGACGCCGTGAAGATCGGCATGCTGGGCGACGAAAAGGTGATCACCGCGGTCCGCAGCTGGCTGGAGAAGGTCCGTCCCGGCGTCGTGGTTCTTGACCCGGTCATGGTGGCAACGAGCGGGGACCGGCTCCTGCGGGAGTCCGCCGAGTCTGCACTTCGGGCACTCCTGCCGCTGGCCGACCTGATCACGCCCAACCTTGCCGAGCTGGGCATGCTGCTCGGGGAACCGGAAGCCGCCACCTGGTCCGACGCGCTCGAGCAGGGAAAACGGTTGTCGGCCGAAACCGGGGCCACAGTCCTGGTCAAGGGAGGGCATCTGGACGGTGCTGATTGCCCGGACGCCCTCGTGAACACCGGTGGTGTGCTGTCCGCTGACGTGGTGGTGGTGGACGGCGAGCGGGTTCCGACGCGCAACAGCCACGGCACAGGGTGCTCGCTGTCCTCAGCCATGGCTACGGTGCAGGCGCGCTTAGGGGACTGGGAGCTGTCCCTGCGTACCGTCAAGCCGTGGCTGGAGGGGGCCCTCCGCACGTCCGGGAGGCTCGACGTGGGGCACGGCAACGGACCCGTCCACCACTTCCACCACCTGACGGTGGCGGGCGAAGGCAGCTATGCCGGGATGCTCCACGCCGAAGCCGCACCCGACCTGGAAACGATCTACGGCCTGGGCTTCATCCGCGGCCTGGTGGAAGGCACCCTGCCGGAAAACGAGTTTGCGTACTACCTCGCCCAGGATGCCATCTACCTCAACGGGTATTCACGCGTCCTGGCGCGGGCCAGCGCCCTTGCCCCCACCGAGGCCGAGCAGCTCTTTTGGGCGCGTTCCGCGCAGCAGTGCCTCGAAGTCGAGTCGGAGCTGCACCGCAGCTGGCTCAGCACCCGGACAGTGCGGGCGGAGCTGGGCCCGGTCACCAAGGCATATGTGGACCACCTGCTGGCTGCTTCTGCATCCGGAAGCTATGCCGTGCTGGTGGCGGCGGTGCTTCCGTGCTTCTGGCTCTATGCCGACGTCGGGGCGAGCCTCCACGCCGAATTTGCGGCGGCGGGCGCCCCGGAAGAGCATCCGTACGCGGAGTGGCTGCGCACCTACGCCGACGAGGACTTCGCCGCGGCCACCCGGCAGGCCATCGGGATCACCGATGCCGCCGGGCGCGCGGCGTCTGACTGGGAACGCACCCAGATGCTCACGGCCTTCCGGCAGTCCTGCCGCTACGAAGTGGATTTCTTCGACGCGCCACGCCGCCACGGCTGAGCGGCGGCGGGCGCGGCAGCCGGTACGATAGATGCGCACGGTTACGGCAGGCGGTGCGGCAGCCCTTGTGGCGCCTATCACGGACAGCCCGCCGAAACCAGCCTCATTTGCGACCGAAGGCGAAATTAGCGTAGTCTAGATCTTCGGTGCTTACGCCAACACTTGGGTTATGACCCCGGAACGATCCAATCGGAATTGTTCTTGGGATAGCTCACGGGTTCCCCCGGGGAATCCACGGCGTTGAGGCACAGCGAGAGCCAGGCCAAACAATTGGACCCAGGTTCCGCACGCAAATTTAGTAATAAACGTCGAGAGAAGTGAGTTCCCAAGTGGTGTACGCGATTGTCCGCGCAGGCGGCCGCCAAGAGAAGGTTTCCGTTGGAGACTTCGTTACCCTGAACCGCGTCGCCGGTGGAGCTGGCAGCACCATTGAGCTGCCCGCACTGCTCCTGGTAGACGGTGACAAGGTCACCTCCGCAGCTGCGGACCTGGCCAAGGTAACTGTTACGGCTGAGATCCTTGAGGACCTTCGTGGTCCGAAGATCGTCATCCAGAAGTTCAAGAACAAGACCGGTTACAAGAAGCGCCAGGGTCACCGTCAGGAACTGACCAAGGTCAAGATCACCGGTATCAAGTAACCACTGGTTACTGTTCAGGTTTTCAGCAGATTCCCCAGAATTTAAAGGCAGGCATTCCAAATGGCACATAAAAAAGGCGCGAGCTCCACTCGCAACGGTCGTGACTCCAACGCCCAGTACCTCGGCGTCAAGCGCTTCGGCGGCCAGGTAGTTTCCGCTGGCGAGATCATCGTCCGCCAGCGTGGAACCCACTTCCACCCCGGCGCAGGCGTTGGCCGTGGCGGCGACGACACCCTGTTCGCACTGCAGGCCGGCGCTGTCGAATTCGGCACCCGCCGCGGCCGTCGAGTCGTGAACATCGTTACTGCTGCAGCTGCAGAGTAACAACAGGATCTGAACCGGTGGAGCGGGCCATGATGGCCCGCTCCACTGTTCTTTTAACCGCATTACAATCAATTTGGGTGTCCAAGACAGCCAGATTAAGCACAGAGGAGATTCACCGTGGCGAGCTTTGTAGACCGGGTAGTACTGCACGTATCCGGCGGTACCGGCGGCCACGGCTGTGTCTCCGTTCACCGTGAGAAGTTCAAGCCGCTCGGCGGACCCGACGGCGGCAATGGCGGCAACGGCGGCGATGTCATCCTTCGCGTGGACCTGCAGACCACCACGCTGCTGGACTACCACCACGCCCCGCACCGGCACGCCACCAACGGCGGCCCGGGCATGGGTGACTGGCGCGGCGGCAAGAACGGTGAAACGCTGATCCTGCCCGTCCCGGACGGCACCGTGGTCAAGACGAAGGACGGGAAAGTCCTTGCCGACCTCGTCGGCGAAGGCACCGAATTCATTGCGGCTGCCGGCGGCATCGGCGGCCTTGGCAACGCCTCGCTGTCCTCGCAGAAGCGTCGCGCCCCCGGCTTCGCACTGCTGGGCATCGAGGGTGATTCCAGCGACATCGTGCTGGAACTGAAGTCCATTGCGGATATTGCCCTGGTCGGATTCCCTTCGGCGGGCAAGTCCAGCCTGATTGCCGCGATGTCCGCTGCCCGGCCCAAGATCGCCGACTACCCGTTCACCACGCTCATCCCCAACCTCGGCGTGGTCCAGGCCGGCGAGGTCCGGTTCACCATCGCAGACGTCCCCGGACTCATCGAGGGTGCCAGCGAAGGCAAGGGCCTGGGCCATAACTTCCTCCGCCACGTGGAGCGTTGTGCGGCTTTGGTGCACGTTTTGGACTGCGGTACGCTCGAATCTGACCGTGACCCGCTCTCCGACCTCGCCATTATTGAAGCCGAGCTCGAGAAGTATGCCGTTGACATGAGCTACGCCGGCACCGACGGAGAAGTTGTCCCGCTCAACCACCGGCCCCGGCTGGTGGCACTGAACAAGGTCGATCTGCCCGACGGTAAAGACATGGCCGAGTTCGTCCGCCCGGAGCTGGAGTCCAGAGGCTACCGCGTCTTCGAAGTCTCAGCCACGAGCCACGAGGGCCTGCGCCAGCTTGGTTTCGCCATGGCCGAGATCGTCAAGGCCGCCCGGGACACGGTGGCGGCCACGCCGCCCAAGGTGCACGCTCCTGTCCTGCGCCCCCGTGCGGTCAACGAGGCCGGCTTCAAGATCCGCCGCGAGGAGAAGAACCTGGAGCCGCTGTTCCGCGTCCTGGGCGAGAAGCCCGTGCGCTGGGTCAAACAGACCGACTTCACCAACGAGGAAGCCATTGGCTACCTGGCCGACCGCCTTGCCAAACTGGGTGTGGAAAACGAACTGTTCAAGCAGGGTGCCAAGCCCGGCGACACAGTGGTGATCGGTGAGGACGACGGCGTTGTGTTCGACTGGGAGCCCACCATGATGGCGGGCGCGGAATTGCTCGCCGCGCCGCGCGGTACTGACGTCCGTTTCGCTGACATCGGAGACCGGCCGACGCGTGGACAGAAGCGCGATGAGCAGGTCGAGCGCCGTGAAGCCAAGGCCGCGGCACGCGCCGAGCTGGAGGCTGAGCGCAAGGCCGGAATCTGGACTGAGTCAGTCAGTGGACGCCGTGCCGCACGGCCTCTCAAGGAGAGTGGACTGAACACCGACAATGAGGAGTGAACCCGCACACGTGACCGACAATTCCGCAGTAGTCATCGAGGAACCCAGAACCGACGACCGCAGAATGCTCGCGAGGGCACGCCGCATCGTAGTCAAGGTCGGATCGTCGTCGCTTACCAGCATCAAGGGCGGAATCTCGGAGGAGGCGCTGACCGAACTTTCTGACGCGCTGGCGGCCAAGTGCAACGCGGGCGCCGAAATCATCCTGGTTTCCTCCGGCGCAATCTCGGCAGGACTGGCACCGCTTGGCCTGGCCAAGCGTCCGCGCGACCTCGCCACGCAGCAGGCAGCTGCCAGCGTGGGCCAGGGCCTCCTTATGGCCCGCTACACACAGGCTTTCGGCGCGCACGGTGTCACCGTCAGCCAAGTGCTTTTGACTGCAGATGACCTCATGCGGCGAAGCCATCACCAGAACGCGTTTCGCGCACTGAACCGTCTGCTGAACCTCGGCGTTGTGCCCGTGGTCAATGAGAACGACACCGTCGCGACCCACAAGATCCGCTTCGGCGACAACGACCGCCTCTCCGCCCTCGTTGCCCATCTGGTTCGCGCCGATGCGCTGGTGCTCCTTTCCGACGTCGACTCGCTTTATGACGGTCCGCCCTCGAAGGGCGCCAAGCGGATCCCGCAGGTAGACGGCCCGCAGGACCTTGAAGGTGTATCCATCGGCAGTCCCGGCAAAGCCGGGGTGGGAACCGGCGGCATGCAGACCAAGGTGGAAGCCGCCACAATGGCTGCAGATTCCGGCATCCCCGCGCTTGTAACGTCCACCGCGAATGCGGCCGCGGCCCTTGCCGGCGAAGACGTGGGAACCTGGTTCTCCGTCAACAGCGGACGCAAATCCGTGCGCATGATGTGGCTGGCGCACCTCGCGCACGTGCAGGGCCGGCTAATACTCGACGACGGCGCCATCACCGCCGTGCGGGACAACCACACCTCGCTGCTCCCGGCGGGCATCACGGCCGTTGAAGGCACCTTTGAATCCGGCGACGCCGTCGAAATGGTATCTGCCGACGGCACGGTCATTGCGCGCGGCCTGGTCAACTACTCCGCCAGCGAACTGCCGCAAATGCTGGGCCGCTCCACCGTGGAGCTGGGGGAGTCACTGGGGCGCGGCTTCGACCGTGAGGTTGTTCACGTTGATGACCTGGTTCTGGTCTAACGGCCGCACTCGCCTAGACTTGAATGATGACTGAGGCACTGATGAACCAAGCAGCAGAGACATCCACCGACGCTACGCAGGTCCCTTCCATGCCGGAAAACTCCCAGCCGACACCGGCAGAGGTCGAGGCGGCCGTGTACGCGATCGCCGACCGTTCCCGCCACGCGGCCCGCAGCATGTCCCGGGCCAACCGCGCCCTGAAGGACAAGGGTCTTCGTGCCATTGGAAGCGCATTGCTGGAGAGCAAGGCCGAGATCCTTGCCGCGAACGCCAAGGACGTGGAAGCCGGCCGCGCGAACGGAACTACGGCCGCCCTCCTTGACCGGCTGACGCTCAACGACGCCCGGATCGACGCCCTCGCAGGCGCCCTCGAAAATCTCGCGGGCCTGCCCGACCCCGTCGGCAACGTTGTCCGGGGCCAGACGCTGCCGAACGGCCTGCGCCTGCGTCAGATCAACGTCCCCATGGGCGTGGTTGCGGCCATCTATGAAGCCCGCCCCAACGTGACTGTTGATATCGCCGGTCTCGCGCTGAAGAGCGGCAACTCCGTGATCCTGCGCGGCGGCTCTGCGGCGGCTGCCACCAACGAGGCCCTGATCCTCGTACTGCGCGAAGCACTCGACTCCGTGGGCCTTCCTGCGGATGCCGTCCAGACCGTCGACCAGTTCGGACGCGAAGGGGCCAATGTGCTCATGCGTGCCCGCGGCCGTGTTGACGTGCTGATTCCCCGCGGCGGCCGTGAACTGATCCAGACCGTCGTGAACAATTCCTCCGTCCCGGTCATCGAGACAGGTGAGGGCAACGTCCACATCTTCATCGATGAGTCTGCCGGCGAGGACATGGCCGTGGAGATCCTCCTCAACGCCAAGACCCAGCGGCCCAGTGTCTGCAACACCGTGGAAACGCTGTTGGTTCACTCCGGCTCCACCGTCCTACCGGCGGTGGCCGAGGCGCTCAGAAAGGCCGGCGTCCGTCTGCATGCCGATGACCGGATCCGCGCCGCGCTGCCCGCATCCGTAGAGTCCGTGCCGGCCACCGACGAGGACTGGGCCACCGAGTACATGGACCTGGACCTGGCGGTGGCCATGGTGGACAGCCTGGACGAAGCGGTGCAGCACATCCGCACCTGGACCACCGGCCACACCGAGGCCATCCTGACCAACAACCTCGCGAACGCCGAACGCTTCATTGCGGAAATTGACTCGGCGGCGGTGATCGTGAACGCGTCCACGCGCTTTACCGACGGCGGCGAATTGGGGTTGGGTGCCGAGGTCGGCATCTCCACGCAGAAGCTTCATGCACGGGGTCCGATGGGCCTCACGGAGTTGACCACCACCAAGTGGATCGTGCAGGGCGAAGGTCAGGTGCGCGGTTAACAACCGCGGTAACCGTGGCTAACAACGCGGTAACATAGTACAGAAGTCCGGAACGGCGGGAATTTCCGCCGTCGTCATCCTTTCAGTCCTAGGGGAGAAAATGCTGCTCCAGCAGATCGCCGTGTCAGTTGCCGAACACGAAGAACGGGCCCCCCTGTGGGCTGAACCCTGGGTTTTTGGCGTGTCGATCTTTAGCATCCTGCTGGTTCTGATGTTCATCACGCTGTCCTACTCCAACCTGGGCAACCGCCACTCCCCGGTGGACGAACATTCGGATCCGCACCGCCAGCACCCCAACAAGCACGATCACGGGCAGGGCCACTAACATTTCCACCGCATTGCATCACGGCGGTCCGCAACGCCGGCTGAGGTTGGGCGTGATGGGCGGGACGTTCGATCCCATCCATCACGGCCACTTGGTGGCGGCCAGCGAGGTAGCCGCCAAGTTCGGACTGGACGAGGTGGTCTTCGTTCCGACCGGCCAGCCGTGGCAGAAGTCGAGCAAGAAGGTCAGCGAGCCGGAACACCGCTATCTCATGACCGTGATTGCCACGGCGTCGAATCCGCGGTTCACCGTCAGCCGCGTGGATGTGGACCGTCCCGGTCCCACCTACACCATCGACACGCTGCGGGATCTGCGGACCCAGCGTCCCGACGCCGACCTGTTCTTCATCACCGGTGCGGACGCCCTGGCTCAGATCCTGTCATGGAAAGATATCGACGAACTGTGGTCGCTGGCCCACTTCGTGGGCGTCACCCGGCCGGGGCACGAACTGGACGGCATGGGCCGAAAGGACGTCAGCCTCCTCACGGTGCCGGCCATGGCCATTTCCTCAACGGACTGCCGCGCACGCGTGGCGGCCAACAATCCGGTCTGGTACCTGGTGCCGGATGGCGTGGTTCAGTACATCGCGAAATACGGACTTTACGCCGCGCCGCGGACCCAGCAAGGCAGCTCCGCGCTTACCGAGACAGACGATCCCGACAGCACTGAATGAGTTTTTAAATGAGTCAGGAACAGCCACCCGTCCGCAGCCGCCGTGAATTACGGAAGGCCAGAGATGAAGCCCTGGGTAAGAACCGGGATGACGCCAGCACCACGCGTGCCGGCGGGGTAGCCCCTGCCTCAAAGCAACCTTCCCCGAAACAGCCTTCGTCAAAGCAGCCGGCTGATCCCCGCGCAACGGAAGCGTCCAGGGCCGCCGGCGCTCCACGTCCCGCGGACACTCCCCGCAATCCCGATGGCGCCCGCGCCTCTGATGCAACGCGTCCATCCTCCGAATCTGGGCGTGTCCGCCGCGTCGCGCCGGGGCCCGTGGATTCCGTCCCCGCAGGCTCAGCGGCTGAACGCTCGTCCCAGATCAGGGCGAGGGACCGTGCCGCGCTCCGCACCATCAAAGAGCTCGCGGAAAAAGAAGGGCAACTGTCCGGAGGCGGACCGCCCACTCGCCGCCAGCTCAGGCTGATGCAGCTGGAACAGGCTGTCACCTCGGCTATGCCCGTGGTCCCGCCCGCTGCTGGCGGCCCGGCTCCCGCCCAAAAGAAGGGTTCCACGCAAGCGCAGGCACCTGCCGCGCCTGCTCAAGCTCAGCCCCCAGCCCAACCGCAGGCGCCCGCGCAGGCGCCCGTGCAGGCCGCGCAGCCGAAGGCCGCGCCGGCGTCGGCCGGGGCGTCCGCTGGGGACGAGTTGCCCGAGGGCATGACTGTCGAACAGGCACTTGAGGCGCGCACCCTCATCGCCGAACAGGCCAAGAACCAGCTCGCCAAGATGGAGCACATCGCTGCCACGGACCCGGAAGCCGTGGACCCCGAGATCCTGGCTCAGCAGATAGCCCTCGCTGAACGCGCTGCCGTTCTCAACAAGCGTGCCAAGGCCAAACAGAAACTTGCCGAACAGAACGCCCCGACCCAGCCGCAGAACGGCCCGTCCACGGCCAGCAACCTGGCCATGGTAACGCCCCTGGAATTTGTCCAGGTTCCGGGAGTGGACCGCCCCGTCATGAAGCGGCCGGCCACATCGTATGTTCCGGTGGTGACCAGCCCGGGGCCGCGCGTTCCCTCACGGGCTGCACGCCAGACCAAGAAGCCGCGGTCAGGCGGCAGCACGCCATCGACGGGACGCTCACGGGTGATCGCCCGTGCCGAGGCGGCAGCAAGGGCCGCGTCCGGAGCCGCAGCTCCTCAGGCGAACGCCGCCTGGGATGCGGAGTCGAATGAGGATTTTGCCGGGCTGCCGCCTGTGTCAGCGAAGTCCGCCTACGGACTGGATCCGCTCGATGCCGCAACGGCCGGTCTCGGCAGGGCCCACCGGCTCCGGCTCCTCCAGTTGGGAGTGCTGGCCCTCGGGACCATCGCCCTCATTACCGGAATCATCATGATCATCAGCGGCCTCTCGCGCTGACTTCAGCAATAACCACCAGGTTTTACACCACAACAAGGAGTCCCGTGACTGCATCCGATTCATCCATCACCACAGCCCGACACGCAGCGAGGGCCGCGGCGGACAAGATTGCCCAGGACATCGTTGCCCTGGACGTCAGTGAGCGCCTTGCCCTCGCAGACGTCTTCCTGATCGCTTCCGCGCCCAGCGAACGCCAGGTCAACGCCATTGTCGACGGCATCGAAGAGGAGCTCATCAAGCAGGACCTTCGCCCGGTCCGCCGCGAGGGCCGCTCGGCCGGCCGCTGGGTCCTGCTGGATTACTCCGACGTAGTGATCCACGTCCAGCACGAGGAAGACCGCGTCTTCTATGCCCTCGAGCGACTCTGGAAGGACTGCCCGGTCGTGGACCTGCAGCTCGGCGACGACACCTCCGCCAAGGCCGCCGCGACTTCCGAATCAGAGTAGGGCTGGCCCGAACAGTGGCCAATATGCCCGATTTGGAATTTTCGGAATCGCTGTTCTAAGATATTTGAGTTGCTTCGGAGAGATCCGAACAAAAGGTCGGGCCCTGAGGCGAACGCTGAAGGTGCCGGAGCAGCGAAAATTAGGGGCTGTGGCGCAGCTGGTAGCGCACCTGCATGGCATGCAGGGGGTCAGGGGTTCGAGTCCCCTCAGCTCCACCAAGAAACCGCTGGAACTCAGGGCTGCGGCCCGGTTCCGGCGGTTTTTCTTTGCCGAAATTCAGCACGGCTCTGTGTTTGCCCGTGACTTCAAGTTCTGGGCCTTCCCTTGGCGCCGCAGGGAGTTCACGGTCCAGGAACCCGAGCAGGCTCCTGACAGGACCGGGGAGAAGGTCTAATCCGAGAACGGAAAGAGGGGCAGCCGCAATGGTTGCCCCTCTTTCGTGCCTCTCTGGACTATCGGCCGAAGAGCCGCCGACCGCCGACTCCTTCACCGGCTCAGGGCTCTCCGCCGGCTGTTGCTGGCGGCCAGTAGTCACTGTCCGCATTGGTGCTTTACCAGCCAGTGTGCTGCAAATGTCCGGAACGTTGCTCACCCCCCATCGTGGGGGTCGGCGAGTACCACGTATTTGAGGGGGAGCTCCCGTTTTTTCACAAGGCACTCGGACCAGAGTGAACATGTCCTGGAGCGGACCAAACCGCTAGTCCGAAGCTCCGGATGGCCGGGCCCGGCGTCCCCAGCAGCGACGGGCCCGGCAACACACCCTCGGCTTGGCGGCCGTACTCTGGCGGGAAGGCAGGTAGGCGGACAGCCTTCTCGACCTACGGTTCCCTCAGGAGCCCCAGGATGGCCCGTCAGTAAGCACGCCCAGAAGGCCTGACGGGGCGTTCAATACATCAGACGCTGGTACAGTCTGTGGTCCTGCCAAACCCCCGCAATCCTCAGGTAGGCGGGCGCAAGGCCTATTTGCTCGAAGCCTGCGCGGTTCAGCACTTTCTGCGACGCGGCATTTTGTACAAGCGTCGCCGCCTGCAGACGGTGGAGGCCCAAATCCCGCCCCGCCGTTTCGACCGCGAAGGCAACAGCGGCGGAGGCGAGTCGCTTGCCAGTAAATGCACTGTCGACCCAGTATCCGATGTGGGCGCTGAGAAACGGCCCGCGGACAATGCCGGTCAGTGTGAGACACCCGACAATGCGGTCACCGACCTGGAGGACCCATGGAAGCTCCGAACCTGCGGCGTGCATGTCCATCTTGGCGGAGATAACTTCGCTCTGACCGTCCGGCGTGAAGAAATGCTCGGACCGCTCCGGTTCCCACGGGGCAAGGTGTTCCCTGTTCCGCTGGTAGGCAGCGGACATGAGTTCAGCATCTGCCTGGCGCAGCAATCTGACCTGCACATCCCCGATCAAGTTTTTGTCCCCGCCATCACCGGGCTACTTTAGCCGAGAAGTCGTCGCAACGGTTCCTGGCCGCCAGGGTGCTCGGCGGGTTGCGCCCGCCGAGCGTCGCCGCGTGGTCTGTGGCGTCCATGGTGGCGCACCGATGTGCGGCCTCAACGGAGGCATCACCGCCTTCGTAGGTGTTTTTCCAGAAGAAGCGGTTGGAAGTGGTCATCAGCCCGGGTCCAGCGGCTTTGTTTATCCTGTGCCGATATGATTTCCCTCACCACTAGCGATTTCTAAAGGGGAAATATGGACGGTACCGTGCAGCCGGACCCCATGACTCGGCGCGGCTGGATTTGGCTGATTGCCGCGGGATTCTCCGTATCGATCACCGGAATCATCGTCGGTTTGCAGAAAGCCGGCCCGCTTTGCGGCAGTGCGCTGATGCCGCAAAGCCGCGCCGCTGAAATCTTCGACGCCCTTCGGAGCCGCTCCCGTGCCGCGGCAGAGTGCTATCGGAGTGTCGACTCTGCTGCGGTTCCGACCTGGACCCTTCTAGTGCTGGGCATCGCCCTGGTCCTTGCCGGAGTCATCATCCGGGTGCTCAGCATCAACCGATACGCGGCCGGCGCCGCATCCCCGTCAGTGGTGTCGCAGATCGAGGAACTTGTACGCCTGCAGCGGCAGGGTCTGATCTCCGACGAGGAGCTCAGCACCAGGCGGGCCGAATTACTCAACCGCCTGTAAGGCCGTCGACGCCGGAGAGGGGGGCTTGAGCAGAAGGTGCCAACGGCCAGCCGTCGGTTGGCCGCGTGCCCAACGGTTCGAAGCATCCGGAACCTCGTTGTTAGGCTGCCTGCCAGCTGACCGGGAGCTCCTTGAGCCCGTAAATGATCGTGCTTTCCACCCGCTCGGGGCGCGTTCCGGCGGCCAGGATCAGTCCGGGCAGACGGGACAGAATGGCCGCAAGTGCGATCCTCGCTTCAAGTCTGGCCAGAGGGGCACCGAGACAGAAGTGAATGCCGTGGCCGAAGGCAAGATGCCGGACAGGACCGCGGTCGATATCGAACTGGTCAGGTCGCTGGAAGTGCCGCTCGTCGCGGTTCGCCGATCCGATCCACGCCACCAGCGGGGCTCCGGCGGGGATCTGGAGACCGCCCAGGATAGTTTCTGTAGCCGCCACCCGGTACATGGACTGGACGGGAGAACGGTAGCGCAGCACTTCTTCTACCGCCTGCGGCAACAGCGACGGTTCCGCTTGGAGCCGTTCGATTGTGCCGGGCACTTCCGTGAAACAAAGCACCGCGTTGCCGATCAGGTTGGTGGTCGTTTCATTGCCGGCGACGAGCAGCAGACTGCAGAAGCCCAGCAGCTCGGCGACACTCAGTTTTTCGCCTTCAATCTCGGCTGTCAGCAGGTTGCTGATCAAATCACTTCCAGGGCGGCGTCTACGCTCTTCGATCATGGCCAGGAAGTATTCAGTCATGTCCTTGTTGGTGGTGCGGTGGCCGGCGCTCTCCGCTCCCTCCCGCGTTTGGCTGACGATGACATCGGACCACTTCTTGAAGCGATCACGGTCCTCGGCGGGTATGCCCATGAGCTCCGCGATCACGATCACCGGCAGCGGGTACGCCAACTCCTCGATAAGGTCGGCCGTACCGGTGGCAGCGATCCCGTCCAGCAGTTCCTCCGTGAGCGTTGAGATACGGGGCGCAAGCCCGTCCACTGCCTTCGGCGTGAACGCCTGAGTCACCAGGGAGCGCAATTGCCGGTGCCGGGGTGGGTCGGTGGTGACCAGACTCGCTGCGAACAACTGGCCCGTCTCCGACGGATCGCCCCCGCCCATCGTTGAGGAGAACGTGGCATGTTCGGAAAGCACACGCTGCACGTCGTCATACCGGAAGACGTGCCAACTCCCGGATGACTCGTCGTGGAGGACAGGTGCGCTTTCCCTCATCCTCTTGTAATGAGGGAAGGGGTCCATTCGATGCTCATTATCGGGTCTGAAGTCCATGGCTGGCCTCCCTGCTCAGCCCGCGGTCTTCCGGGCGCAGACGAAGTGTCGGGGCGCGCGTTGCACGTCTCACCGGTAGACGCGGACCCAATCGACCTGCATCTGGGTTGGTTTGGTGGCCGTTCCGTTCGGGAACCAGTCGAGCTGGAGGGTCTGGTGCATCCCGACGGTCGGCAGATGGGCTGGATTCGTATCGGTGAACCACAGGATTCCATCGATGTATCCGGTGATCCCCGTTGAGGTCCACTGGACGGCGTAGTTGTGCCATTGGGTGACGTCGATCGTCCGTGCCCCCCGGGTCTGATAGCTGTATGGTCCGGCGCAGGCGTAGTGCAGGGCAAATTTGACCGTGGTGGTATCGGTGAGCGCCTCGGCGTAGTCAACTTCAGCGCAGTTCGGGGAAGTGTTGCCGTTCGGCCACAGGAGCACGACAGGGTGGTATTTCAGGTCTCGCACGCTGGTCTTCATTCGTGTTTCCCAACGGCCGTACTTTTGTTGGGCGAAAATCGCCGACATCCCGCCCGTCGTGCCGGAAGCGTTACCGCTGACCGTCGCAACTCCATTGGCCACGTTCCACGCCTTTGGGCTACGGATCCCTTTGCCGGCGTGACCCAGCCCGTCGTACAGTTTCCATTTTTGCGGGTTGGGCGCCCCGACGTAGGAAAACTCGTCGCCTGCCACCACCCGGCCCCATCCCCGCAGGACTGCAGCCTGGACTCCGTCCGTGGCCGCCGTTGCTACGAATCCCGGGTCCGATGCCGGTACCGACAAGCGCCCATTCAGATTCACTGCCGCCAGACTCAACGTGGCGGCAGCAATAACCGCTGCTGCCAGCTTTCGCTTCAAACGCATGGCTCTCCTCAGCTCTGCATTATCCACAGCGCCCCAGCAACACGCATGCGGGTCATTCCGCTGGACTCAGGCTACGGGACAGACCTTGGGAAAGTCTTGGAGTCCGGGTCCCCACTTGCGCTTAGCCACTCAAAAAGGTCGCGGCGGGAAGTCGCCGGGCCGGGCACGGGGACGGCCTGATTGGCTTCCAGCCCAATTGTGCATTACGCTATTCAGGTTGCTTCCGGGAGACACAAAAGACCGGCAGGAACAAGGTTTGGGGCTGTGGCGCAGCTGGTAGCGCACCTGCATGGCATGCAGGGGGTCAGGGGTTCGAGTCCCCTCAGCTCCACCAAGAAACCGCTGGAATTTAGGGCTGCGGCCCGGTTCTGGCGGTTTTTCTTTGCCGAAACTCGACACAACTCTGACACGTGGGCACCTTTTGACCACTTTTCACGGAACCTTCATGCTCCTTCTGACGCCTGAGCAAATCCACGCCAGGTCACAGAAACGTCGCAACAGGGTAAATTTTGTCCCACGAACCGCCCTTCCGCCAGGTCGCAGCTTTAGGATGAGCTCGTTTCACTCACTCGAAAACATGGGGGTACAACTTGAGTTATCCGCAATACCCGCAGCAGCAGCAAGCGCAACCCTGGCAGGGCGAACCGCCACTCTGGGCTCCGTACTACGGCGCGCCTTTCCCGGCAGCAGTCCGCCGGTTCTTCAAGAAGTACGCCACGTTCTCAGGGAGGGCCAGCCGCAGCGAATACTGGTGGTGGACCCTGGTATCCGTTGGCGTAAGCATCATCGTGAACATCATCATAGGAGCGGGAGCTTCCGCCACGCCGGCAAGTTCTAGCCTCGGCAGCACCCCGGCTCCCGGACCTGGTGCCATCGTCGGCTACATTCTGCTCGTCATTTGGGCGCTGGCCACCATCGTTCCGTCCCTGGCGCTCACCGTACGGCGTCTGCACGACGTGAACATGAGCGGCTGGCTGGTGCTCCTCGGGCTGGTGCCGTTCCTGGGTGCACTGGCCTTGCTGGTGTTCATGATTCTGCCCTCCAACCCGGCAGGACAGCGCTTCGACCAGCCCGGCGGCGTCTAGTCAGGGCCTGGCCGCAAGGACCTCTGTTCGGAGAGCGCGAAAGGGGCTGCACCGAGGTGCGGCCCCTTTTGTGTGCCCAGGGCGGTAGTGGCCCGAAATCCGCCAACAGAGTTCGTTTGCGCCACTTCCGGGATCAGCCCATGCTGCCGGGCGAGCGGAGGAGTCAGGGGAGTGCCCGGCGGGCCGTCCCGCCGGTGAGGAGGTCCTCAACCCTGGCCGGCACGAGGTCGTTCAGGAACTGCAGCCGGTCATCGGGGGACCTGGTCGCCGCGGCAGCCTGCCCGACGGCCTCCATTGCAGATCGCGCGGTGGCCCTGGCATCATCCGCTTCCAGGCCCCAGGCCGCTCCTTCCCGGACGAGGTGTTCCAGTGTGAGGTGATTCAGCCCGATCTGCCCGCCGAGCGCGTGGCCGGCATTGGAGCTTGGCGGGTAGAGCAGCAGCGTGGGCGCCACGTCGTACAGGGGAGCGAGCAGCACTTCGCCGCCGTCCCGGATCAGGACCGAGTAGTTTTTCGAGTGGGCATCGCCGTTGCCGATGACTAGGTTGAAGGTGACGGCCCGGAGCAGGTCACGACGGAAAACGTCAGGGTCCCGGGTGTGCGGTGACGCGGCAGCAACGACTCTGGTGAGCCGGGACGGCGGGACCGTGGTTCCCTCGTACTTGGCCGTGCTCGCCAGGGCGAGGGCCTGGGTGAAGTCTTCCTGGTGCAGCCTGCCCCCGTCCGGGGTGCGGTCAAAGC
This sequence comes from Arthrobacter sp. 10L430, assembly GCF_056395245.1. Classification (NCBI taxonomy): domain Bacteria; kingdom Bacillati; phylum Actinomycetota; class Actinomycetes; order Micrococcales; family Micrococcaceae; genus Arthrobacter; species Arthrobacter sp. 10L430. The sequence goes on along the minus strand of NZ_JBFTJD010000005.1, from coordinate 315,742 downwards.
GCGTCACGACGATGGCGTCCCGTTCCCCGAACGTTTCCAGGTGCGCCTGGGCTGCCGGCAGCCCTGCTGCCGCAGCGACCCGGAGGGCCCAGTCTTCGGAGGTGAGGAGCTGGGGGATCGGCGAATCGAGTGGCTCGGGCTTGATGATGTGCGTGGACACCGCGCCCCGCCCGGGCCAGGCCCACCCGCCGTCGTGCCTGCTCAGGAGGACTTTTGACTGGACGCCGCCCAGGGAGGCCGTGATGGCGAAGTCGGCGGGCAGATCCCAGGTTGGCAGCGACTCCACGACATGGCGCACCTCCTCGTCCGTCATGGCTACCGCCTGCGAGGGCCCGTCCGGCCCGATTCCTGGCGGCAGCGCCTGGACCGCGCCGGCGCAGTCGGCCCCGAGGACGGACAGCAGGCCGATGGCATCCGGTGTGGTTATCAGGTTCTCGGCAGCCAGGTGCGAGCGAACTTGGCCTTCGGGCAGCAGTCCGTCGAAGTAGTTAAAGACCGCGGGGCCGTCCAGTTTCTTCCGCGACACCGGGAGCGCCAGGGAGAGCAGGACGGACGACGCACCATATTCGGCGACGATGTCCGTGTCGTACTGGAAGGCCAGCCTCAGGGGCGTGCCGGAGAGGACCCCGATGTGGCGTCCGTGCAGGAAGACCTCAAGGCTGCGGCGGGTCACGGCCTGACCTGCAGCTTAGAGAACCGGGGGATCAGCGCCACATCCCGGCCGAGGGCACGGATTGCGTCCATCGCGACGATCATGGACACCGCTTCGCCATGTTCGAGGCGGTGGATGGTGCGGCGGGTGGTGCGGATCCGGTCGGCCAGTTCCTGCTGTGTCAGGGATGCTTCCTTGCGGGCATCGCTGATGGCCAGTCCGAGGGAGACGGCATCCACTGCGCGATAGAACGGGGTCAAGTCCGGCGAATGTGACATATTTTGATCATATCGGGATTTTCCGCGTTTGGGATATATCTGTCACATCCGAGCTTACTTCGCAGATGTGATATATATGTCCCATTGTTAGTGGGGTGCGGCTCCGACCCGACCCAGCCTGACCTGCGATCTCCTGGGGCGAGGGGCACTGGAATCTTGTGATGGGGACGTCAAGGTCCAGGCCAACGGGCAACGCGGTTCCGGGTGTCCCGGGCACCGGTGCGCCCAAAGTAATCGCCCCGCCTTAGCAGGTGCTGGAACCTGCCAGCGCGCGTCGGAAGCATCATTCCAGGATCTTCTGTTTGACGATCGCCAGGTAGTCTCCGGCGGCTTCCTCGAAGCCGAAATCCAGCCAGTACGCTTTGAGGGCCGTCGTCGCCGCTTCATATTCAGGAGATTTTTCGTCTGGAAAAGCTCCGCTGATCGCCGGAGCTGCATGAAGCACTACCAGGTCAGCGGACCTGCCGATCGTCTCGATAATTGCGTGCAAAGCCGAGTAGCCGATCCTGTCGCCCCGGTATTCAGGAAGGATTTCCAGGGACGAGATGACCATCAGGTCACCGCCGTACTGGAGATACTCGGCCACCAGGTCCGGGCGGTCACTCGTCAGCATCTCTGCGACCAGCTCCATTTCCCGGTCCGTTCCGTCGGCTGCCACGGCGAGGTTGAGCATCCCTGCCTTTGGCACAAGGTAGACGGCCGCGCTTCCGACTTGGACGTCGTCTTCGTTGTGCCCGCCGCTAATGGTGATCTGCCACCGCATCGGAAGGTCAGTTGGATCGTGCTCGGGGCCGGGGGCGCCGCGATACCGGAGCCTGTACTCGAAGGTCAGCAATTCCGGATCGATCGCGGTCATGACGCCATCCTTGAGTTAACTCCAACGATGCTTACAGGGGAAGTTTATGCCCGGAGCGGCCCAGGAATCTCGACTTCGTTCGATTGCAGCGACAGCCGCTGCCCCTGACGCGCGGATTAGGATAGGCAACGTGAACGAGACGCTTCCTCCTTGCCCGGATTGCTCAAGCGAATATACGTATGAGATGGGTGCTCTCCTGGTCTGCCCTGAATGCGGCCACGAATGGTCAGCGGCGCCGGCTGAAGCGGACGGGCCGGGGGAGCGGGTCATCAGGGACGCCGTGGGAAACGTGCTGGCCGACGGCGACACCGTTACCGTGGTCAAGGACCTCAAGATCAAGGGCAGCTCCACCGTCATCAAGGTTGGCACCAAGGTGCGCGGCATCCGCCTCCTGGACGGCGTGGGTGACCACGACATTGACTGCAAAGTCGACGGTGTGGGTCCCATGCAGCTGAAGTCCGGCGTGGTGAAAAAGGTTTAGGGACCGACAGCAGTACGAGCCACGGAAACGTCAGCGAGCCCTACCGGCGCCCGTCGTGTGCCGTTCCCAGCTTCCGCCCCCATGTCCTCGTGATAGGGGAAATGCCGGTGAAATGGTGTATGTTGCATTCCCGTCAGATACGAACGTCAGAGAAGAGAACGAACCAAGTGGCAACCGATTACGACGAAGTACGATCCGACGTCAAAGAATCTCAGGACAGGTCCCTCGAGGCGCTTCAGTCCGCGAACGCCCCGGACGCCCGCAGCGTCGTCCGGGAGCTGGACGAGGCTGACGCCTTGGACGGCGCCGTCACCCCGGGCGGAGAGTTCGTCGCCGAGGAACTGGTCGTCCAGGTCGTACCCCAGGCGGAGGACGAATTCACCTGCTACTCCTGTTTCCTGGTCCGGCACCGGTCCCAAATCGCACGTGAAAAGGACGGTCACGCATACTGCACTGACTGTGAAGGCTAAGGCGGAACTACGCGCCGGGCTGCTCCCGGATCCGGAATGATGCACGGTGCGGCCGCGGCAACAGATCCGCGGCCGCATCACGAAGCTGATTGCGAAGAGAATGTGAACATTGTCTTGAACGGGGTGCCATTGAACATCTCAAGGTATGCGGTTGCGCTGAGCTTCCAGAAGCGTTCGTGCCGCCAAAACGGACGCTCATAAATCGAGCAGCAGAGGGGATGCAGCTTCCGAAAGCCCAGCGAAGCGCGCTCGATGGGCACGAAATACCCCACCGTGAACACGACCATGCCAACCACTACGGCGGAGACATCAAGCGCGTCGCTGCAACAACACGCCAGGTCAGTCCTGAGTCGAAACAGCCCCCAACCGACTCTCTTTCCGACGAGTCAAGCTTAATTCGTTGCCGCAAGCAATCAGGTGGGGTAGCGGCTTCTGGAGGTCCCGATGCTGCATTCCGAAGAAGGGTTCATTCCCGTCCGTCAGCGACGGTGCGGGTTTTGGGCGGGCGGCCCGCACCGGATTCGCGGTAAGTTTGCTCAGTAGCCCGCCCCCTCGAGGGGGCGCGGCATATTCGGCATCGGCAGGCAGTAAAGAACAGGCGGCGGCAACAGGTGACGGAAAACAGCCTTGGGCACCTACTGGGCAGGCTGCGGAGGTACCCGGACGTTGAGGCCGCGAACCTGCAGGCATGGGACGCCACCGACACGCTGCTGCTGGAAACAGCCGCCGACTTCCTGACGCCCGAGAGCAGCGTTGCGGTCATCGGCGACCGCTACGGGGCTCTCGCGCTGGGGCTGCTCGCTGGCCGCGCGTCACCGCCTGCGCGGGTTCGGGTGCACCAGGATCTCATCACGGGGGAGCGTGCACTCCGCAACAATGCTGCTGCACTCGGCGTCGACGCCGGGTTTGTGCAGCTGCCCCTGGGGGCAGCGCTGCTGGACGGCGCGGACATCGTGCTGCTGCAGCTTCCCAAGACGCTCGCCGAGCTCGAGGAAATTTCCGACGCCGTGGCACGGTACTCGTCCGCCGGAACCGTGCTGCTTGCCGGCGGCCGGGTTAAGCACATGTCCCTTGGCATGAACGCGGTGCTGGGGCGGTATTTTGAAATCGTCCAGCCCCAGCTGGCGCGGCAGAAGTCACGGCTCCTCGTGGCATCGGGCGCAATACCCGGGCAGCCGGCGTCGCCGTACCCGGTGATGGAGCACAACGCCGAGCTCGATCTCACCGTCTGCGCGCACGGTGCAGTATTCGCCGGCACCAGGCTGGATATCGGAACGCGCTTCCTGCTGGAGTTCCTTCCGGCGATCCCTGCGGCCGGCAGCGCAGTGGATCTGGGCTGCGGCACCGGGATCCTGGCGGCCATGTATGCGCGCGCCCATCCGGGGTCGGCGGTGACGGCCACGGACCAGTCAGCGGCGGCAGTTGCGTCCGCAGCGGCCACCGCAGTGGCGAATGGCCTGGACAGGCAGATCACTGTTCTTCAGGACGACGCGATGAGCTCTGTTCCGGCCGGCAGCGCCGACCTCATCCTGCTAAATCCCCCCTTCCACCTTGGCGCGAGCGTCCACGCCGGTGCGGGGATCAAGATGTTCGAGGCCGCGGCCCGGGTGCTGGCTCCCGGGGGTGAGCTGTGGACGGTCTTCAACAGTCATCTGCCATACTTGCCGGCTCTCGAAAGGCTCGTTGGACCGACCCGCATCAAAGGCAGGAACCCGAAATTCACGGTGGCTGCCAGCACCAAACTGCACGGCAGCTAAGCGCCGCAGCCGGCACGGGCTGCCCTCCGCCTTGGTCCGCGTGTGGGGACATACCCGTATACCGGTAGGTAACGTACGATTCAGACATCGATAGTGACGCACCGACGATGCTTAGGGGATTCATTGACCGAGATCCGCCAGCCCACACCGCGGCGCGGAACCAACCTTCCCCGCATGGGTGACTTCAACCTGACAGTCATCCTGGACGCGATCCGGCGATCCTCAGGAGGCCTCAGCCGCGTTGAGCTGGCGCAGATCGTAGGCCTGTCGCCGCAGACAATCTCGAACATTTCCCGCCGGCTGCTGGACCAGAACCTCATTGTCGAGGCAGGGAAAGAGGGGAGCGGGCCAGGAAAGCCACGGACCATCCTGCGACTTAATCCGTCGGGTATGTATGCAGTGGGTGTGCACCTGGATCCCGCCGTCGCAACCTCCGTGCTGCTGGACCTCACAGGTGCAGTGGTTCAGCATTCGCAGATCAAGACTCCGGACGACGGCAATCCGGATGCCGTCATCTCCGCCATCGCCGCAGAGATCGAACAACTCGTGGACGCTTCCGGCGTGGACCGGGACAAAATTGCAGGCCTCGGGGTGGCTACTCCGGGTCCGATCAACCATGACCACGGCACCGTGGTGGAACCGCCGTTGCTGAACGGCTGGGACAGCGTTCCGCTCCGGGACGCGCTGGCCGAAGCCACGGGGATGTCGGTGCTCATGGACAAGGATGTGACCAGCGCCGCCGTCGCGGAAACCTGGGCTGGCGGCCCCAGCGGCACGGGCAGTTTCATCTTCATGTACATGGGCACGGGAATCGGCTGCGGCATTGTCCTCAACGACGAGGTGGTCCGCGGTACGTCGGGTAACGCCGGAGAGATCGGCCACATCATCGTTGATCCGGACGGGCCGCCCTGCGACTGCGGCCTTCGTGGCTGCGTAAAGTCCTCTTGCATTCCCCAGGTCCTCGTGGCGGAAGCCCAGGCCGCCGGCATTCTGGACGACTCAAGTCCGTTGACGAGCGGGCCTGCGGTTCAAGACGGTTTTGCATTGCTCTGCGAGGCTGCCGAGGCGGGAAACGGCGCGGCCGCTGCGATCATCGACAAGTCAGCGGTGCTCGTGGCACGGGCAGCGGCGGTGGTGGCCAACACGCTCGACGTCGACCGCGTGGTGTTCGGCGGACCGTTCTGGGCTCCGCTATCACGGCGCTATTTGGACCAGGTTCCCGAACTGATCAATCAGAACAGCGACGCGGGGAACATCCATGGCATTGAAGTGGTGGGCACGGGTGTGGGGGAGGACGTCGGGGCCGTGGGCGCTGCGTGCCTCGTCCTGGAGCACACGCTGGCTCCGCGGGCGCAGCGGCTGCTGCTGGAGGGCTGAGGTTTCGGACCCGGCGACTAGTGCCGGGTGGCAACCCTAATCGATGTCCTCGACAATCGTTCCGTACGGAATGGTGTCGTCAAGGTGCGCCTGGTGCCCCTTCGGAATGAACAGCACACGCACGCCATGGAGCTTGTCGGCGGCGGACTGCATGAGGACCGGGCGGACCATGTCAACGAAGCTTTGGTCCTTGCCGACAAGATATTCCTGATAGCTGGCTGGTAGCTGGATCATGGCAAAAGAATAGACCCGTTCCCCCTGCATGGGGAGGGTAACGGCTACTTCTGCAGCGCCGGAAGCGGGACTGACGACGCCGGGACCAACGTCGTCGGCGAACCGTCCGGCCTGATACGCCCCAGTTGAGCGCGGCCAGGCCATCTGGCGCCGGCGGGCGCGTTGAGCGAAGAATATTCTGTGCAGGGCACAACCGGAGGCGTAAGACTGCGTCTTAATTCGATGCCGACTTGAACCGGCCCCCACCCGGCTTCTAAAGTTCTATACAAGTTACCGAGGTAACGTGTCAGCGATCCTCCGCTGTGGTTCTGCCGCCTGTCGGCAGCCAAGGAGGGTGTGGGTGCCCCCATGTGGGCCTGACATTTGCTCACGGACTGCTTTTATTCAGGCGTAACAGTCGCGGCTGCGCCCTGCCGAAGTACGTTCCGTGTTCCCCAAACTCAATTCATTGACCGCACACTGCACGGGCACCGCCACGGCAGTGCTGCTTTCAATGGCCCATAGCCAAGGACGCAAATGGCACCACCCAGCCTTATTGAGACCCATCCAAATCTTTCCGACACGGCCCCTGTGGCGCTGTCGTATGAGCTCTTCCCTCCCCGGTCGCCCGCGGCTGCGGAAACCTTGTGGACGACCATCCGCGAGCTGGAGACGACGGACCCCGACTACGTGTCCGTCACCTATGGTGCCAGCGGCTCCAACCGGGACACCGCCGTCGAACTCATCAACCGCCTGGTCCTGGAGACCACCCTCCGCCCGCTGGCACACCTGACCTGCGTCGGAAACACGCCGTCGGAACTTGCCGAAATCATCGGCGAGCTGCTTGACGCCGGGGTGCGCGGCATCCTTGCCCTGCGCGGCGACCAGCCCAAGGACAGCGGTGAACCCGTCAGCGGCTCCCTCCGCTACGCCCAGGACCTGATCGAACTGATCCGGCGGGTTGAGCAGCGGCGGTCGGCGCTGCTGTGCGCCGGCAAGGTGGCAGTCGGCGTGGCCGCCTATCCCACCCGGCACCCGGAATCCCCGAGCGAGGCACACGACGTCGAGGTGCTGCTGGCCAAGCAGCGCTCGGGCGCGGACTTCGCCATCACCCAGGTCTTCTTCCACACTGAGCAGTACGCGGACCTCATCACGAGGGCGCGCCGCGCAGGAGTCACGATCCCCATCATCCCCGGTGTCATGCCGCTCACGAGCCTGCGTCGGCTGAAGCGGCTGGGCGAGCTGACCGGCGTCGAACCGGCTCCGGAGCTCATCGAGCGGCTGGCGGCGGCGGATTCCGACGCCGAACGCCTGCGCATCGGTGTGGGCGCCACGGTGGACCTGGCCAACGCCGCACTGGATGCCGGGGCCCCCGGCCTGCACCTGTACACGTTCAATGAACACCAGAGCGCGCTGGAGGTGCTGGACAAGCTCTCGCTCGTCCGTCCGGCACGCTCCGCCAGCCGCCTCAACGCGATCGCCCGCCGCCAGCTCGCCAGCTGACCACGGCCAGCCGACCACTCCCCAAGACTTGCAAGCCTTCCCAACCATTCAAGGAAATTCACATGACTGAGAAGAACACCCCGTTCCCGTCCGCCTCAATCCTCGGCTACCCCCGCATCGGCCGGCGCCGCGAACTCAAGAAGGCCGTCGAAGCCTACTGGGCCGGCAAGATCGACGCCGCCGCGCTTGACGCCGCCGCCAAGGAAATCCAGCTGGGCACTGCCAAGCGCCTGCAGGGCCTGGGCCTGACTGAAGCCGCGGCCGTTCCCGGCACGTTCTCCTTCTACGACCAGGTGCTCGACGCCGCCGCTCACCTGGGCGCCGTGCCGGCCCGTTTCGGCAACCTCCTCAACGCTGAGGGACAGCTGGACATCGACGGCTACTTCACCCTGGCCCGCGGCAACAAGGACGAGCAGCCGCTGGAAATGACCAAGTGGTTCGACACCAACTACCACTACCTGGTGCCGGAAATCGGCCCGGAGACCAACTTCGCGCTGACCTCCAGCCGCATCGTTGAAGAGTTCGAATACGCCCTGGCCAACGGTGTGGAGACCCGTCCCTACATCGTGGGCCCGGTCACCTTCCTGCTGCTCAGCAAGGCTTCCGACGACGCCCCGGCCGGCTTTAGCCCGCTGTCGCGCCTCGAGGATGTACTCCCCATCTACACCGCGCTGCTCGAGAAGCTGGCCGCTGCCGGCGCCAGCTGGGTCCAGCTGGACGAGCCGGCCCTGGTTGTTGACCAGGAAACCTCCGCGCAGGAGATCCAGGCCGCCGTTGCCCGCTCTTACGAAGTCCTCTCCGCGGCCGGCCAGCGCCCGCAGCTGTTCGTCTCCACCCCGTACGGCGCCCTGAACGGCCAGCTCGGCACCCTCGCGGCCACCAACATCGACGCCCTGCACATCGACGTCTTCAAGGGCGCCGTCCCGTCCGCCGCAGCACTGGCGGCACTGGGCAGCAAGACCCTGGTTGCCGGCGTCGTGGACGGCCACAACATCTGGCGCAACGATCTTGCCGCCTCTGCCGACAAGATCGCCGAACTGAAGAAGTCCGTGGCCAAGCTGGCCATCAGCACGTCCACCTCCACCCAGCACGTCCCGCACGACGTCGGGGAAGAGGCACAGCTGTCCGAGCAGCTCCGCAGCTGGCTGGCCTTCGCTGACCAGAAGGCTGTCGAGGTTGTCGCCCTCGCAGGCCTGCTGACTGCCGCCGCGTCCGTGCAGCCGGCCATCGATGAAGCCACCCGCATCATTGCTTCCCGTGCCGCCGCCGAGGGCGTCCAGCGCGCCGACGTCCGGGCACGCACCGCAGCCCTGACCCCGGCCGACTTCAACCGCTCCGAGTACTCGGTCCGCGAAGCCGCCCAGGAAGAGGCACTGCACCTGCCGCCGCTGCCCACCACCACCATCGGCTCCTTCCCGCAGACCTCCGAGATCCGCTCCGCCCGTGCCCGCAACAACAAAGGCGACCTCACCAACGAGCAGTACGAGCAGCTCATGAAGGACGAGATCAAGCGCGTCGTCGACCTGCAGGAAGAGCTCGGCTACGACGTCCTGGTGCACGGCGAGCCCGAGCGCAATGACATGGTCCAGTACTTCGCCGAGAATCTGGAAGGCTTCGACGTCACGGTCCACGGCTGGGTCCAGTCCTACGGCTCACGCTGCACACGCCCGTCCATCCTCTGGGGCGACGTCACCCGCAGCGCCCCCATCACAGTGGCCTGGGCCGAGTACGCCCAGTCGCTGACCAGCAAGCCGATGAAGGGCATGCTCACCGGTCCGGTCACCATCTTGGCTTGGTCCTTCGTCCGCGACGACCAGCCGCTGGGCGAGACCGCCAACCAGGTTGGCCTGGCGCTGCGCGACGAAATCGCCGACCTCGAAGCCGCCGGCATCAAGGTCATCCAGGTGGACGAGCCCGCCCTGCGCGAACTCCTTCCCCTGCGCAAGGCCGACCAGGCCGCTTACCTGGACTGGTCTGTGAACTCGTTCCGCCTGGCCACCGCCGGTGCTGCCGATGCCACCCAGATCCATACCCACCTGTGCTACTCCGAGTTCGGCGCCATCATCGACGCCATCGACGGACTGGACGCGGACGTCACCTCCATCGAGGCCGCCCGTTCACGCATGGAGGTTGTCCACGACCTCGAGTCCCACGGCTTCGGCCGCGGCGTGGGCCCGGGCGTCTACGACATCCACTCGCCGCGCGTTCCGGGCGAGCAGGAAGTCACCGAGCTGCTCAGCACCGCCGTGAAGCACGTCCCGTCCCGCCAGCTCTGGGTCAACCCGGACTGCGGCCTGAAGACCCGCGGCTACGCCGAGACCGAAGAGTCCCTGGGCGGGGGTTCACCTTTTGGTGACCGCCCGCCGTCGGCGTTTAATCATCGATTGCTGAGCAAACGCCGTTCTGAGCCCTCAAAAGGGCCGTTATGGAGCAATCGATTCGCATTGGGGGTGGGTTCAGGACTCCCAGACGATTTCGTCGTCCACCACGCCGTCCTCATCCGCAGACGCCACGAGCAGTTCGTCAGTGAAGTGGGAACCCAGTGTGAAGTCGAGGACGAAGTAGCGCTCGGGCTGGCCCGGGTAGATTCCCACGTGGCCCAGCTTCAGAGCCTTCAGGAACACCGCATTGGTGAGCTGGCTTTTGTCTGAGACGCCGAAGACCTTCTGCAGGTGCTCATCCTTGATGGCATTGCAGTGGAAGCGGAGATACTCCTGGGGGCTCGTCCCCTCCTGCTCCAGCTCTTCCGCGATCATCTCCCGGACCTCATCCACGAGCTCGGGCAGGTAGCGCAAACGGTAGTCCACCTTGTGCATGGCCGCCTCATCGAAGTGGTCATGGGCGTTGATGTTGAGGTCCAGCTCAAGGCGTTGGCCAGCCAGCTCATGCTCCGCGGCGACGTTATGGTCCCGGCCGTGGTTGAGCTCGATCTCTCCGAAGTGCTGGCTCGCTACCTTGGTGGTCATATCTTCAACATAGACCCGAAAAGCGGTGCATTCCAGCATCGGGGATTATTTATCTGGAGACCCCAGGCTGCCAAGCGTGTCAGCCAGCAGGTCCACGAAGAGCTGCACCCGGGCGGTCTTCTTGTCGTTGATCAGCAGTGCGAAGACGTTGCGGGCCAGCCTGATCTCCGGGACGTCCAGCACCACCACGCCGGCCGGCCGGTGGCGCAGCGCAAGCTCAGGTACCAGCGCGGCACCCAGCCCGGCGGCCGCCATTTCAAGGCTGGCGTGGAAGTCGTCGCTGTAGGCCACCACGCGGGGATGCAGGTTGCAGCTGGCGAAGAGCCGTTCGATCACCGTGGCGTCGCTCGTGCCCGGGTGGTGCATGATCCAGGGCATGTCGGAGAGGTGGTCCGCCGCCACCTTGGCCTCAGTGCGGAAGCCCCATCCGGTGGGTAGGACCACCCGGAAGTTGTCGTCGCCGATCCACTGCCGGTTGATGGTGTGGGGCCACGCGAGCCCGGACTGGCCCACCTGGTACACGAGCGCCACGTCCACGTCGCCGCCTGTACGCAGGCCCTGGATGGTCTGGGCGGGTTCGGCCACGGAAACCCGGAGGTCGATGCCGAGGCCTTTCCACGCCGGATTCTTCAGGATCCGCGGGAGGACGTAGGTGGCAAGGCTGGGAAAGATTCCGAGCCGCAGCTCCTGGCTGGTGGTGTCGTGGGTCTTGGACGCGGCGGCCATCAGCGCCTCAATGTCGGTGAGGACCTTGGCCGCGTGGCGGGCCATCACCAGGGCGGCATCGGTGGGCACCACGCTCCGTGCCGAACGCTGGAACAGGTGCACTCCCGTGTCCCGTTCCAGGGCCGACATCTGCTGGGAAACGGCCGAGGCCGTATACCCGAGCCTGCTCGCCGCGGCCGCGAAGGATCCAAGCCTCGTGACCTCCAGCAAGGTCCTCAAATGTACGGGGTTAACCACCAGCTCACCTTACTCTCGGTGCCGTTTGCAGCGAAAAAAATTGCCCACCCATCCGTGTGCCTGATGGCTCCGAATAGCCCCTGAGTAGTCAATCAGCGGCAGCTGTTCAGCAAAGGAGCAAAGATTGTCACCCAGCCCAGCACGGAGTGGAGACGAGAGCCGGCGCATCGCCGTCGTCGGCAGCGGGGTGGCGGGCCTGACGGCCGCGCACATCCTCAGTCGGCGTGACCACGTCACCCTCTTCGAGGCGGAAGCCAGGCCCGGAGGCCACGCCCACACCCACGACGTCCCGCAGACTTCGGGGACGCTCGCTGTGGATACGGGCTTCATCGTGCACAACAACCGCACCTACCCCAACCTCATCCGGCTCTTCGGCGAACTGGGTGTCGAAACGCAGGATTCGGACATGACCATGAGCATCAGGTGCGACGGCTGCGGCCTCGAGTACGCCGGGGCCAAGGGAGCCGCTGGTGTCTTTGCCCGGCCAGCCAACCTGCTGCGTCCCCAGTACCTGCGGATGCTGGCCGAGATCCTTCGCTTCTGGCGAAAGGCGCGCGCACTGCTGTCCTCCGCCCCAGAAGACGGCGGCGAGGAAACGCTGGGCGCCTTTCTGGACCGGGAAAAGTTCAGCGATTACTTCACAGCCCACTTCATGGCGCCGGTGGTGAGCGCCGTGTGGTCCTGCGACCCGACGACCGCGCTCGCCTATCCGGCACGGTATCTCTTCACCTTCCTGGATCACCACGGCATGCTCGGCATCAAGGGTTCGCCGCAGTGGAAGACCGTGAAGGGAGGCTCGCGCAGTTACGTTGACCGCGTGGTCGCAGGTTTGCAGGAGGTCCGCCTCGGCAGCCCCGTGCTGGCGGTGCGTCGCACCGGATCCGGCGTGGAAATCACGACGGCGGCCGGCACCGAAGAGTTCGACGCCGCCATCATCGCCGCGCACCCGCGCGAGGCACTGGCCATGATGGCGGAGCCGACGCCGGACGAAGTCAGGGTCCTGGGCGACATGCCCTATTCTCTGAACCACATCAAGTTCCATCGTGATCCCGCCGTTCTGCCGCGCACGGAAGCGGCCCGCGCGTCCTGGAATTACCGGCTTCCTTCCTGCGGGGCCCGCCCGGACCACGTGCTGGTCAGCTATGACCTCACCCGCCTCCAGCGGCTCAGCCCGGACGACGGCGGCAGCTATATCGTGAGCCTTGGCGAATCCCACCTCATCAAACCGGAAGCCGTACTGCAGGACCTCGTCTATGAGCACCCCCAGTACACGCCGGAATCTGTGACCGCGCAGGGCCGCCTTGATGAACTCGGCGACTCCCGGCTCGCGTTCGCCGGCGCCTACCACGGCTGGGGCTTCCATGAGGACGGGGCAGCGTCCGGGGTTCGGGCGGCAGCGCTGCTGGGCCGGGACTGGGAAGCGCCCGCAGACCGGCACGAGATGCCGGAAGCCGGGCGGCCGGCGGAGCTTGTCCCATGACGGCGGCCATCTACCGCACCAGCATCCGCCACGTGCGGCGGGATCCGCTGGAGAACGCCTTCACCTACCGAAGCTACAGCTGGTTCGTGGACCTTGACGCGTTGCCCCTGCTGCCCTGGTGGCTGCGTCCGCTCGCCGGTTTCCATGCCAAGGACCACCTGGGGGACCCGGCGGCCAGCATCCGGGAGAACGTTGACCGCTTCCTCGCCGTCAACGGTGCGAAGCCCGACGGCGGCAAGGTCACCATGCTGGCCAACGCCAGGGTGCTGGGACAGGTCTTCAACCCCATCAGCCTCTTCTGGTGCCACGGCGCTGACGGCGCGCTGCACGCCGTGATCGCCGAGGTCCACAACACCTATGGCGAACAGCACTGCTACCTGCTGCATCCGGATGAGTCCGGACGTGCCAGGACCGACAAGGACTTCTACGTCTCCCCGTTCAACGAGGTGGACGGCAGCTACCTGATGAACCTGCCTGAACCTGACGGGAACCTCGCCGTCGCGGTGGTGCTGGAACGTGCCGGGCGCAAGCCGTTTACCGCCACCATGACCGGGGTCGGACAGGCCGCCACTCCGCGCAGCATCCTCGCCGCGGCGCTCGCCGTTCCGTTGGCACCTCTCCGCCTCGTGCTGCAGATCCATTGGCAGGGAATCAAACTCTGGGCCCGCGGATTGCCCATCATCAACCGCCCCCACCACCCATCACAGGAGGCAGTCTCATGACACTCACAGACCCGACCTACCAGGGAAACGCATCCGGTCCGTTCCGGATCCCGGCTGCTCCGGCGGCCATCGACGCCGAGGTGTGGCCCGGCGTCGCCCGTACTCCTGCAGGAGCGAAGGCGGTCCTTGCCGGCAAGGCGGCCGGCGCACTGTTCAGGGGTGCCGCCCGGCGGCTGCCGCTGCGCGTTGAGTACCCCGACGGGTCCGTGCTGGGGACCGGGGACGCCGGCTCGCCGGTGATGACCATGGTCAGGCCGGAGGATTTCGACGCCCGCATCGGCGACAACGGCCTGATCGGGCTGGGGGAGTCCTTCATGGCCGGGGACTGGGAGGCGTCTGACCTCGCCGGAGTCCTGGAGGTCTTTGCCTCCTCGCTGGACACGCTCATCCCGGTGCCGCTGCAGAAGCTTCGCAGCCTCTACCTGCCGCGGGCGCCCCGCCAGGAACGCAACACGGAGCAGAACACCCGGGGCAACATCTCGCGCCACTACGATCTCTCCAACGAGCTCTTCTCCAACTTCCTGGACACCACCATGAGCTACTCCTCGGGGCTGTTTACCGCCGGAGCCGGCCCGCTGCCGGAAGTCGGCTGGGATGCACTGGCCTCCGCCCAGCAGGCCAAGATCGACAGGCTGCTGGACAAGGCCGGGGTGGGCCAGACGACCCGGCTGCTGGAGATCGGCACGGGCTGGGGCGAGCTCGCCCTGCGTGCCGCTGCCCGCGGCGCCACCGTGTACACGGTGACGCTGTCCAGCGAGCAGCAGTCCCTGGCACAGCAGCGCATCGAGGAAGCCGGTTACTCAGGCCAGGTCACGGTGGCCCTGCAGGATTACCGCGCGGTGGAAGGCGAGTACGACGCCGTCGTCTCCGTCGAAATGATTGAAGCGGTGGGCTATGAGTACTGGCCGGTCTACTTCCAGACCATCGACCGGGTGCTGGCTCCCGGCGGCAAGGTGGCCATCCAGGCCATCACCATGCCGCACGGCCGCATGCTCGCCACGCGGAATGCCTACACCTGGGTGCACAAGTACATTTTCCCCGGCGGGTTCCTTCCTTCCGTGCGGGCGATCGAGAGCGTCACCGAGCAGCACACCACGCTGCGTGTCCGGGAACGCCGGGGGATGGGTGACCACTACGCGGCCACGCTGCGGCTGTGGGAGGAGCGGTTTCTGGTCCGCTCCCGCGAAGTGCGGGAGCTCGGGTTCGACGAAGTGTTCCAGCGGATGTGGCTGTTCTACCTGTGCTACTCGCGGGCCGGTTTCCAGTCCGGCTACCTGGACGTGCAGCAGATCGTCCTGGACCGCCGGGAGGCACAGCTCTAGATTTGCCGTTTCCTTAATCACAAGGAGGGGCCCGGAAGCATGCTTTCGGGCCTCTTCTGCGTGCCCCGGACCACAATTCCTGGCCTGCGCGGGCACGTTCGACACGCCGTCTTCCGCACGACACGCAGGCGTTTAAATGTGTCTAAGTACTCCACAGGGTGTGGATTACGTCCTCGAAAAAGCCGGAAATCCGGACATTTTGGCGACCCTTGCCTGTGGATTAAAAGTGCATTAAATGACATACTTGTAATACATCATCTAGGGGTTCCGCTGGCGGCCTTGCACTACATGTAGTATCGACATACAGATTGAGCGGGAGACCGGCGCAGCCAGTATCGGACAGGGATTTCAGTTCCAGGCCGATTCCAGTTCCAGGCCACAGTCCACCGCAACGATGAACAAAGACTTCAAGCAAGACAAGACGTCAAGAGTACAGAAGCAGTGACTTCGACAAAGGGGACAGGGACCATGACCGTTACGGTTTACACGAAGCCGGCCTGTGTTCAGTGCAACGCAACCTACCGCGCGCTGGATAAGAAAGGCATCACCTACCAGAGCGTGGACATCTCCCAGGA
The DNA here is from genome assembly GCF_056395245.1 of Arthrobacter sp. 10L430. Taxonomy (NCBI): domain Bacteria; kingdom Bacillati; phylum Actinomycetota; class Actinomycetes; order Micrococcales; family Micrococcaceae; genus Arthrobacter; species Arthrobacter sp. 10L430. The sequence continues at coordinate 300,127 of NZ_JBFTJD010000005.1, read as the reverse complement.
CGCGGACGCCCTCGAGCGCCTGAAGTCATTGGGATACATGCAGGCTCCGGTTGTCGTGACGGATCAGGACCACTGGTCAGGCTTCCGCCCGGACAAGATCGAAGAGCTGGCGCTGAGCGCCGCCGCTTCGGTGGCCTAGGCTTCATCCGCCGTTTCCGGCAAAGAACTTTACGTAGATGAGGTGACCCCCATGGCAGCGCCGGCACTTGCCGATGCGCCGTTCGCAGCGGATGTTGCGAATACGACGCCCATGAACCGGACATCCAGTCACCTCATCTACTTCTCCTCGTCCTCCGAGAACACCAAGCGCTTCATCGACAAGCTGGGTACGGACGCGGCCAGGATTCCGCTGCATCAGAAGGACCAGCCGCTCACGGCTTCCGAGCCGTTTGTGCTGGTACTCCCGACGTACGGCGGAACCGGCGGCGAAGGCTCCGTACCCAAGCAAGTCATCAGGTTCCTGAACAACCCGCTGAACCGCAGCCTGCTCAGGGGCGTCATCGGGGCGGGAAACACGAATTTCGGGGACAACTACTGCATGGCGGGGGACATCATCGCTGCCAAGTGCCAGGTCCCGCACCTATATCGTTTCGAACTCATGGGGACGCCGGAAGACGTCGACCGTGTACAAAAAGGATTGGAAGAGTTTTGGACACGACTGTCGCAGACACAGAAGTAACCAGGTCCGAAGGAAGGGACACGCCCATGGATTCGGTCGCCGGTGCGGTTGAACAGCAGGAGAAGCCGGCACTGCCCGCCGCCTACAAGGGCCTGGGCTACCACGAGCTCAACGCCATGCTGAACCTGTACGGTGCCAACGGCGAGATCCAGTTCGAAGCGGACCGTGAGGCCGCCCACCAGTACTTCCTGCAGCATGTGAACAACAACACGGTCTTCTTCCATGACCTCGAGGAGAAGCTCGACTACCTGGTGAAGAACCAGTACTACGAGCGCGAGACTCTCGACCAGTACACGATGAACTTCATCCGTGAGCTCTACAACCGCGCCTACAAGAAGAAGTTCCGCTTCGAGACCTTCCTGGGCGCGTTCAAGTTCTACACGTCCTACACGCTGAAGACGTTCGACGGCAAGCGTTTCCTTGAGCGCTACGAGGACCGCGTCTGCATGGTGGCCCTGCACCTGGCCCGCGGCGACGAGCAGCTGGCGCTGCAGATGGTTGACGAGATCATCGAGGGCCGCTTCCAGCCGGCCACCCCCACGTTCCTGAACGCCGGCAAGCGCCAGCGCGGCGAGCTGGTCTCCTGCTTCCTGCTCCGCATCGAAGACAACATGGAGTCGATCGGCCGCTCCATCAACTCGGCCCTGCAGCTGTCCAAGCGCGGCGGCGGCGTGGCGTTCGCGCTGACCAACATCCGCGAGGTCGGCGCGCCCATCAAGCAGATCGAGAACCAGTCCTCCGGCGTCATCCCCGTGATGAAGCTCCTCGAAGACAGTTTCTCCTACGCCAACCAGCTCGGTGCCCGCCAGGGTGCCGGCGCCGTGTACTTGCACGCCCACCACCCGGACATCTACCGGTTCCTGGACACCAAGCGCGAGAACGCGGACGAGAAGATCCGCATCAAGACGCTCTCGCTCGGCGTCGTGATCCCGGACATCACCTTCGAGCTGGCCAAGAAGGACGAGGACATGTACCTGTTCTCGCCGTACGACGTCGAACGCGTCTACGGGATGCCGTTCTCCGACGTCTCGGTCACCGAGAAGTACTACGAGATGGTGGACGATTCCCGGATCAAGAAGACCAAGATCAAGGCGCGCGAGTTCTTCCAGACCCTCGCCGAGATCCAGTTCGAATCCGGCTACCCGTACATCATGTTCGAGGACACGGTGAACCGGGAAAACCCGATCGACGGCAAGATCATCATGTCCAACCTGTGCTCCGAGATCCTTCAGGTCTCGCAGCCCACGACGTACCATGACGACCTGTCCTACGACGAGACCGGCAAGGACATTTCCTGCAACCTGGGCTCGCTGAACATCGCGAAGACCATGGATTCGCCGGACTTCGGCCTGACCATCGAGACGGCCATCCGCTCGCTCTCGGCGGTTTCGGACATGTCCAACATCACGTCGGTTCCGTCCATCGCCCGCGGCAACGACCAGAGCCACGCCATCGGCCTGGGCCAGATGAACCTGCACGGCTACCTGGCCCGCGAGCGGGTCCACTACGGTTCCGAAGAGGGCCTGGACTTCACCAACATCTACTTTTACTCGGTTGTCTACCACGCCGTCCGTGCCTCGAATAAGCTGTCCATCCAGACGGGCCAGACGTTCGGCGGCTTCGAGAAGTCCAAGTACGCCTCTGGCGAGTTCTTCGACAAGTACACGAACCAGGAATGGGTCCCGCAGACCGCCAAGGTCGCGGAACTGTTCAAGAACATCCACATCCCCACCCAGGATGACTGGCGAGGGCTGAAGGCTTCCGTCATGGAGCACGGCATCTACAACCAGAACCTGCAGGCCGTCCCGCCGACGGGCTCGATCTCCTACATCAACAACTCCACCTCCTCGATCCACCCGGTGGCGTCCAAGATCGAGATCCGCAAGGAAGGCAAGCTGGGCCGCGTGTACTACCCGGCGCCGTACCTGACGAACGACAACCTGGAGTACTACCAGGACGCGTACGAGATCGGCTACGAGAAGGTCATCGACACCTACGCCGCCGCCACGCAGCACGTGGACCAGGGCCTGTCCCTGACACTGTTCTTCAAGGACACCGCCACTACGCGCGACATCAACAAGGCCCAGATCTACGCCTGGAAAAAGGGCATCAAGACCATCTACTACATCCGTCTCCGCCAGCTCGCGCTGGAAGGGACCGAGGTGGAAAATTGCGTCTCATGCATGTTGTAATCGACCGAAATAGGTTGATTTTCGCAAGGGGATGAAGTGATGGAAACGACGACGGCGACGGGCGGCTTGGTCTACGGCATCCGGCTTCGGCGTGAGGTCGAGTACCGGTATGTCGGTATCACCACCAAGACGGCAAGTCGTCGTTTCCATCAGCACCTCAGAGTGGCCGTAGAGGGTCGAAAGACTCCGTTCTACGATTGGGTCCGCAAGCAAGACCCCGCTGATCTCATTGCTGATGAGCTTGACTGGATCGAGGGGTTGCCCGAGCTGGGGAAGGCTGAGATGGACTGGATCAGCTACCTGCGCCGCGAAGGGGACCGGCTGCTCAATCTTTCGGATGGAGGACTCGGCCCGACCGGAGTTGTCTGGACGACGGAAATGCGGGAAGCCGCAAGCCTCCGTGGCACCGGTCGGAAGGGGTCGAGCCGGCCCGGCGCTGCTAATCCCTTCTACGGCGGAACGCACAGTGCCGAGCAGCGCAAGACGTGGGAAGTCGATCGGAAGGGCACCTATTCGGGGCCGGACAACCCCAACTTCGGCAAGTTCGGAGCGGATCATCCAAGCTTTGGTCACACGATGAGCGAGGAATCCCGCAAGGCTCTTTCTGAAGGTAGGAAGGGCGCGGGGAATCCAAACTTCGGTAAGAAGCTGAGTGCGGAAACTCGTGCGAAAATGTCGGCAGCCCAAAAGGGCAAACCTAACCGTGGCCCACATACAAGATTTCATACTAAACAGGGCATTGAGATGGCCGGGTGCAGCTTCTGCATCGAGGACTCAGCCAAAACAAGTCACTCTTCAGAAAGCGAGTCGGAGTCATGACGGAAAAAGTAAAGCTTCTCAGCCACGTTGAAGCCATTAACTGGAACCGGATCCAGGACGACAAGGACGTGGATGTCTGGAACCGCCTGGTCAATAACTTCTGGCTGCCGGAGAAGATCCCGCTGTCCAACGACGTGCAGTCGTGGGCAACTCTGACCCCGGAGGAGCAGCAGCTCACCATGCGCGTTTTCACGGGCCTGACGCTGCTGGACACCATCCAGGGCACCGTCGGTGCCGTATCGCTGATCCCGGATGCGATCACCCCGCATGAAGAGGCTGTCTACACGAACATTGCGTTCATGGAGTCCGTGCACGCCAAGAGCTATTCCTCCATCTTCTCCACGCTGGCCTCAACCAAGGAGATCGACGAGGCGTTCCGCTGGTCCACCGAGAACGAGAACCTTCAGAAGAAGGCACAGATCGTCATGGACTACTATCAGGGCGACGATCCCCTGAAGCGCAAGGTGGCCTCCACGCTGCTGGAGAGCTTCCTGTTCTACTCGGGCTTCTACCTGCCGATGTACTGGTCCTCACGGGCCAAGCTGACGAACACAGCCGACCTAATCCGCCTGATCATCCGCGATGAGGCCGTGCACGGCTACTACATCGGCTACAAGTTCCAGAAGGGCCTTGAGGGTCTCTCGGAGGAACGCAAGCAGGAGATCAAGGACTACACCTTCGAGCTGCTCTTCGAGCTGTACGAAAACGAAGTCCAGTACACGCACGATCTCTACGACTCCGTCGGCCTGGCCGAGGACGTCAAGAAGTTCCTGCACTACAACGCCAACAAGGCCCTCATGAACCTGGGCTACGAGGCCATGTTCCCGGCCTCCGTCACCGACGTGAACCCGGCCATCCTCTCCGCGCTGTCTCCGAACGCGGACGAGAACCACGACTTCTTCTCGGGCTCGGGTTCTTCGTACGTCATCGGCAAGGCTGTCAACACCGAGGATGATGACTGGGACTTCTAGTCTTCTGTCGGGCGTCGACCTAGTTGGAAGTACGCCCTTCATGTTGGAGGAAGTGCCGGGACTCCTACTTGGAAGACTTGCAAATAGGTGGCCGGGGCCGCCCTCGTCCACCCAGAAGTGGCAGGGGTAGGTCTGGCGACTACTTCTCCTAGGTTGGGCGAACATATGTTCGCCCATTGATCTACTCGCCCAAGCTAGGCAGCGCTCTCACGAACCGAGGAACCCAAGCGATGTCCAAAGCATCCCGCTATGGCTCGGAGGCGTCCGCCTCCGCGGGCCGGTCTGAGCTGATCCCCGCCGTCGATCGTGGGGGAGGGCGCGTAGCCGTAAGCGATCTCGACGCCAGACGGGTATGGGTTGTCGCAGGTGGACGCTGCACCTTCTGCAAGGAGTTCCTCGCCGAGGACGAGACCACGGGTCAGCCTGTATACACAGGTCAACTGGCTCACATCGTTGGCGCTACCGCCGAAAAGGGGTCGCCACGAGGGAAGAGTTCCAAGACGCCCAGGGAACGGGCGCAGCCAGAGAATCTGATGCTGTTATGTGCTGGCGAGCATAAGGTCATTGACACCTTCGAGCACTGGGCGTTGTATGACGAGGAGCAGTTGCTCGCATTCAAGACGCAGCACGAGCGGGACGTCCGCGAGCTGACCGGCCTGCTGCGGAAGCCCAAGAGCACTGTGATCCGCGTGTCCGGTGACATCCGCGACCAAGCAGTCGACTTTAGCAAGCAAGCGGTGATCCGTGCTCTGCTGGAGGATCAGCGGTTCCCCGATTTCAGCCTCCATGACGACAGCCAGAACTGCGAGGTCGACCTCCGTGCCCAAGACGGTGAGGACGACAGCGACCCCACCTACTGGCAGTCGACCGCGCTTACCCTCAAACGACGGCTGCGCCCACTGAAAAACCACCTGAAGACTAAGGAGATCGACCACATCTCGGTCTTCGCGCTCGCGCGCATCCCCATCCTCGTCCAGCTCGGCGCCTTGCTCGACGACGTCACTAACGTGACCGTTCACAACCGCCGCCGCGGAAGCGAACAGGGATGGGGCTGGTACGCGAAGGGCCCGACTGAGGACCTCCGTTTCGCCGTCACCGAGGTGCCCGGCGAGGGTGACCCGGTGGTCACATTCAGCGTCAGCGGGCCGGTTGACTTCGACGCACTCCCAGAAGAGCTGCAAGCCAAGCCGCGTTACGACATCCGCGTTGAAGGCGTGAAACTTAGCCCTGCGGTCCTTCGCAGCCCCGAGGACCTCGCCGGCCTGATCGAAACGTGGCGCGAGGTCCTGGCGACCCTCGAGACGAACCACCGAAACCGGCCGATCAGCTTGGTTCTGGCGGTCTGTGCCGCTGCCGCCGTCGAGATCGGCCGTGCCCACATGAGAGGAGCACACGCTCCGCTCCGGGTCTTCGATCGCATCGACAGCACCTACGCCCTGACCCTCGAGACGAACTGATCGGGCTCCCGCCCTATTCCGAAGAATCGAAGAAAGCAGCCCCAGATGACCATCCTCGCTGAGACCAAGGAAGAGCAGATCTCTCAGCTCATCGGCACCACCATCGAGCAGCTCGACATCACCGACGCTGCCTTCGAGGCTGCTGAGCGCTGCTACCACGACCTTGGCTCCCACCTCTCCGAGGCGAGCGCCGAGGTCCACGTCCAGGGCAGCTTCCTTCTCGGCACTGTTGTACGTCCGCACCACCGCGACGGCGAGTATGACTTGGACCTTGTTTCCCGTCTCGACGTGGCGAAGACCTCCATCACTCAACAGGAGCTGAAGGACTGGATCGGCTCATTGCTCGCCACGTATCACAACGAGCACGACAGCGAGGCCTGCGAAAGCCCGAAGGAGATCTCCGAAGGACGGCGCTCCTGGTGCCTGCACTACGACAACTTCCACATGGACGTTCTGCCGGCCATTCCGGACGCCGCTTCCGCATCGGTGACCGCGATCGAGCTCACCGATCGCAACCTGCGGCTCTGGCAGAAGTCGGATCCGCTTGCCTACGTCGAGTGGTTCCGCGCACAGTGCGCCAAGCAGTTCGAGGAAGAACGCGTCGTGCTGGCCAAGTCCTACGGATCGGTCGATGCCGTACCCAAGCATCGGGTGCGCACCCCGCTGCACCGCGTCGTGCAGATCCTCAAGCGTCACCGAGATATTTACTTCGCCGACGATCTCGATGACCGGCCGCCGTCGAGCCTCATCACCACACTGGCCGGTCGGTCCTACCAAGGCGAGAAGGACCTCGTCACCGCGACGATGGCGGCAGTGCAGCGCATGCCCGACCACCTCGGGAAGCGCAGCGGGCAATACTGGGTGGAGAACCCGGTATGTGCAGGCGAGAACTTCGCGGACAAGTGGAACGAGTACGAGGCCCGACGGCTGAAGTTCGAGACTTGGCGAGCGACTGTCGAGGAGGACCTCGCCAGCTTCATGCAGGAGACGAACGGGGCGGTGGCCCTCCATCAGCGGATCGCGAAGGCTTTCGGCAATGCACCGGTCGAGGAAGCCGTCAAGGCACTCGGAGCTCGGACCAACGTTGCTCGGGAGACAGGGAACGTCCACTTCGCGAGCGGCGGGCTCCTTACGACGGCAGTAACTGCGACTGCCGTCCCGACCCATAGGTTCTTTGGTGGCGAGACCGCACGGTAGGCAGCTGAGCGTCACTCAGCAGGCCGTTTGCCTTCTGCGGTTTCCCGACGAGCGCCCGCCTGCGGTCAAAGCCGGCGCTCTGATCTGGACAGTCACCCTGCAGCCAACGCCAATGAGCGTTCACTACCAAGTTGCGATCCAGTACAGGCATCGCCAGCGCCCCAAGGTAAAGGTCGTGGCCCCAGCACTCGAATGCCGTCAGGGCGAGTCGCTGCCACATGTGTACTCAGGAGATGAACTCTGCCTGTACTACAAGGACGAGTTCATTGGCACCGAGGACTTCATCGCCGACACGATCGTTCCCTGGACGAGCGAGTGGCTCTACTTCTACGAGTGCTGGGTCACAAGCGGGGTCTGGCTCGGCGCCGAGGCGCCACACGGACCTGGCGTCGCGAAGCGGTAGGCGACGACGTCGGCAAATCATGACCGATCGAAGGCTCAGCCAGGCCCGAACGAGGGGTGCGTCTAGCTGGCCTTCGACTACTGACTTGCAGATAGGCGGGCCAGCTCAGCCTTTTGAGACTCCGCTTCATCGGCTTGATCTCGCTGGTCGGTACTTGCAAGTTCTTGCAAGCAAGTTGAAATCTCACATCTTCCGCCACAAGCTGACCCGGCTCTTGAAGGCCGAAATGACCCCGCACGCTGAAGCGTGCGGGGTCATTTGTTTGTCACACGAAGGTGACTTGGATTCCGAGTGAGTTGAACATCCCGGCCAGCATGGCCTTTGTATTTTCCAGGGCAGAAGCTGCACTGCGGCTGAATCTAGGTGCTGCCGGATGGCTTCGGCCCTCTGGTCCGCACCCAGCATTGTCAGCAGGAAGGTGTTCATCCCGAGCCGGCCAAGGCCGTATGCCACGTTGAGGCCTGAACCGCCGGCGAATTCCACAGGTCCGGCTGACGTGGTGATGATGTCGATCAGGGATTCCCCGACGACGATTACATCCGGGTGGGGCGCGGGGAGCCAGAATTGGGGTCACGGCTGTCCTGACAGGGCGGCCCGGCGTGTAGTTCCCACGCTATCCACTGTCAGCTTCGAAACCCTATTGAGCAGGGGCATGGAGGCGGCGTTGGCCACCGTCAGCGTCACGGGTGCATGCACGATGGGCAGTGGGACCGCCATGATGCCCTGGTGGCCGGAGAGTTCCAAGACCCCGGCGTCAATGATGGCCCGCAGCTCGGAGCCCTCGTCGGCCGGCAGGAACGCGTCGGCGAAGTCGGCGTTCCCGGCCGCCGTGACCCGGATGCCGTCCCCGTCGTGCCGGACGGCGGCTAGTGGCCCGTCCAGGGTGGCGAGGATGATGACCGTCTCGGCGGTGACGGCGCACCGGAGGTCCGCACCGTCGTCGAGCACTGTCTCGAAAACCGCGGCGCTGACCTGCTCCATGGAGCCCGGCCGGGAGTACGTCGCGAGGTCGGCGTGCGGGGCGGCCACCAGAGTATCGCCCTTGAGCCTCAGCGTGTGCGGGATGCTCAGCGCGCTGGCCCACTGCCCTTCCGGGCTGACGACGCCGCGGACCCAGAAAATCAGCGACGGCGCGTCGTCCCTGTCCCGGAAGAAGGAAGGGGCGTAGTAGCTCTTGCCGTAGGTGAGCTTGCCCCAGGAGCGGGCGGTGAACTGACCGTCGGAGTAGCTTCCTACGCCGTAGGCCACGTAGTGAAGGACGTCGTCTTCCCAGATGGAGGTGACCAGGACGTGGGAGCCGTCAATCTCAAAGAGCTGGGGGCATTCCCACATGGTGCCGGTCCACACCGGATCCGTCGCCGTGCCGGAGCGTTGGGCGGCGATGCCGTCCAGGCTCCACTGCGAAAGGTCCGGGGAGCTGTAGGAGACAGCCGCGGCTGTTCCGCCCTCGAGTCCGGCGCCGACGAACATGCGCCACTGTCCGCCGTCGCGGAAGACGAACGGGTCCCGGTAGGCCAGGACGCCGGCATCGGGAGCGGTCATCAGTTTCGCGCCTTTGGTCCACGAGTTCCAGGACGCGTCGTCGGGGGTGGCGGTCCTTACCGTCCCAATGCCGATGTCGGGTTCGGTGACCGAGGTGTAGAACATGGTCGTGGCACCGTCCGGGCCGGTGACTATGGAACCCGACCAGACGCCGTCGTCCCCGTCGCCGGGTGCGACGGCGACGCCCTGTTCCGTCCAGGCAATCATGTCGGGGGACGTGGCGTGTCCCCAGTGGCAGTTGGAGGCCCACGTGGTGCGGCCCGGAACGTACTGGTAGAACAGGTGGTAGTGGCCGTCCTTCCAGGTCACGCCGAGGGGATCGTTGATCCAACCCTCAGTGGCTGTGAAGTGGAAGGCGGGGCGGGGTTCCTGCGCGTTCATGCTGATCCTTCTGTGCTGTCTGCTGGCGGGATTACTGGACCGGGACGCTGCTTGCGGCCAGGAACCGTTGCCGGATTTCCCGTGCCTGCTCGGCGTTGGCCTTCTCCCAATGGTCAATTTCTGCCCTGCGTTCGTTCCGGACGGCGTCGCGGGCTTCGGTGAACCGCTGCATCCGTTCGGCGGAGGCGTCCCGCGCGGCCTGCTGGGCCGGCGTCAGTTCCGGCAAGGGAAGTTCTTCCACCTGGTCGCGGGGCCGAAGCGGCAGGCGCTCTTCCACGGCGTCGATGTCCAGCACGGGGGAGGGGAGGGTCTGGTACCAGTAGGCGGTGGAGGACCAGTCGTCGGAGAGGTGGTTGGCGTGGCCGTGTTCAAAGGTGACCTTGATGCGCTTCTGGAACCTGATGGGATCGGTCATGTGGAAGCGGTAGCTGTGGTGGAAGCCGGGTACGTTTTCTTCGTGGACCATGGTGCCGTTCATGAGGAAGGCGTTGTGCTGCATGCCCCAGGCGTGGCCGAAGTAGTCCTCCATGCCGGTGCCGTGGAGGCTGGGCGGCCAGGTGTCGTCGTCGATGAAGATCATGTCGTCGCCTTCGCCCCACCATGACCCTTGGAAGTGGCGGACGGCGAGGTTGCAGCCCACGTAGTGGCCTTGGCCTTCAGTTTCCAGGACCACGTAGTTGTCCTCGCCCGTGAGGTTGGGGATGGCCACTTCGATGCTGTTGGTCTGAAGGTCCGGGCCCCAGCCCGAGTTCGGCTTCTGCCGGCGCCAGTGGGCGTGGAAGTAGGCGGTGTCCTCCGGGAGAGGCTCAGTATAGAGCTCGTAGTCGATGTAGAAGTACTGCAGGTACGGGATGTCGTTCTGGTTTTCGACGACGATCCTGGCACGGGAGTTGAAGGGCATCTCGAAGTAGCTGTTGAAAGCCGCGCTGCCGCCGAAGGTGTTCAGTTCCCCTTCCTTGGCGGAGACCGAGAGCGGCAGCGAATCGTAGGAGCCGGAGAGGGAGTTCATGAGGCCGAAGAAGTCACCGAGGGGTGCAATGACGCTTGGGGTCTCCTGGTCGTCCCAGTACATTTTGAGGACGATCTTGCGGTAGTAGTCCGGGTCCACCACTTCCCAGCTGACGCCGAGGGCGTTGTGGATTTCGAGCATCGGCACACCTACCAGTTCCGGGGAGATCTGGCCGGGACCCGGCTGGATCCGGCAAGACTGGGTCATCCAGATGTGCGTGATCGAGCCGGGTCCCTCGATGTCGGCGAGGACCCGTTCCTCGCCGGGCATAATGATCCAATTGTCACGATTGCGGCCGGTCTGGTCCCAGCTGGAGGCGCGGGCCGTGCGGGCGGTGGAGAGCTTGGTCAGGCTTGAGAGAAGGCCGGAGCGGGTTGATGAAGCCATGGAGGAGTACCTTTCGGAAAGTTGTGGTTAGCCCTTGACGGCGGACTGGGTGAGGCTGGCGATAATCCACCGCTGGGCCACAAGGAAGACGATGAGAGCTGGAGCGATGGCGATGGTGGTTGCCGCCATCACCTGGGCCACGTTGCCGGCCCCGTAGGGTCCGAGCATCAGGACCAGGCCCAGCGGGAGGGTTGCGGTGTCGGTGCTGTTGAGGAAGATCGAGGGGGCGAAGTACGCATTCCAGCTGCCTAAGAACGTAATCACGCCCAAGGTGCTGACGGCGTTCTTTGCTAGCGGCAGTGCGATCAGGCGGTAGGTCTGCCAGGCCGTTGCCCCGTCCATGCGGGCCGCGTCGATGATTTCCTGCGGCAATCCCAGGAAGAACTGCCGCAGCAGGAAAACGCCCAGTGCGCCTGTGATACCTGGCAGGATCAGGCTAAGAGGGTTATCCAGCAGGCCGAAGGTCCGCATCAGCAGGAACAGCGGAATGATGGTCACCTGCGCCGGCACCATCAGCGAGGACAGTAGGCCCACAAAAATCGAGTTGCGGCCGGGGAATTCCAGCTTTGCGAAGGCGTAGCCCGCCATCGGCGCCGTGATGATCATGCCGATGCTGACCGCGATGGCGATCACGGCGCTGTTAAACATGTTCCGCAGGATGGGCACTGGCCCGTTCACGGCCGCGGCATAGTTGCTCCAGTCCCACTCCGTGGGCAGCCACTGAGGCGGCAGATCGTACGCCTGGCTGGCGTCCCGAAGCGAGGTAGTAAACATCCAAAGGAACGGTGCCACCATGCCGATGGCCCCCAAGACCAGCAATGCCACGGAAATGCTCTTCCCGACGCTGGGGCGAGGCCGCCTCCGCTGCACGGAGCTGCGGCCGGCACTGATAACGGCATTGGTGCTACTCATTGTTCACCCACGACTTCCTGAGGCGGAACTGCACCATCGTCACCAGCATGATGATGAGGAACAGCGTTACCGCAATGGCTGAGGCATAGCCCATATCGAACTTGTTGAAGGCCACTTCCGCGATGTACATCACCACGCTGCGGCTGGCATCGCCAGGGCCGCCCCTGGTGAGCACAATGATGGACTCGTAGATCTGGAACGCGCCGATGATGGTGATGGTGATGTTGAAGAACGTTGCCTGGCTGATCATCGGAAGGACGATCCGGCGGAAGACCTGCCATTCGTTGGCTCCGTCCATGCGGGCGGCTTCCACCATGTCCTTGGGGACTTCCTGCAGGGCTGCAACGAAGATCAGCATGGCGAACCCCACGTTCCGCCAAGTGTCGACGATGATCACCGATACCTTGGAAAACTCGGAGCTGTTGAGCCAGTCGATCCGGTCCCCGCCCATTGCAGTGATGTAGTAGTTCAGAATTCCTGTGTCCTTCTGGAACAGTGCCTGCCAGATGATGGACACGTACACCAGGGCCACCAGGTAGGGGAAGAAGTACGCGGAGCGGAAGACGTAGGTCAGGGCCCGGGGGAGCCGCTGGTTGATTAGGACGGCGAACAGGAGTGCGAAACCGTTGATCAGCACTACCGCGGCCCCGACATACAGGACGGTGTTGCCGTAGGTGGTAGCCAGCCGTTCGTCCCTGAACATGCGGGCGTAGTTGTCGAGCCCCACGAACCTGGGTGCAGTCAGGATGTTGTACTTGGTGAGGCTCAGGTAGACAGCTGCGATGAGCGGCCCGAGAACGAAGACCACGAATCCGATGATGGTAGGGGCTGTGAAGGCGTAGCCGGTCAGGGCGTCCCGGCGTTTGACGGCGGTGAGCCGGTCGGACTTGGCGGTTGTCACGGGCCGCCCCGCGCCCCCTGATGGGGGCGCGGCAGACGACTTGGTTTGAGCGGTCATGGTCACTTCAATGCTTCCTCAACGTCCTGGTTGGCCTTCTTCAGGGAGTTCCCCACGTCCTGGCCGGACATGATTTCGTCCATGGCGCGCATGAATGCCGGGTCCAGGACGTTGTAGGCGCCAGGGGCGGCTACAGGCTTGGCGTAGGACAGTGAGTTGTAGAACTCGCTGGCGTGTTCCGGTGCCGCAAGGAATTCCTTTGAGGAGGCCGCCGTCTTGGTGGACGGAACCGCGGAGCCGGCATCGGCCCACTTCTTCTGTGTCTGCTGGTCGGTGAGCATCTTGATGAACTCCCAGGACAGTTCAGGGTTCTTGGACGTTTTGGAGATGGCGAACGCACCGGCGCCGAAGACCGTCGACTTGGTGGCGTTCTTGGGCCAGGGCAGGATGTCGTAGTCCGAGAAGCCTGCTGCCTTGAATCCGCCGGTGACAAAGTGTCCGGCGCCGGTCATAGCTGCCTTTCCGGCAGGGAAGAGCTGGTAGGGGTCAGAGCCCTTGGGCTGGGGGGCCACGCCGTACTTGGTGACCAGATCGCGGACCCACCCGACGGTCTCCTGAAGCTTAGGGTCGGTGAGCTGGGAGGTCTTGAGGTCATCGCTCATCATGGAGGTCCCGTTGGAGTACAGCCACGGCGTGATACCGAAGGTGTAGTACGGCAACGCAAAGCCGTAGACCTTGTTGGCGCCCGAGCCCGTGGTGAGCTTCTTCGAGATGGCCAGGAAGTCATCCCAGGTCCAGTCCTCACTGGGGCGTTCAATGCCTGCCGCCTTGAACATCTTCGTGTTGTAGTAGATGACCATGGTGTTGAAGGTGTTGGGCATCAGGTACGTTGAACCGTCCTTGCGGAACCCGTTGAGGAGTTTTGGATCTATGCTGTCCTGCAGCGTCTTCGCTTCAGGATCGTTTTTCAGGAATCTGTCCATCGGTGCGAACAGCTCATTGTCCAGCCCGAGCTGGACACCTTCGGTGGCGATGTTGATGACGTCGGGTGCCTGACCTGCCGCGGCCTGCGTGACGAGCTTGTTGACGTACTCAGTCCAGGTCGTGATCGGGGTGAAGTTGTTGTTCACCGTTACGTTCGGATACTTCTCCTTGAACCGGGCCGCAACACCGTCGTATACGGCCTTGTCGCCGGGATCGCCCCAGTTGGACACGGAGATGGTGGCGGTGACGTCCTTGGCTGGCACGGTGTAAGGCCCGTCTGCTGCAGGGGCGCTGCCGTTCTGCGTCCCGCCGCACGCGGTCAGCGCGAGGAGCGCCGATGCGGCTGTGGCCGCCATCGTGATACGCAGGGTCTTTTTCATGGGTGATGCTCCTTTGCATGCGGGCGTCCTGTTGAAGGTCGCCGCTGGATCTGATGCGGGTGGTGTCTAGTCGGTGGACCGGCGGAACTCGATAGTTGAGTTCAGCCGGCGGGTTTGGGTCCTGCTGCTTGGCTCGTTGATCCGATTCATGAGCAGCTCGACCGCGCTTTCGCCCAGCTCGAAGGCTGGCTGCCGTACGGTGGTGATCTGCGGCTCGAACAGGTCCGAATAAGTGAAGCCGTCGAACGTGGCGAAAGCCATGGTTTCCGGAATGGAAAGGTTTGCCTCCTGTACTGCTTTCAGGGCGCCCGCGGCCAGGACAGTAGAGCAGGCCAGAATAGCCGTGGGCCGGTTCTCCGGGTCGCGGAGCAGGTGTCCCACACGTTCCAGGGTTGCGGCCGCCGTGGAAGTTCCCTGACATATGATTCCCGGCGGTGTTCCCAAGCCCTGAGCCTCCAGTGCCGCCCGGAACCCCTCGAAGCGTTCCTTCAGGGAAGGCACCCTTAGATCCCCGGCCACGAGGAGAATGCGCTCGTGTCCCCTTTGTGTCAGATGGGCCACAAGGGCTGTCATAGCCGATGCGTTGTCCACACCGACCTGGTCGACGTCCAGGTCAGCCAGACGGTCCAGCAGAACCAGCGGCTTGTTCTCCTCCTGGATCCGCGTCAGCAGATCCCGGCCGGAGCCTGCTGCCCGCGCGATGATGAGCCCGTCAACCCGTCTGTCGAGCAAAGTCTCCACCGCGGTCCGCTCCCTGGCCGGATCCTCGGCCGAGTTTGCCAGCAGCAGCGACAGCCCGAGCTGCGCGGCCGCTTCTTCTACGCCGTGAACCATGTCTGCGAAAGCGGGCTCGCCGGCATCTGAGACCACCAGCCCGATGGAGTCCGTTTTGGAGCGCCGCATGGATCGGGCCAGGGCATCGCGCCGGTAGCCGACGCTCTGAACTGCAGCGAGCACTTTGGCGCGTGTCCCGGGTTCCACGCGGCGGGTCTCGTTGATGACATGGGAAACAGTAGACGTCGAGACGCCAGCCAGAGCCGCAACATCTACGATGGTTGCCATTTGGGCGTCTCCTTCATCGAAACGATTGCGCGAACGATTCGATAGTAGAGGCAAACGTTTCGATGTGCAATGGGTCACATGCAAGAGGCCGTGAATTTCTTTCGTACGGCAGTGAGAATTCTTTGCCGCCTTCTACGGATGAAGGCCTATTGATGCTTGGAAAGGCTCATGCCGTTAGCGCGTGGGGGCGGGCCCGCTGGACGCCCGGTACTCAATGGTGGGCGCGATACGGACGGTCGAGGGCGCGGCTGCCTTGTCGTCGATCCTTCGTGCGAGAAGTTCTGCAGCGGTCACACCGACCTCGAAGGCGGGATGGCGGACGGTCGTGAGGAGCGGCTCAAACAGGTCGGAGTATGCGAAACCGTCAAAGGTAGCGAAGGCAACGTCTTCCGGCATGCAAAGCCCGCGGCGCTTAATGATCCGGAGGGCAGTGGCGGCCAGGACCGTGCTGCAGGCAATCACGGCGGTGGCCCGGTCTGGCCCTACGAGTGCCTTCTCGATCTGAGCTTGAATCACATCGGGCTCAGTAGCGGTGATCGTTACCTGTCCGTCTGCTGGAAGCCCGGCGTTGGCGACGGCCTCGCCAAAGGCCTCCAGCCGTTCCCGCAAAGTAGAAACTCTGGTGTCGCCCGCGATCAGCAATATCCTCTGATGCCCTTGCCCCGCCAAGTGTGCCACGAGCTCGACTGTTGGCCCCCGGTTTTCGATCCCCACCTGGTCAAACGGAAGATCCGAGAGCCGGTCCATGAGCACCAAAGGAGTTTCCTGTTGCGCGAAAGCCGCCAGCGCATCGGGGTCAGAGCCGGCGGCCCGCGCCAGAATAAGCCCGTCAACACGCCGCTCGAGGAGTGCCTCCACCGCGCGGGCTTCGCGCTGTGGGTCTTCGGCGGAATTAGCCAGCAGTAAGGTGACTCCTTGGCGGCCTGCGGTTTGTTCCACTCCCCGGATCATCTCTGCGAAAGCCGGCTCTCCGCCGTCGGAAACGATGAGCCCGATGCTGTCTGTCTTGGAGCGGCGCATTGCCCGCGCCAAAGCATCCTGTCGGTAAGAGGTTTCCTTAATGGCCTTCAGTACCCGTTGCCGGGTCTCTTCACCGACGTGGCGAGTACCGTTAAGGACGTGTGACACTGTGGAAATGGACACCCCGGCAAGCTGCGCCACTTTTACCATCGTCGTCATTGTCGGCCCCTTGGAAAAAGCGTTTGCGCGAACGTTTCGCATTCACCGGCTAGTCTACAGAGGGCCCGTAGCGCAGCGCGGGAACGGCTCCATCCACAGCACGTTGGCCGCGGATGGCTACGTGACGGCTGGATGGAATCCTGCATTACCGGAGTTGGTCCTGTTGATGAAGGCTCGCCGATTGGAAGGCGTGGATCCGATCCGTGTCGGCGCGCTACCCGTTTCCTAGAGATCCTCGCTGTCGCCACGGGTGGCGGTACGGACAGTTTGGCCGGTGACCACAAGGTTTACCGTAGTTTCGACACTCCGTGGCTTCGCTGGCTCCGAGCCAAGCGCCATGTGGTCTAGGTCAAGTGGCCCAAGGCCCCGTAGCGTTGTCGACGACCCGGATCCGGGCAATCTGGCCAAAGTAGGCCGAAACGTCCCAGTTCTGCCAGTTCAGTTCCCTGCATTTGCGCCGGTCGCAGTCCCCGCCGGCCGCATGAAAAGGCGACGAATCTTCGTCCGCGTGAAGCTTGAAGATTGGATCTTGACAGTGTGGCCGAAATCAAGTTCACTCATACAAACGATCGCGCAAACGTTTTTCTCCTGGTCTAAAAAATTCTTGAGCAGGAGACGGAGTTCAAGCAGATTCGGTGACATAAGGAGGAGTGCCGTCTTGGAAGCACTAAAAAAGTTGGTCAGCAGACGCACAGTGGTTCGCAGCTTGGCTCTGGCAGCTTTGGCCCAAAACTTAATAACCGTTCAAATGGCGGAAGCCGCGGTATCCGATACAGTCAACGCCAACATGCAGGCTCAGGCTCCCGGTTACACCGGCCATGCGACCATCGTCGGCGTGCTCTAGCCCCGGCATCTTCCTACGGACAGTTCCTAGCGACCAGCTCCTTAGGGCCGCCAGACCAAAGATCGCCAGGGCATACATCGCCACGTGGGACACATATGCCCGCCAGTATCGATGAGCCTCTCAGCGAGGAGTGGAAGCGAGTTCACGACCTTTTCCGTCCGGCGGCCCAAGAAGGAACTCCGCGTAGGCCGATGGTTCACCCTCTCCAGCTAGATCGACCGACGTCCAGCCAAGGGCGAGGCGACATCTGGACGAACAAGGTAAGTAGCCTTACGATGAAGGCGCGTTATTGAGCCTTTGGGCTCCGGGGGGCAGCCCAATTGGGGAAGGCGGCCTCGAACGCCGCCGGTGGCGGCCCTGCAGGATCTCCTCGGGGCCGCCCCGGCAGTCCGCCGCGTTGTCTGCCCGTCCAGATGTCCACCACATCCATAGAGTTGCCGTTCTCGAACTGCTAGGCTCCCTCCATGGCCAGATGGTTCAGGCGCAAGACCCTCAGCTACGCCCGGACCTGGCTGATCGTCTTTGCCTTCCTCAACCTCGGCAACGCGGCCCTGACCGTATCCGAGTATCAGGCCGAAAACCGCGTCCCGCTCAGCGCTTGGGGATCCACGGCGATTTCTGTCTTTAGTGTCCTGGCTGCGGTCTACTACCAGAAGCGCCTGGATCAGGCCCGAGCCATGGTCGGGATCATGCGCAACCCCGATTCGGCTAAGCGACAAATGGGCTGACGGAGATGCCCGTTGGATGACCAGCCATGCGCAGGCGATGAGACCGCGGACCGGATCATCGAAGAGCGCACTTCCAGACCCTGACTTACGCCGGCGCTTCCCGTCGCATGGCCGGTCGGCTAGGTGGTCTCAGCACCAGTGTGAGTGCGTCGACCTTGTCAGTTTGGACCGGCGGTACCTTGAAGGATCACCTGTCAGTCTGGAGCGCATGCTTTGTACAGGTGCCTGGGCGTAACGTCGTGACATGGGCAAGCTTCTAGGGCTGGTGTCGGTCGGGGCTGTGCTGATGGTCGCGGCCTGCACATCACCGCCGGAGCCACCGCCACAGTTGCAGATTGAATCAGAACGCCAGGGGCTTCTCCCGAAGGAAGCGGTCACATCAAAGCCGACTCCTTCCGGTCCGGGTGAGCAGGGGCTGCCCTTCCCTTTGGTGGGCTGGCTCGAGAACGGACGCAAATTCGCCATTGTCATCGGCGGAAGCCTCGGCTGCCCGTCTTTTCCCTCCTCGATTGAGGTCGTTGACCGTCACCGGATGAAAATCGGCGTCGGCACGAGGGGCGGTCCAGTCTGCGACTCCGCCTGGGTGGGGCGCACGTTCGTGATCCGGACCCCCACGGAGATCGACCCGGCCCATGAGGTCACCGTCCAATACGGCGATACGACCGTCCGACTCCCGGCACTGTGACAACACGGCCCGGCGCCCGCGCAGAAATCAGCGCCCAGAACCTGCCCCTGGCGCGGCTCAGGAGTCGCCCCTTGGCCACCGGCCGCGCTACCTTCCGGTCCGCCGCCCGGGGACGGCGGCATCCAGGGCTGCCGCCTTTGCTGAGTCGAGCTCGCCACGGCGGGCCTTGAACCGCTGAGCATACAGCCACACACCGAGGTCGTGCTCTACGCCGGTGATGGTCGCCTTGTGCCGCGGCCAGTCATTACCTGCCGCGCGGTACCTGACCAGGGTTGCGAGCCGCTCCGGCCACCTGTCCTCATCCGCCTCGGCGCGGGGCTTTCCTTCCCAGCCGGGAAGCACCTCAAGGCCTTCACGGATCGCCGGGCCAGCCGGCCGGCCGGCCCGGGCATCCTCACGCCGGCGCTGCAGCCACACCGCCAAGGTCCGCTCCGAGACGCTCTCGGCGTTCCGGGACAGGTAGTGCCCGGTCTCCTGGACCATGGCCACGAGCTGGTGCATGCATTCCAGTCCCTGGGCCGTCACCCGGGAGGATCCCGTGCCGTTGGCCGCCTCGTGGGCTTCCCACACCCGGGGTCAGAAGCTCGCGCAAGGCCAAGGTGGTAGGCAACCGTTGGTGCAGGGACGCCGGCCAGCCCCGCGATCCGGGCCCGCGTCAGGCCGGACCGGTACATCAGCACCCACTCCGGGTTCGGAGCCGCATCCCGCCTCGTTGTCGCCACGGCATCCATCGTGCCATCTGACGTGTGCCCTATTGGAAGCACCAGATGGCCGCCTACGTAGCTTCCAGGGCCAGCCTGCCATCGGGCTTGCGAATAAGGATCCAGTAGTGGTTCGTCGCCGTCCACGGGTTGCTACTGGTCGGCGCGCGTTGTGCCCAGGCGACGACCCTTTCCAGCCAGACATCCCGGAGTTGCTGGCCGAGGTCGTAGCGCAGCTCCGAGGGAACGGCACCGATCGACATCATCAACGGGCTGAAGTCAGAGTCTCGGGTACCGAAGTACTTTGCCCGTGAATCCGACGGCCGGTATGCGTGCAGAACGTAAGGACCTCCTGACCTAATCCGATCGGTCCGGCTGAAGGAAAGGCTGCCCAGGCTCACACCCGCGGCGACCAGGGCGGCAGTGACCTCATCCCGCCCCAGCGGGTAGGCCCACCCCGTGGGCAGCTTGTCCCGGTCATAGCGCTGCCACGGTCCTTCTTCTGTCATTCCTGCATCGTAGACGCCGCGGCGGACGCCAGTACCTTGCCTTGGTGGACTGCGTTGGGCGCGTGAGGATGTGCCGATGGGGCATAAGAGGCAGTCACGGAAGAAAATTCTGTCCAGGCTTGAGCAGTCAATGGCTCAGCTGCAGCCGGTCAGTATTGCCCGTTCCGTCAAGAAGGGTACGGAACGGCACGGCGTGGTCCAGGAGATAGGCGATGAGTGGATGCTGATGGCATCGATCCGGGATGGCGGCTACCTCAATGGGTGCATGGCCCTCCGGCCTAGGTATGGCCCGGACGCAGCCGTCCGCGGTGCGCAATGTCTAGCCCGAACGCATCGCCGCCTGCACCTACTCCGGTCTTCCTGCCGTCAGCCCTTGCGGCGGGGGAGTACGAGAAGGGCATCACCCACAGGGCGCTCGCCGGTTGCGTCGGAGGGAGAGTTCACGACCTTCCCGTCTATGGCCAGGGTGGTCGATCCGCCGCCGTCCAGGTTTATTGCATCGACCATTCCCAAGGAGCGGGCAACATCGGCCGATTCCTTGATACTCAACCCCAGTGCCGTCGTCTGGCGACCATCGGCGGTGACGATCAGCGTGCGCCCCTGGGCGTCGACACCGGCGATTGTGCGGGGGTTGCGTTTGTGGACCCAGCCGTAATAGAAGCTGTTGCTGTCGCCCTCGTGGACCATGCCGTCCCGCTTTGCGGTGATCCTTTCCTGGCCGCCGGACACCAGCACCGGGCCGCCATTCACGACGTCGGTCGAGGAACGGGCCTTCAGCGGATTGCCCTGTTCGTTGATCAGGTCGGTGTCGAGCTTGAGCGGGGTCCCGATCTTAGCCACGCTCTTCAGTCGCTGCACGTCTACCCCAATAGCCTGGAGCGTCCGCCCGTGGGCGGGAACGGCCATACCGCGGGAACTGTTGACGGCGGTGACGGTGCCCCGTTCATCGAGGACAACTTCCAACCCCGGTCCTGAAGGCGTTGAGGCCGCGAACTCGGGCGTGAAGCCGACGATTTCGTCCGGATCAGTGCAGGTCGCATCGTGCACGGGGAGCGAGGTTGGGGTGTCGTCCGTCCCGCCACAGTTCCGGATCAGCCCCGGCACACGGTTCAGGCCATCCACCGCCAACTGGGCCTTGCCAGGCGCCGTGAGAGTGCCGTCCCAGTGCAGTCGCTGCACTGAGGAACGGTTCGTGGTGCCGTCAATCACGAGTGATGGCCGGTCGCCGACGGGCTCGCTGAGGATTTTCCCGTTGGTGACGGCGGTCCCGGCCGGGTCGCCCGGGGCGCCGGCTTTGGGATCCAGCACGAAGTAACCGCCATTGGTGGCTGCCAGTGCGCCGTCCGCGGCGGCCAGAGCGCTGGTTGTTTCCCGGTCCTGGAGGTTGGGTCCGAAGCTCGAGCTGAGTTCGCCCCGGAACTTCTTGGGGTCGATAGTGAGGACTTCGAGCTTCCAGGGGCCGCGGGTTTGTCCGCTGGTGTCGGAGTCGCCGTCCCAGCCGGTGTATAGCACCGAGGATGCGTAGCCGGCGGCCTTGATCTGTGCCACCGTGGCTGTGCCGTCAGCTTTGGATGAGAACTGCCCGGCTCGCACCCGGTATCCGAGGTCGCCTCCCGCGTCCGCGAGCTGAGGGGATTGCACATGTTCGACGCGGGCCTGGATGCCTGCTGCCTGAAGCTTTGCTGCGACTGCCTGGGCGTGAACCTGGTCGGAAAGGGCTGATGCAGGGGCGTCCGGGTCGGGGGAGTTCGCGGGGATGGCGACCTCGGCCGTCCAGAAAAGGGAAGCGTCCGGGGCTCCGCGGGTGATGGAGGTCCGGGTCAGTCCGGGGGCCAGCGTGGTGACAGTGCGCTTCTCGGGCAGATCCGAGGCGCCGAGATCCAGCTTGGCTGCACTGATCGGGGTGGTAGCTGGGCGTGAGGATACTGTCGGGGCTGCATTGACGGGGCCTACGGGGGTGAGGAAGGCTGCCGGGAGTCCCAGGGCCAGGGCCGCGATGGCAGCTCTGCTGACGCGTTGTTTGGGGAGAGTCATGCAGCCGAAGTTATCGCGGTCCGCCCATCCCGACGGCACTCAAACGGCGCTGTTCAGCGAGATTTGACGAACCGTTCACGCGCCGTTTCACCTTCCAACGCCCCGGCGACAGGGCATGCACGAGCGGACCTACCCCCAGTCTTCGGATCTTTCCTGAGTCCCAAAGCTGAAGGCCAACTCCGCAGAGGTGGCCTTCAGCTTTGGGGTGGATGCCGGCGATGGGTGATCGGCGGTCGTCAGCCGGTCAGTGGTGGATTAGCCGTCCTCGTGGCCGGTCGAGCCGGCGGGGATGCCCGGCACGTTGTTCGGGCCATAGATCTTGGCGTCGCCCGGGTACGGGCTCTGCCAGTTGTGGGCCTGGTACCAGGTCCAACGGTTGAACAGGTACGGGTTCGCGGAGTCTTCCTTCGCGCCTTCCCCGGTCAGGTGCTGCTGCTTGGACCAGGTGTCCCACTGTTCGGCGATGTCCTGCATCGGGGCTGGGACGGACGCTGCTTTGGCTGCGTTGGTGTTCACCGAGGTGGCGGCTGCGCCGGTCTGGCCCAGTGTGTCGGGGCCGCAGGCCGGGGCGGTCGTGACCCCTTCGGTCAGCGGGACCTGGTTCGGGACCGCCTTGTACGGGGTCAGGTCGGCCTTGTTGGTGAAGGCGGCGAACATCGGGGTGGCGGCGGCGACCTTCTGGTTCAGCGGCTGGGCACCGAGGATCTGCTCGATGGTCCGCACCATGTTGATCTGTGAGTAGAACGTGCTGACGGTCTTGCCGTGCACCGCGTACGGGCTGATGACCTGAACCGGGGCACGGTGGCCGTCGACGTGGTCGGCGCCGTCCTGGCTGTCGTCCTCAGCAATGAAGATCGCGGAGTCCTTCCAGTACTTCGAGTGCGAGATCTCGTCCACGATCTTGCCTACGGCGAGGTCGTTGTCCGCGACCTGGGCCCGCGGGCCGGCGGGGCCACCGGTGTGGTCGCTGGACAGCCATGTCATCTGGAAGTTCTTAGGACCGTTCTTCTTGAAGTCCTGTTTCCAGGTCTCGTAGCGGTAGATGTCCGGCACCGAGGTGTCGAACGGCGCCGCGTTCGGGTCTGTGATCGCGTTGAGCGAGGGGATGTCCGAGCTGGCGTGCATCTGCAGCGAGGGGGTGAAGAGCTGGGACGGGTCGCCGCCGGCCATCGTGCTCGTAGCCGCGCAGTAATACTGCTGCCAGGTCGCGCCGGCCGGCTTGCCCTCCCCATACTCGAACTCCCCGTAGTTCCTTGCGGTCTTGCCCGCAGACTCGATCGCGGTCCAGAGGAAGCCGGAGCGCTGGTGGCCCAGGACGTCCTCTTCGGTGTCGTACGAGCGGGCGTACTCACCTGCGCTGGTCTCGCTGTAGGCAGGGTTGTCGCCCTGCATCATCCAGTTGTGGCCCTCGGCCGAGTTCGTGCCGATGTCGTACGTGTTGTCGTACAGGCCAAACTGGCTGGCCAGTGCGTGCTGGTTCGGGGTGACTTTCGCGCCGAACTGGGCGAGGGAGGCGTCGCCGTTTCCCTTCTTCATGTCGCCGTAGATCTGGTCGTAGGTGCGGTTCTCTTTGACGATCAGGAACACGTGCTTGATCGTCGACGGGTCTCCGATCCGCTTGGGCACGGCCACGGCCGGGATCTTGGCGGCGGCTGCGGCCGTAGATTCCTTCACGGAGCTGCTGTCCCAGCCGTTTTGCTTGAACACGGTCTCGGTGTGGTGCTGGATCTGTTCATCGCTCGGCAGGATGAATTTGGTGAGCGAGGCGGTGGTGGAGTGTGTGCCGTGACCGGTTGCGACCGTGGTGCCCGGGCCCTTGTTGAAGCTCAGCTCCGGCCCGCGCGCGTCGATGCCGCGGGTGTTGGTGACCACGATCTGGCCGTTCACTGCGGTGACGTTCTGCGGGAAGTAGTCGGTCGGCAGCAGGCCGATGTAACTGGCGGGGTCCTTCGGGTCCTTCTTGTTGACCTTGTAGACCGCAATCGCGTTCGCACGGCCCAGGGAGACCAGCAGGTGGTCCCCCTGCATCGTGATGGCGGTTGGCTCATAGCCCACCTGCGAGGAGGCCCCCGGCTGGGTCGCGATGGTCTGCAGGACCTTGTTGCTCGCGGTGTCCACGACCGAGACGGTGTCGCTGTTGGTGTTCGCCACATACAGCGTGGGGCCGTCCAGGTGCATCGCGGTCGGGTGCAGCTGGACGTCGATCGAGGAAACCGGAGCGGAGGTGTTCGCCGTGTCGATGACGCTGAGCGTGCCGGTCGTGGAGGTACCCAGGTACGTGTCCGCGGGAACCTGCGTGCCGTAGGAACCCATCGTCGCCTCGCCCGTGGCGGCCTGGCGGCCTCCCTCGTTGGAAACGTAGAGTCTGGTGCCGGCGAACTTCAGCTGGCGGGGGGCGATGCCGGTGCTGAAGGTCTGCTTGACCGTTCCCGCGGCCGGGTCGATCGCGACGACGGTGTTCTGGCCGTTGACGGCCGCGTACAGCGTTGAGCCGTCCGGGGAGAACGCCATACCGGCGGTCAGCGCCTTCTTCCCGTCAGCGGTCGGGATGCTGATCTTCGTGCCGGCGCCGAGCGAACCGTCCGCGTTGAAGGGGTAGCGGACGAGGCCCGTGGCGACCGGGGCGTAAAGGAACTTGCCGTCGGGGGAGAAGACCGGTCCTTCCTGACCCACCGAACCGTCGGTGAGTTTCTGGTAGGCCGTGTCCTGGTAGCCTGCGTTCCTCCCCGCCGTCGCGAACGAGGCGGCCGCGAGGGTGCCGGCAGCCGCGACCGGCTTGTAGGTCTTGAGGTCAAATACCTGCAGGGCGACCGAACGGTCGGCGCTGGTCCCGACCAGGTAGCGGCCATCGGGGCTCACGGTCGAGCCCATGATCTTGCCGAACGGCGTCATCAGACGGTCACCGATGGGCTTGATCACCTGGTTCGAGGAGACCTGCTCCCCGTTCTCGTCCTGGGCTCCGACCTGCTGCTGGCCGAAAGGGATGGTCGACGCGACGGCGAGGCCGCCGCCCACCAGGGCAAGCATGCAGCTCGTGGCCACGATCGAGAGCGGCTTGCGAGCGAGTACGGCTGCCGACAGCCGACGCAGGCCGAAGTGACCGGGGTGTTGCTCGTCGAGGGATCTTTCGGTGGTTCTCGAAGGTCTTGTCATGCAAGTCAACGTACGAGTCGCGGCTTAAATCCAGGTGACGTTTTTGGTGCACCTGGGCAACCATTTGCCACCTGACTCGTGCCAGGTTGGCTTAGAGACCTGCGCGGCGAAGTTACCAGGAGGTCTTAAGCTTGCGGGGTGTGACGAGGCAGACTGAGACTTGGCCGTTGAGTTCGATCGTTGCCGAGCGGGCGGGGCGCAGGGCCTGGACGATCGCTGGAAGCACGGCGGCACCAGGTCGTTGACCACGTCCAGCGGGGTGAGTACTGTGAGCCCACTATTCATCCGCGCCGTGGAGGCAGCTGTGGGCGGCAAATTCCGAGAGCAGTACAGACTATGAATTTCTGGCCGTCTGGCGGGTCGTGCGGACCCCGCGTGAAGCCTTGGATATTTTGTCCGATGTCGGGACGTTGGCCCGTTGGTGGCCCTCCGGTGTTTGACCGTCATGCCACCGGATCTTGGAAACCCGGACGGCACCGGAAAGGCCGTCTTCTCCGTGCCCCCAAGGGTTGGCTGCCGTACACCCTGCGCTGGAGGTTCACGGTCACCGGGCCCATCATGGAGCATGGCTGCGCGGTCTCAGCACAAGGCGACCTGAACGGTACTGGACGCTGGACGTTCGAACAGGACGGGCAGGAAACGGTGATCGCCCACGACTGGCGGGTCTGCCCCGCGAAACCGCTGGTCCGGCGCCTAAGCTGGCCACTCAAGCCCGCCCTTTCCGCGAACCGCCCTGGGGCGATGGCCCGCGGCGAGGAAGCCCTCGCCCTTGAATTAGAACCGCGATGCCCCGGCACGGAACTTTCCAAGATCCCCCGGCCGGTGCCGCCTATGTTTGCGGGCCGATACCGCCGGTTAAGGACCACAACGCATGCGTGACGACAACAAGGGCGAGGTCCGCTGGTTGCCGCAGCCCGAGGCGCAAGACTATCCGGGCGCGGCGCAGTATCTGTCGTTACTTGAGTCCGAAGACGTCGTTGCCACCATCGTCGCATCGCTCATGGCCGCACCCATCCAGCATCGCAAGGCCAAGGACATTCTCCGGGCCGCGAGGCTGGTGTTGCTGCCCGAGGACAACGCCCATGTGGCCTCGGACCTGAAGAAAATCCAGGACGGCAAGAAGCTCTCGCCCATCCTGATGGTCAGGGGCGACCTGGCCCGGGGCATTCCCCCGCAGGTCGCTGATGGCTACCACCGGGTGTGCGCAAGCTACTACACGGACGAAAACACCGACATTCCACTCAAACTGGCTGACGCGCCCCGGTAACCATCACAAGTCAACCGCACTGCCGGCAGAAGGAGGAACGTGTCGTTCTTTCAGCTTTCGCTGATCGCCACGGTCGCGCTCCTCGGGCCGCTGCTGGCGTTCCCCCGGTCATGGCACCTTCCGGTGGTGCTGGGGCAATTGCTGGCTGGTATAGCCATCGGGCGCACGGGTTTGGGCCTGGTGGATTCCTCGGATCCCACGTTCACCTTTGCCGACGACGTCGGGTTCGCCCTCATCATGTTCGTCGCCGGGACGCATGTCCCCGTGCGGGACCGAGCCATCCGCGCCGCACTGGGTGGTGGCGCCCTGCGTGCCGGCATCGCCGCGGTGCTCGCGGCCGCCGTCGGAACCGTCATTGCCTTTGTCTTTGGCACCGGACATGCTCCCCTTTACATCGTTCTGCTCGCTTCCTCTTCTGCCGCCTTGGTCCTGCCGATCGTCGATTCGCTGCGGCTGACGGGACCAAAGGTCCTGACGACGACGGCGCAGGTGGCGGTAGCGGACATCGCCTGCATCGTGGCGCTTCCGCTTGCTGCCGACCCACCCAATGCGCCGAGGGCAGCGCTCGGGGCAGCCGTCGTCGCGGCGTGCGCTGTGGTTTTGTTCTTTGTGCTTCGCTGGCTGGAGCGCAGCGGCACGCGGGGACGGGTACATGACGTGTCCGAGGACCGGAAGTTCGCCCTGGAACTAAGGATCCAACTTGCCTTGCTCTTCGCGCTCTCCGGGCTTGCCGTCGCGGGCCGCGTGTCCATCATGCTCGCCGGGTTCTCCTTCGGCCTGGTGGTCGCAGCCGTGGGCGAACCCCGGCGACTGGCGCATCAACTCTTCGCCGTCAGCGACGGCTTTCTAGGGCCGGTGTTCTTCGTCTGGCTGGGCGCATCACTCGATCTGCGCACCCTCGCCGGAAGCCCCAGAATGATTCTCCTGGGGATTTGCCTTGGACTGGGAACCCTGCTGGTCCACGGAAGCCTGCGGTTACTCGGCCAGCCCCTGCCGCTCGCAGTGCTTGCAGCATCGCAATTGGGAGTGCCCGTTGCCGCCGCCACTATCGGCTCCCAACTGCATTTGCTGGAACCGGGAGAAGCCGCGGCCATGATCCTCGGAGCCCTCATCAGCATCGCGGCAAGCACCGCCGCGGGCTCACGAGCCGCCGGCACGTTTACACAGCCCGCCCCGGCGCCGGGGGGCAAGCCGTCCGAGGGCGGCCCGACCGTGGCGGAGTAGATCCCCTAAGCTACGGGGTGGCTTCCGCCAGTCTCTCAGTTCCACCGTGCCCGCCATGAAGCCGAACGTCAGAAGTGCTCCACGGAGCTTCCCTGCACTGGTCACCCGTACCTCGTCGCCTTTCGATGTTGCCCTGGCTTACGCAGGGAGCGATTGACGGCTCGGTGATCGAGGACGGCCCTCGAGGCCTCCCCGGTCGTGACAGCTGAGCAGCTCTGGTCCACGTCCGCTTCAGTGTTTAGGAAGGAAACGGTCACGGTCTTGTTTCCACTACACCACGGAGGGTCGTCATTCCCGCTGCATGCTGGAAGGCATTTCGGATGCCTTCGCGGCGAAGGATGAAACGTAATATTGGCTGCCAGTCTTCTGACCCAAAATGTAAGCGACCTTCCGCTCGTGCGATAAGTCGGGTGGGGGAGCGGACCCTTGCTGGCCGCGCTGGCTACCGTGACCGAGCCTGTGGCCTCAGACCAACGGGTTAGTTCCGTGCGCCTAGACCCGATCCGCCTGGTGCGTTCGTCTTTTGGGCAGCATCCCGTGTGTTGGTACGGATTCGGTACAGGCTGGTGGTTGCCGTTATGTAGAGATCCTGGCCGTCCAGGCCGCCGAAGCACAGGTTTGCCGCCCTCTCGGGCAGTGGAAGGGTGGCCAAAAGCTTGGCGGATGGGGAGTAGACCTGTACCGTGGGCCCCGCCGAAGTCCAAATCCTGCCCTGCACATCCACTCGGAGGCCGTCAGCGGGGTGATCGTCGTCGAACCCGATGAAGGTGCCGGCGAGGCTGCAGGTACCGTCAGCTACGTCGTATGCTGCAATCCTCAGTGGCACGCTATGACTTGGACCAGCGGTGTCCGCGACGTACAGCACCGACTCATCGGGCGAAAAGGCGAGACCGTTCGGGTGGACCAGGTCTTTGATCACGTCGGTTAGCGTGTCAGTCGCCGGGTCGTAGCGGAAGACATAGCAGCCGCCGTACTCTTGGTCGCCCTCGTGTCCCTCCACGGTGCCGGACAGGATCCCGTAGGGCGGGTCGGTAAACCAGATCGTCCCGTCTCGGGCGATCACCACGTCGTTGGGCGAGTTCAGTCGTCTGCCCTCGAAGGAATCGACCAGAGTCGTGACAGTCCCGTCACGGTCGCGCTCAACTCGGCGCTGTCCATGGCTGCACTGCACAACGCTTTCGTCAGTATCCAGTGTCCGGCCATTGGTGAACTCGACTCCCGTTGCGTATTCCCGGGTAATCCCCGCCGCGGAGGAGAACTCGAGTATGCGGTCATTCGGTATGTCGCTCCAGCGCACGGCCTGGGACGAGGGCACCCACACCGGGCCCTCGGCCCACGCCGTGCCATTGAAGAGTCGCTCCAGTCGGCCAGTCATCAGTTCCGGACCCATACGATTTCCTCCTTTGATCCGTCTAGTTTCCCCGTTTGTCGTCAGTGATCGAGCCACCGGCACGCGCAAGTGCTGATTTCCCCCGGTGACCTGCTCATTTTGCTTGCCGTAACCCGCGGTCGGTGCCGGTGGGAGTGCGAGATCATCGAGGCAGTCATGACGAACACGCTCATCGGATACGTGAAGGTGTCGACCAAAGGCGACGACAACGGTCGGCTGATCGAGGATCTGCTCTGGTCAGGTGTCCAAATGGATGACATTACAACGTCGGGGCAATCTGCAGAGGAACGGGTGAGCCCGCCCGGTTTTGATCAGGCCTTGAGTTCCCTGCATGCACTTCCGACTGGTAGGAAGCCACAACCGGGCGGGGTGTGGGCCCCCGCCCGGGTCCGGTCAGCGGCCGAGCTGCGGATCGCTTGTGAGCGTTCGGCCGTTCTCAATCCGGCCGGCGAGGAGACGCACGAACGCGGTGTCCGCGGCGGCAGTGACGGTGAGGTCGTACCAACCGCCCTGGGTCGGGATCACGACCGTCTTGCCCTGGCCGGGTTTGAGCGTGAGCGTCTGCGATCCGGTTCCGTATGCGTCGACCAGTGTGAGGGTGGCGGGGGTGGTTCCACCGTTGGTGATCTTCAGCCGCGCGTGGGAGGCGGTCCCGTCGCCGGCGATTGTGACTTGGATGTCGCTGGCCGCCGTGGTTCCTGCCAGGCGGCGGTACCAGCCCGCGGGGCCATGCATTTGCACGTCGTACTTGTCCCCAAGCGGCCATGTCGCGTCCAGTGAGGCGCCCGCCCCGATCGTGTACGAGTAGGGCGCTGCCGGGAGCAGGTTGGAGCGGACCTGTACGTGCGCGCCGAGCGTGCCCTGGTTCGTCCAGGACGCGGCGAGCTTACCGCCGGCGACCGTTGCCCGGACGTCGAGCATGTAGCCGAGCGGGCGGGATGGCCTGGTGCCTTTCTCCTGGGACGGCATGGAGTTCACTGGCGGTGGCGTCGGGACGTAGTCCGGGTGGAGGTTGTGGTCCGTCGGCTTGTACGAAGATGTGTCCGGCAGTGCCGGCGCCGCGCCGCCCCTGGCGGAGAAGTCGAACGCGCTTGTGAGGTCGCCGCAAACCGCACGGCGCCAGGGCGAGATGTTCGGCGACTTCACACCGAACCGAGCCTCAAGAAAGCGCACGATCGAGGTGTGGTCAAAGGTCTCCGAGCACACCCAGCCGCCCGTGCTCCACGGCGAGACGACGATCATCGGCACGCGCACACCGAGGCCGAAGTGTCCCGGGGCGTCAGCGTGGCCCACGGCAGTCCTGCGGCCGTCGTAGTATTCACCGGACGTCGAGACCGTCGAGGCGCCTGGGATTTGCGGCGTGTTGGGGTGCGGCGGAACGATGTGGTCGTAGAAACCGTCGTTCTCGTCGTACATGAACAGCACGGCCGTCTTGCTCCACACGTCCGGGTTGGAGGTGAGGATGTCCAGGATGTTCGCGGTGTACCAGGCGCCGAAGTTCGGTGGCCAGTTCGAGTGCTCCGTGTACGCCTCAGGGCCCGCGATATAGGACACCTGGGGGAGCTTGTCGCCCGCAACGTCCTCGCGGAAGATGCGGAAAAGGTCATCCCGGGCCTTGGCGTTCGTTCCCGTGCGCGCCTTCTCGTACAGCGGGCTTCCGGGCTTCGCGGCCTGGTACTGCTTGAAGTACAGGAGCGAGTTGTCGCCGTAATTGCCGATGTACGCGTCGCTTGTCCAGCCCCAGTAGCCCTTGGCATCGAGGCCTTCGCCGATGTCCTGGTAGACCTTCCAGCTCACACCGGATTTCTCGAGCTCTTCAGGGTAGGTGCTCCAGGAGTATCCGGCCTCGTCGTTCCACAGGTCCGGGCCGTTACCCGTGTAGTCGTTGCCCGTGTAGCCGCTCAACATGTAATAGCGGTTGGGGTCGGTCGGGCCGAGGATCGAGCAGTGGTACTGGTCGCAGATCGTGAACGCGTCCGCCAGGGCGAAGTGGAACGGGAGGTCGTTCCGCTCGTAGTGCGCCATGGTTGCCTCTGACTTTGCCGGCAGCCATTTGTCGTACTTGCCGGCGTTGAAGGCTTCGTGGGTCATTTTCCACGAGTGGTCGAGGTCCTCCATGAACTGCATGCCGAGGTTGGGCGCGGTCGGGTGGTAAGGGAGGACGTCTCTGGTCCCGTTGTTCTGGTAGAACGCGTTCTTGCCGCTGGGCAGGGTGGCGGGGTGTGGGTCTGAGAATCCGCGCACGCCTTTGAGGGTGCCGAAGTAGTGGTCGAACGCGCGGTTCTCCTGCATGAAGACGACCACGTGCTCGATGTCCTTGATGGAGCCCGTGGCCCGGTTGGCGGGAATGCTGGCGGCGCGGGCGATACTCTCGCCGAGCATCTCGGCGATGGCGGTGCTCGCGGCGCCGGCGGCCGTGAGCTGAAGAAAGTGTCGACGGTTGAGGTTGGGCATGAGCTGCTCCTAGTGCTTGCGTCACTGGTGAAAACCCCGAGGAAGTGTTCCGGCGCCAGGTTAAGGTGGGTGGCGGCGACGAACGCTGGGCGAAGTGTAGCTGCGTGGAACGGGGCGTACCGCCCCGGCTGCTCACAGCCTTATGGTTTGGTATTACCAGCGGGTAACCGGAACATGGAGGCAGGGTAAACGTCCGGAACGCCGGAGCACGTCCCGCCAGAACCCTCAAATCCGGGCGGCCATAACACTGCTATCACCGGAAATCCGTTGCCCGCATCGTTCGCCATCCCTCATTCCGACAGGCTTCCCGCTGCGCCGTGCGGCAAGCTGCAGCCCGGCCCGGCCGCACGACCGCGGGGGCAACACTAAGTGAACTTTCCTTTGTTGCCCGCCG
The DNA here is from genome assembly GCF_056395245.1 of Arthrobacter sp. 10L430. Taxonomy (NCBI): domain Bacteria; kingdom Bacillati; phylum Actinomycetota; class Actinomycetes; order Micrococcales; family Micrococcaceae; genus Arthrobacter; species Arthrobacter sp. 10L430. The sequence continues at coordinate 268,292 of NZ_JBFTJD010000005.1, read as the reverse complement.
TTCACGAATGGTTTACCTGGGCAACTTACTGTCGGCGTGCGAGCGAACCACCAGCGCCGCAATGCCCCTGGTCCACCGGGCGTTCTCTGTCCCTTATCGCGTCGGGACGGGATCCTGCGCGACGGATCCGGTGCCCCCTGCCTAACGGCCGGCAAGCAGAGCCGGCTCCCGATAAGGAACGAGTAGAAGGTCTCATGCCTCATCCAGCAAAGCGGTTCCCCAAGAAGCGAATAGCTCTTGCCACCGGTGCCGCGGCCGTCGCTGCCTGCACCCTGACCAGCGGCCTGCTGGGCCCCGGCGCCAGCCCGGCCTCCGCCAAGGAAGCACACCCGTCCGGCACCGGCACGCCCATCAAGCACGTCGTGGTGATCTTTGGAGAAAACGTCTCCTTCGATCATTACTTCGCCACGTACCCCAAGGCGGCGAACACGGCGGGAGAAGCCCAGCAGGGCACCGCCGCTGCCGCGGCCCGGTTCACTCCGGCGGCCGACACCCCGAAGAACATCGCGACCCTCGCCCATGACGGACTGCTCGCCCCAAACAACCCCAACGCCGTCCAGCCCGCCCGACTCAGCCCGGCCCAGGCCGTCACCTGCGACCAGGACCACACCTACACCGCCGAGCAGAAGGCGTACAACGGCGGCCTGATGGACAAGTTCGTCGAGTTCACCAGCCGCGACGCGTGCGGCGCCAACCAGTACGGCCGTGCCGGCCTCACCATGGACTACTACGACGGCAACACCGTCACCGGGATCTGGAACTACGCCCAGAACTACTCCATGAGCGACAACCACTTCAGCACCGTCTTCGGCCCCTCCACACCCGGCGCGCTGAACCTGGTCTCCGGCCAGACCCACGGCGCCAAGGAGTTCACGGCCGCGGGACAGCTGCTGGCGCCGACGGCCAGTGACAGTGCCGTGCGCGTCCCGGACGCCAACGGCGTGGGCACCGTTATCAACGACCCGGACCCGGTGTATGACGACTGCTCGAACAACAGCCACGCGAAAAGCAGCAACCTCATCGGAATGACCGGCAAGAACATCGGTGACCTGCTCAACGCCAAGGGAGTGAGCTGGGGCTGGTTCCAGGGCGGATTCACGCCCACGACCGCAGCCTCAGGCACGAGCCCGGCATCCTGCGGGGCTACGCATTCGAATGTCGCAGGGGTCTCCAGCACTGACTACAACCCGCACCACCAGCCGTTCCAGTACTACGCCTCCACGGCCAACCCCCACCACCTGGCCCCGGCCAGCGACGCGGAAATCGGCCACAACGGCCAGGCGAACCACCAGTACGACGTGAGCGATTTCGACAAGGTCGTCAACAGCGACAACATGCCCGCAGTGTCCTTCCTCAAGGCGCCGAACTACCAGGACGGCCACGCCTCCTACTCTGATCCGGTTGATGAGCAGAACTTCATCACCAAGCAGCTCAACGCCATCCAGAAGTCGAAGAACTGGGGCAGCACCGCCGTCGTGCTTGCCTACGACGACTCCGACGGCTGGTACGACCACGTCGCGGCCAAGGTGAAGAACTCCTCCAACAGTCCTGACGATGCGGCCTGGTGCCTGAATGCCTATACCAAGGGCGTTCCTATGTCCGGCGGCTACGCCGACCGCTGCGGCCCCGGCCCGCGCCAACCGCTCGTGGTCATCTCCCCGTACGCGAGGAAAAACTTCGTCGACCACACCGAAACCGACCAGGCCTCCATCCTCCGCTTCATCGAGGACAACTGGAGCACGGGTCAGATCGGCGACGCCTCCGCTGATGCGACGGCCGGGTCGATGACCGCCATGTTCAACTTCCACCACCAGCGCAACGACAAGGTGCTGCTGAACGAACAGACCGGCGCAGTCGCCTCCATCACCCGCACGCCAAACCGCAGATAGCAGGCTGTCAACACCCGGTAAGCCAAAGGAGGGGAGCCCAGCGGGCTCCCCTCCTTTGCTGTCTGGTAGGCACGTGCACCAGCCCGACCCCGGAACTGAACTGGAGGAACTCCTGCCGCACATCGAAGCCACCCTGGACTCGCACCCGGATGCACGTCTCGCCACCTCCCTGGACCATCTCGCCCGCACCGACGAGGCCGAACGCCATGGCCTTGCTGCCTCACACCTTGTACCGAGCTGACGGGGACGGGGACCCAATCGGGGCCCCTCGCTCCGGCCGTCGCCCAATGCTTCTGCAAGGTGCCCCTGTCCGGGGTAGCGGCTGGCGAAACCCGCCTGGGGGCGGACACAGGAAAAGCCCCGCGGCCTTGGAGGGAATACGGGGCATTTCCTAGCGTCAGGCCCGCCAAGTCTGTGACTCGGTGGGCCTGGTGTCCAAGGTAAAAGTCCTTCCTGAGAATTGCCTCCGAAACTCCAAGGAATTCACCGCGTCCGTGACGCTACTCGGGCGGTGCCAGGGGTTTTCGTAAAAGGTTTCCGCAGGGTCGCTTCCCGATACTGGCATCCACGCCGGCCATGGACCGGAGTGCATCATCGGCCCGGACTCGGCCCGGTGAAGTCTGGGGCTTCTGAGGGGAGTTTTCCATGAAATCTGAAAGAAACCATCAACGGGTGGCGGCCGGTCTCGCCGCCGGTGCGCTTGCCATCCTGGCGGTGCAGAGCGCAGCAGTGCCGGCTTTGGCCGCCATCAACGCGGTCCCGGTCGCGCCGCATTCCATCCTTGTTTTCCCGGTCCGGGACTTCGTCTCAGCATCCGGGTATGCCAGGACCGATGTGGCCACTGTTCAGGTACTTCGTGGCGGGGCCGTCATCGGTACCGCGTCCAACCTCACCCCGCAGGACGATCCCGGGACGCCGGGCTTTGACGGTCTCGTGGAAGTCAACCACCCCGGTGGAGGTTGCTGGGACGGTGTCACACCGGACATCCGCACCGGGGATGTCGTCCGCGTTCTCACCGCCCCCACCGTCGGGGACGAGACCTTCACCGCGAACGTCACCGTCACCCAGCAGGCCACGAAGACCGGACCCGGCACCGTGGTGATGAAGGGAACGGCTGTCGCCCCCGGCGGCGGACAGATTCCCATAGACCAGCTTGAGGCCCGCATCGTGGCCAAAAACCAGTCCTTCGTCCTCAACGGCAAGCGCACCCTCCGGGCCAGCGCCGCCGCCGGCGACGACGGCGCCCTGGCCTACGACGGCCCGGGCCTGACCACCTGGACGGCCACGTGGACAGGGCTCACAGGCGTCAGCGGATTCGATGGTCTTTCCGATGCGGACAGGGCATCGAACCCCGTCAACTCCGAAAGCCGCGGGATGTGGCTCGGCCGCAACCCCGCCCTCCTGACAGAAAACACGATCTTCGAGTTCGGTCAGATCGGAGGCCCCACCGCCCCCTGCACCGCGCCGCTGGCGAAGGGTCCGTCGATTCCCGACATGACTGCCGCTTCGGACACCGGCAGCTCCGCCGCGGACAACATCACCCGCAACGTCACCCCCACCTTCACCGGCGCTGTGGCACTCCCTGATTCCACGAGCGCCACGCTGTACGTAGACGGGGCGGCCAGCGGCACGGCCGCGGTCGCCGCGAATGGCAGCTTCTCGCTGACCCCGACCACGGCTCTGACCAACGGCCGACACACGATCACGGCCAGCGAAACCACGGCCGGGGGAACCGAAACCATGTCGGCCGGTTCCCTTGCCGTGACGGTCGATACCGTGGCGCCCCTCGTGACGGCGAAGGCCCCGGCAGTTAACTCCATGGCGGTAAGCCAAACGGGCAATGTCACGGCAACCTTCAATGAGCCCATTTCGGGTCTCAGCGCTGCGCGCTTCACGCTGAAGAACGCCGCCGGAGCCGTCGTTGCCGCACCCGTGACCTGGACCGCTGCGACCCGCGTTGCCACCTTGAACCCGACGGCGACCCTCGCCGCGGACAAACGGCACACGGCAAGCCTGACTGCAGGCATCACGGACCTCGCGGGCAACCCGCTGGCCCCGTCCTCCTGGGTCTTCACGACCGGGCCCAGGCCAGTGATGGCCACCAGGACACCAGCGGTCAACGCCACCGGTGTCAGCCGGACCGCCAACGTCACGGTCACCATCAGTGAGGCCGTCACCGGTGTCGCAAACGGAACCTTCGCGCTGAGGAACGCCACCACCGGGGCGCTCGTCAGCTACGCGGTCAGCTACAACGTCTCCACCCGGGTGGCAACACTGAACCCTAACGTGACCCTGGCCGCCAACACGAGATACACGGCATCGATGTCCTCAAGCATCAAGGACGCCGTCGGCAACACGCTCGCCGGAGGCTCCTGGAGCTTCACCACCGGCCGGTAGTGCACCCAGGTAGCAGGACGTCCGCCCGGTACCCCCCCGACAAGGGGTACCGGGCCGACCTCATGGGGCTGCGTGTGGAAACCGAGAAGCCTTTGCAGCTCACTGACAGACCCCGACAGCGGCCCATCGGCCCAAAACGGGGACCGCCGAGGAACAGTCGACGCCGACTCCGCCGGTTAGAACACTTTGTCCGAAGCCTGGATGGCGAGGGCAGGTTCCTACCGCTAACGGGTGCGGGGCCGTCCGGACCAGGACTCCACGGAGGCTACTCGGCACGGTCCCTACGCAAATCTACAAGGACGTCCAGGACCTGGGCCCGATCATCCCGGTCCATCCCACCCGGCTGCGCCTGGACCGCTCCCGGCGGCTGGCTCCCGGCCAGGTCTACGTGACGCGGACCGGCACGCTGTACCACCCGGCCTGGTGTGCGGTCGTCGCCCGCAAATGGGACAACGACCCCGCCGGGCTGATCCTCATCTCCGAAGACACGGTCGGTCGGCGCAAGGAATGCACGGACTGCGAGGAACCGCTCACCGACTGAGCCGCAGCTCTTCCGGCCGCCCTGCCCAACAGATAGTGTTGGCCTATGGAAAAGCAGCGGAAGGCCGTGGAGCAGACCGTCATCCTGAAAGGCGGCGGCCGCGAGACCCCGGTCAAAATGCGGAACGGCGTCATCCTTCTTCCCAAAGGATTCAGCGTGGCACCCAGACGCGCCCCGGCCCGGCACAGGACGCTGAAGGCGGTCACGGTCAACCTGGCAGGTCTGAGGGACGCGCCGGACTACGGTCCGCAGGCCATCACGCAGCGGCTGGTGAACGCGCTCGGCAACAACGCGGTGGCGGCCCTCCTCGGAGTTAATAAGGACAGGCCCGGCCGGTGGGTCTCCGGTCAGGACGCGCCGAACGAAGAGAACCGCGCCCAGCTCGCGGACCTCGATGCCCTCGTGGGCCATCTGCACAGCGCGTTCACCCCGGCCCAGGCCAAGCTCTGGCTGGAAGGCCAGGACGCCCACCTGCGCGCTCGCCCCATCGACGTGTACCGGCTCGAGGGTGCAGCGCCGGTGATCGAGGCGATCCGCGCCTTCGAACAGGGAGCGTTCGCCTAGGTGGAGTTCTGGCGCGTACTCAACTGGCACCCCGATGCTTCCTCCCCATCCGAGAACGGGCACCCGCTCTACATTTGGCCGCGGCAGGGCGCCGGCCGGGTGGACGACCCGGACCACCAATACATGGTGCTCTACGTCGGCGACTCGGCTGAGGGTGCCGTGGCTGAAGCCCTCGGGCGGTACCCCGTTTGGACTTCTGACATCCTGGCCCCGCCACCGGGAACACCTGACGGCACGAGGAAAGTGCTGGTGAAGTACGAGGGAGATCCGTCGATCCTGGATCTGGATGACCCGGAGGTGCTGCAGGACTGGTCCCTGCGGCCCAGCAACGTTGTCCCCCGGGACCGGGCCTCCACCCAGCAGTGGGCGCGGTCCATGTATGAAACCGGCGACTACGCCGGCCTCTCCTGGTGGTCCTTCTACGAGCCCCGCTGGGCAAGCTTCGGTCTGTGGGACGTTACCGGGGTGACGCTGGCCGGCGACCCGGAACCACTGACCATGGCCCATGATGCCGTTCAGGAGGCAGCTGCACTTATCAGGCGAGTCATCAGCTAGGCCGGTCCAAGGAATGCACGACGGTGAGCCACTGAAGCACCGCCAGGCCCGCCGTCTGCGCTTGTTCCTGATGAGGACCAACCGAGGGGACACGTGGAGCAGCTCGCATTGACGGCATCACTCGAGTCCTCCGCGAAGACCGGAAAGTTCTCTTGGTCCCAACACCGACCGGCTCCACGAATGGGTAACCAACTATCTTGAAGACAAGATCCGGGACTGAAATCCCTTTGAGCTGGCTAAAAAGGAACAATATGGCGGGGAACAAAACCCGGAATGAGATCTGGTACTACTCCATCTTTGGCGCGGTAGTCCTGATCGGGACTGTTGCACTCATGCTGTTCGGCAAAAACGCACAGGTGTCAGATGACATCGGGCCCCTGCTTGCCGGATTGGCGGTGAGCATCTACCTGTTCCGCTTCGGCGTACCTTGGGTATGGCTCAACTTCCTGCTCCTTGCATCGTTCCTCGTCGTCGGCCTCCTGCTGGGGCAGCCCGGACTCATGTGGATGGGCGGATACGTTGCCGGGTCGCAATTTGGTGTTGCTTGGCGGCTTTCGGTCGTCCAGCCAAAGGTGCAGTCCGAGTGGACCGTCAACGGTCGGGGCATGGGCACGTTGACCGAGGCGCGTAAGGCAGCCCAGGAAGCGCTGCACTCCCTGGACGGGGACAAGCGTGCGCGAGTCGTCGTTGAGCACGGCTCAGCACGCTTCGAGGTCGCCGGGACCTTGCCATCGAAGCTGGTATGCCACCGGAATCCTGATGCCGACGATGAGAACTCCTGGGCGATCCTGTCCCGGACCGGACATGCCTCAGATGAGTCGGTGGAAGTGCCGATGGGCCGGATGAAGGGTTTCATCCCGTCGCAATTCGTACACGACATTGGACCTGTCGAGGCGGCGCTGGAGGACTTCCTAAAGACTCCGAAGCCTCAGTCGCTGAGGCGGGAGTGGAACACCGACCCGATTGCATTCGACCTGCGCCTTAGCGTCTAGAGCAAGCACCCCGGAATGGAGACAGAGATGACTACCGATGTAAACGCCCTGACGCTCGACATGCTTAAGTTCGCGGGCCTGCTCAGACTCATCAGCCAGCCGCAATTGGCCCAGAATTATGAATCCCTCGCGGTGGAACTTCGATCTGATCGCTCAGATCAGGGCGTGGAAGATGCTCGGGAGTGGGTCCGCACAACACTCAGGGGAGGCAGCGGCGGCCTCGGTGACGTGTACGTGCAGAAGAAGGACGGATCCCTTGATGAGGTACTGGACCAGGAATATCAGGAGCTGCTTCAGAGGCTGACCGATTTTGCCAATGGTGGTGAAGCACCCCTATCGCCCCTGCTCAAGCAAATCGGGAACTCCATGTTCGCCAATGGATACGCGTACTTCCGCCAAGTTGAAGCTCCGGTCCGCAAGGGGCTGCTCGTGCGTGGTCACACCCTGTACGAAGTGATGACAGAACCGGGAGCGACGCGCCGTGTCGGGTGGAAGCAGTTGGGTGAAGCTCTAGGGCATGGACCTCAGTCTTCCCGGAGGGACATGCAGGAATGCCAAGCCGCAGCCCACCGACTCTTCCGGGAGGGCCGGAGCGACGACTGGGTTCACTACTCAAGCGCCCAAGTAGTGCCGGGAGAGTCGCTGCAGGGCCTCACATGACGTCTCGGCTTCAAGGCTCTGTTCGAGGCATCTAGCCCTCACCGCCCCATCACGTCCAGGACGTCGAATATGGTGCGGAGCAGCACCAGGGCCAGGCTGCACGCCGCGATCCACCGGCCGGTGACCTGGACGCGGGTTTCTCGCCTGACGGTGGGGCCGCACCCTGCCGACCGGGTGGGACCCCTGCAGAGCCTTGACGCTGCCAAAGCGGCCGCGGAACAAGATGCAGGGAACCGCTGCGGTGGCGCTGGATGGAGAACCGGTAAGTGTGGCGGGCCGAAGTCGGCTACCAGCGCGCCGCGGAGATCAGCAAGGGCACCATCCTGGAACGCGTTGACGTGGGGGTCGGCCTGATGACCTGATCATCCGGGCTGGCCGCCGGCCGCCGGCCCCTTTCCGGTAGCTCCGCTTCAGAGAAAAGGGTAAAGGGGGAAGATGTCGGGAAGATTCAACGCCGCGCGTGGGGGAACAGACTCTTCATCAGGCCCGACCGTCGGTGGGGCAGCGTCGTGCTGCGGCAGGTCGAAGAGCTGGAACTGAGTCTTCGGCTTGTCTTCGAAGAGGCTGTTTGTGATGGTCGTTGGCCGGACTGGCATTGCTGACCCCCTTTGCTAGCGCCGGAATTCATTCCGGCTTTCGTGAACGAAAAACGCTCCCTGCTGCTTGCCGCTCACCGCCCGGACAAACGCGGGCACCAAACCGGCTAAGCCTTGGCCCAGTCTTCCTCCCGCCCATCAAGTGTCGATCCGCCTTTCGTCAAGGTTTGCTCAAGAACCGTTTACATCTGCCAAGAGTCATGCAACCTCGGCCTGCTGCCGGGCCCTGGATTGGCGCAAAGCCGAGTTTGGCTACGAGGAACCAGCGGCGGTGATTCTGCCCGAAGCGACCACGTTCTGCACCATGTGTGTGGAAGTGATTCAGGGCCTCGGGGACTACCCGGCTCCGGCCAATGCCCGTTCGATGACCGGCCCTGCCCTGACGATGAGACCGTCAACCGGATGATCGAAGAGCGGACTTCGCGGATTGCCAATCACACCCGGGGCCTTTTGCGGTGGAGGTATTGGCCAGGTGGGCACCACACCGCTGAACGAGCGTCGACCGGAGGATGCGACGGCCGTGCCTCTCGTGCCTGCTGGCGCTGTGTGTTGCCACTTCCAATTTATCGCGTACACGGGGGCTTGCGGCAAGGCCCCCGTCATGCCGCAAACTGGCTCGGACGGGCCCTGAAAAGGTGCACGGAAAAGGCTTGGAGAGGCGGGGGTTGAGATGGTTGAAGTGATCGTTGCCGGAGGCGGTCCGACTGGGATGATGCTGGCCGGTGAGCTGACGCTGGCGGGGGTGGATACGGCGATTGTGGAGCGCCGCCCGACGCCCGAACTGGTGGGCTCGCGTGCAGGCGGGTTCCACTCGCGGACGATCGAAATCCTCGATCAGCGCGGGATTGCCGACCGGTTCCTCGCCGAGGGCAAGCCCGTCCAGGCGGCGTTCTTCGGGAAAACGATGCTGGACGTGAGTGACTTTCCTACGCGGCACCCTTACACGCTTGGCCTGTGGCAGAACCATATAGAGAGGATCTTGGCCGGATGGATCGAGGAGCTGGGTGTGCCTGTCCGCCGGGGTCTCGAGGTGGCCGGCTTCGCCCAGGACGACAGCGGGGTCGACGTGCATCTCGCCGACGGCGGGCCGATGCGCGCGCTGTACCTGGTCGGCGCCGACGGCGGGCGAAGTGCTGTCCGCAAGGCGGCCGGCATCGACTTCCCCGGCTGGGATGCGACGAGGAGCAGCCTGATCGCCGAAGTGGAGGTGACCGAGGAGACGCCGGCGGGCATCCGCATCGACGAGGTGGGGATCCACGGACTGCACCTGATGGAGGACGGGCGAACCACGCGGGTGATCGTGACCGAGAAACAACTTGGACCGGCGATCGAGCCCACCCTGGCTGACCTTGGCAAGGCGCTGACCGAGGTCTACAACACCGACTTCGGTGTCCACACTCCGACATGGATCTCGCGGTTCACCGACGCCACGCGGCAGGCAGCGGCCTACCGCAGCGGCCGCGTGCTGCTGGCCGGGGACGCCGCGCACATCCACGCTCCCTCGGGCGGGCAGGGGATCGGGCTCGGCATCCAGGACGCCGTGAACCTCGGCTGGAAGCTCGCCCAGGTGGTCAAGGGCATCGCGCCGGACAGCCTGCTGGACACCTATCACGCCGAGCGGCACCCCGCCGGGGCCCGCGCGCTGAAGCACACGATGGCGCAGTCGATCATGCAGCGGGCCGACCCGCGCATCGGCGCGTTGGCCGACACGGTGGCCGGCCTGCTGACGATCGATGAGGCACGGAAGCGGCTGGGCGGACTCATTTCCGGCCTGGACCTCCGCTACGACCTCGGTGAGGGGCACCCGCTGCTCGGGCGCCGTATGCCCGATCTCGACGTCGTCACGGCCAATGGCCCCCTGCGCGTGTTCACCCTCCTGCACGATGCCCGTGCGGTGCTGCTCAACCTCGGCGCGCCGGGCAGCATCGACCCGGGGCCCTGGGCGGATCGGGTGCAGTTGGTGGACGCCACGTACGACGGCGGGTGGGAGCTTCCGGTGATCGGTTCAGTCAGCGCTCCTGCGGCCGTGTTGATCCGGCCCGACGGGCATGTGGCGTGGACGGGAGACGGGACTCAGCCAGGGCTGGAGGATGCGCTGGCCGGCTGGTTCGGACCTGCGCGGCATTAACACCCCGCGAAGTACCGGCATTTCCGCTTTGTTGCACCTGATGCGGGAGTGCTTGACTGGAAGGTACGACGACGGCCACGCCGCCTTTCGCCGCCACCGGCGGTGCTCGAATGCGCAAAACACGTATGAGCTGATGGCCGGTATCTGGCCCACTGCCGACCGGTATCCTGACCTCTCGGCACCCCTGGTCGAGTTCGCCGGGTGTCCTGATTTGCTGCTCTGGACGGCTATCGGTCTCACGCCCATCTGGCAGCTCAAGCGCCGCAGCGCAAACAACGGCCCGGTGAAGCTGGCCGAAGCCGATGCGTGGAACCCGGCCGTCGTGACCCGCGGCGCAGTCGCCGCCGGCCGCCGTCGGCTTGACATTGCACCGGGCGGAGCGCCGGGAGGCCGAACGTGCCCAGGCGAAAGGTGCCGCTCCGACGGAACCGGAACAGCCGGAGTTCCGAGGCAGGGCTGGCGGCTCAACTACCTTGCGCCCGAACCTCGTCAGCACAGGTGCCTTCGACGCGAGGGTGGGCGGCCGAAATCGACCCTGCCTACCAGGCATAAGGGCAGCCGTCGGGGCCACGAGGAGTGCCCAAGCATCCTCAGCCCGAGGGGCCAGCGACGACTGGGGTACCAAAGCCCCGGTCTCAGAGGGCTTCAGTTCGTCGCCCGCCCCGGTCAAAGCCCGAACGCACCGTGCTCGGGAAGTGGTGAAGCAGCCGCTGAGCCCCCGCGGCGGGGCATGAAGGGCTGCTTCACCTTCAATTCAACACTGGCCGCCCGGGCACCGCACCAGTGGCCAATACCTGACTTTGTGCGTGCCTGGCTACTCGCCTGCGCAGGTGAGACCGACGCTGCGGATTTACGCCACCGGCATTCTGCAGGGCGGGTCCCGCCCCTATCGCCTAGCAGTCCGACCCAGACCCCTTAACCCGGCCGCGGAAGCGATACTTCCCCATATGAGTCAGGACGCCCCCGTAAAGTAAGCAGGGTGAGCAGAATCAGCCCGTACGATGCATGGCAGCGCCTACTTGAAGGCAACGCGCGTTTTATCTCGGGAGATTCACTGCACCCGAACCAGAACGCCTCCCGGCGCAGCGAACTGGTGAACACCCAAAACCCGTTCGCGGTCATCTTTGGCTGCGCGGACTCCCGTCTCGCCGCAGAGATCATCTTCGACGTCGGTCTCGGTGACGTCTTCGTGGTGCGCACTGCCGGGCACGTAATCGACGACGCCGTTCTCGGCTCGATCGAGTACGGTGTCTCGGTGCTCCACGTCCCGCTGATCGTTGTCCTCGGCCATGACAACTGCGGCGCCGTCACGGCCGCGAAAGACGCCGTGGAAACGGGGGAGGTGCCCCAGGGCCACATACGCGACTTGGTTGAACGGATCACACCGTCGGTGCTGAGCTCGCTGCGCGAGGACAAGACGGACGTCAACGACATGGTCGTCGAACATGCCAAGCAGACCGTGCGCCGGCTGCTGGACAGTTCACGGGTGATCTTCGACGCCGTGGACGATTACTCCACCGCGGTCATCGGCGTCGCGTACCGGCTCGAAGAAGGCCGGGCGCAGCTCGTCTCCACATCTGGCGTCCTCTAAAGCTGGCGGACCCTGCGCATCCCGGTGGCCGGATACGGCTAGTAAATCGAGTCCATTGAAGCACTGAAAAACGGCTCGGTACGCGTTCGCGGAAACGCTTCTGGTCCTGAGCGGGCCCTCCGCGACCTATTTCAGTCCTCCGCTGGTGAGAGCGTCCAGGCGCGGAAGGACTCCACGCGAAAGGCCCTACCCGCCCGCACGCGCCGCTGCAGCGGCAGCTGACCCAGTTCTCTCTCAACGCAGACCGTCTACTTGACATCACGCTGCCGTGGGCACGCTGACTGCGGCCGCTGGTCACGGTCGGTGACCGTGCAGCCAGCGCATGGCTTCGCGCTCGTCCGTGAAGTACTCGGTGGGGCATGGAGGCTTGGGGAGGCCGAGCATGCCGTGGGCAATGACCCTGTCCACGGGCGTGGCGCCGAGAATGGCGAAGGCCCTGACGGTGGCGGCTTCGCTGTAGACGCTGATCGCCTCTCTGCTGACGGAACCGACGCCGGTGATTTGGAGCAGTACGACCGAGGGTTCCCCGCCCATGAGCGCCAGAAGCCCTTCGCTGGCAGCGGCTCCATCCTCCGCTGTCATTCGTGCCCCAGGTTTCAGGGTGATCCGAACGATTCCTTCGCTGATCAGATCCACGCCAACATTGGCGGCAGCGGTGTCCTGGAGTGATTGCATTCGTGTTTGGGTCCCATCACGTGGCGAGTTAGTTTGGCCGCACAGGGACGCTCGTCAGGTGCGGCATAACGCATACGCGTCTTCCGCTCACCCCCGTGGCCTGACCTGCTCAGCCTACTGCTATTTTGCGTCAGACAAGTCGCAGTGCGGAGCGATTCCTCTGGGTGGTTACGCCGCCATCACGAACCCAGCAGGAAGTCTGCCAGAGCGGTAGTGGTCCGAAATCCGCCAAGAGATTTCGTCTAAGGTCAATCCGGTCATGATGTGCGGGACGGGTCGAATGATCCGGCGCGGCGGGGTCACTTTCCCAACCCACTGTCCGGGCGTACGCTGGGCGCCATCCAGTCGCCTGTATGGGCGATATGCAGCCCGGCCCAGGAAGGCAGCATCAATGTCGATAGGCATCAGGGGTAACTGGGACATGCCCAGCGTCTCGGCGCTGCAATGGCTCACCGACAACCCCGGATCCATGATCCTGCGGCGCACCATAGCCGCCATCATCTGCAAGAGATCGGCGGACCAGCGGAGTTTTTCGGCCCTGCATCGACGCCGCGGACCTAGGACATTTGGATCATGACCGCAGCAGAGGTTCCGCACGGCATGTCGCTTCCGGGGCCGCCCACGGTCGGCACTGTGGATCGTATCCTCGGCACAGCTTACGATTTGTTCTCCCGGCGGGGTATCCGGGATGTCGGCGTCAACGAACTGATCGAGTCGTCCGGGGTTGCGAAGTCGACCTTCTACCGGCATTTCCCGTCAAAGGACGATCTGGTCCTGGCAGTTCTGGCTCTACGGGACCAGATCTGGTTCGCGGAGGTCGTTGCCGAGGCACAGCGCCGCAGCGGGACCCCGGAGGAAGAGTTGCTGGTCATCTTCGACGTCTTTGCTGATTGGCTCGGAAGCGGCGGCTACGAATCCAACGTGTTTATCAAAGTCCTCATGGAAATGGGCCCTGACCATCCCTTGGGCCGTGCCAGTGTCGAATACCTGGCCAGGATCCGAGGACACGTCCAGACCTTGGCCAAGGACGCAGGGCTGGAGCACTCCGATGTGTTCGCGCGGGCATGGCACCTCCTGCTGAAGGGCTCTGTTATCTCCGCCATGGAAGGCGATGAGGGGGCCGCCGAACTCGCCCGGCAGATGGCCAAGTGTCTCATCCAGCGCCACCGCCGCTGCACGCTCTGACGGAAGAGCAGGGGGTCTGGAAGTACCCGCGTACTTGAGGGGGAGTTCCCCGTCTTTCCTAAAGGCCCCCTCCTGGTGACTGACTGCCGGCCAACCCTCATTGTTGCTGCCCGAACCCGGACTTATCATGGCCGAGAGCGGACAGCCGACCCCGCCCGTCCTCTCCAAACAGCAGAAACGGAGGCGCAACATGTCCGGGTACTTTGAAATTATTGATGCCCCTGACGGAGGATTCCGCACTCGGCTCCGAGGGCCGTCGGGGGAAATCCTGGCCGTATCAGAGACCTTTCCGACGAAGCGACGGGCGGCGGCCGGCATTGGTCTCATTAGGGAGGTTGCCGGGACCGGCCTCATCCGGGACATGTCCTCAGGGCATCGCGGGGAGCCGTTCCGGCGCAGGCTTCGGCTCCTTCGGGCACAATCCGGTCGCACCGTGGTTGGCCAGCTCCGGGCGCATCCAGATCCTTCGTTTGACAGCGCGGTCACCGCCAGGGCGACTCTGCAACGAGCCGGTTCACGCCGCTGGCATTCCGTCACCTGACCTCAGGTGGTGGAGCAGGGCGCAATGAGACAGCGGGTGGACCTCCCTGCCGGCAAGGCGAAGGAGCTGAAAGGCCGCCGGATGATCGCCGCGGCAAGGGTACAGGGGCGAATTGCAGGCCTAAGCGGCCGAGAAGTGGTGCCTCTCATGCCGGCGTCGCCCTTGTCGATCCCTTCGCTGCGGAGCTGACGCGCTTCCAGCATTGCCGCACGGATCAGGGGCACGAAGACGGAGGCCAGGACCGCGATGATCAAAGCGGAGCTCTAGGGCTGCGGAATGCCGGCTGTCTGCAGCCCCAAGCCCTCGAGTGAATCCGGCGGCCCGTGCCGTTCGCCTGCGGTGGCGGTACTCATTTTCTGCGTGCCTCTCGCGACCAGACACTCTCACGAGTAGCCTTTCAGCATCACCAGAGGGGTCACCATGCGCATACTCCAGACAGCCACCGATGCCATCAACGTTGCCAGGATTGACCGGATTGCCTATCTCAACCGCGAAGAGCGGATCTTTCTGACGAGGACGACCGGCAGGCCGGACTATGCCACCCCGGACCAGGGCGAAGTCATTGCTGACATAGGGCGGGCAGTCCCCGTCACCCTGGTCTACGTTGAGGACCAGCTCGAAGGGAGTCTCATCGTCGCGCGCCTCACAGACCTGATCGCCAATTCTGACTCCTCGGTCATCAAATTCGCCGAGGTTCGAAAGGATGCCCGGGACAGGGTTGCTGAAATGCGGTACAGAGATTCCGACGGCGGCGAAGATGCTCGCGATGTGGACTCCACTGACTAGGGGCACTCCACAGGTGAGGACGCCGTCGTTTACAAACGCGAAGGCGTGGTTGCTGTGCCCCGCCGCGGTGAAGGTGAGAAGGAAACTTCCGAACCGGAGTAGTGACATCGGACTCGTTGGCTGCCCCGGGGGAATAGCAGAACCTGCGAATGCCTTGTTCTGTGTGGGGCACCGAAGACTGGCTGCCCTCATGAAAGGATTCCCTTGCCCACCGCCTTTATCCCGTTCACCATGCACGCCACCGTCCAAGAGGGCCACAAACGGTCCTTCCGGACCGACATCGAGCGGCTCACCGCCGGCCACCGAGGCTGGGCGCCTCTGGATGTCGTGAAGTCCACAAACACCAAGGCGTTTTTTCGCGGTGCGATCCCGCAAAGTGAGCACACCGTAACCGATGCGAGTCTGGCCCGCTACCTCGAGGACCGCCTCGTGGCCGACAATGACATCCACCTGGATCTCAGCGTCACCATCGAGCGCTAGCAGCGCCAACGCAAGCCCCGGACCAGACAGGTCCGGGGTTCCTTGTTTGTGGCCGGAAAGCCCGAAAACGCGGCCGTGACATGACCCCGCCCACGGGCACCGGATAGTATCGCTGGGGCGGCGCCGTGTGGCGGACGCAGTACTTGAGGAGTGAAGTGATGGATCTGGGGGCCACACGCGTCGAGGTATTCGTCGATGGCAGGGTAACAGTTGGCGGGGAGCCCATCGCTCCTCCTGACGGAATGGACCCGTACTCAGCGGCCATTGCAGTCCTCGCCGAGTACGCCCGCAGTTCGGGTTCGCCGGCGCTTGCACATGCCGTAGACCACACCAATGGCCAAGAGGGCCGGTTCCGGGTGCTGGCCGATGGCACCGCAGAACCAGTCGCGGAGGCCGTATTGCCTGCTGCGCGGGAGGATTTCCCGCGCACCGAGCAGCCGGCTCCTCGGCCGGACATGGACACAGCGCCCGGCGCCGCGGGAGAACCCTCGCCGTACGGAGCGCGCCACATTGAGACCCAGTTCGTCCGGCCGGACCGTCCGCGGCCAACCAGCGGAGTCAGGGGCGTCCTGTACTCGGCCACCGGCGGGTTCGTGAACCTGGGCCCCAGTGCCAAGGACCAGGACGAGGCGGAACTGGAACGCCGGATCGCCCGGCCACTGTCCGGCAGCTTCAACACCGCCGTCCTTAGCCTCAAGGGAGGCATCGGCAAGACGTCCACCACGGTGGGTGTCGGGATGATCCTGGCCGAGTACAGGGGCGACCACCCCTGCGCCATCGACGCCAACCCGGACAGCGGGGACCTCGCCGAGCGCGCCCTGGGCGAGATGCTTTACCAGAAGGTCAAGCCCAGAACCGTGACGGACATCGTTCGTGACATCGATGCCATCAGCTCACTGACCGCCCTGACCG
Source organism: Arthrobacter sp. 10L430 (assembly GCF_056395245.1). Lineage (NCBI taxonomy): Bacteria > Bacillati > Actinomycetota > Actinomycetes > Micrococcales > Micrococcaceae > Arthrobacter > Arthrobacter sp. 10L430. Next base: position 251,800 of record NZ_JBFTJD010000005.1, on the reverse strand, counting down.
ACTACATGCACCACGCGAACCGGTTGCACCTCGTGGCCGGTGAGCAGGATCCTGCGTTGTCGGACGCACTGACCGCCGACGAATACCTCAAGATCAAGAAGCTCGTGTCACAGTACTATTCGGTCACCCTGACGGACTGCGGCACCGGCGTCTCCCATCCCGCGATGGCGGGGGTGCTGCCGGAGGCCACCAACCTGGTGATCGCGTCCGGCTATGCCGTGAGCGGAGCAAAGCGCGCCAGGAACACGCTGCAGTGGCTGGCCGAACACGGCTATGAAAATCTTGCGCGGAACGCGATCGTTGTGGTCACGGACAAGGACCAGGTGTCCAACCGCGTAAACAAACGCGCCATTGAAGAGCACTTGGCCGGCTACTGCCGGCGGCTCATCACCGTGCCGCACGACCGTGGCGTGGCCGACGGGGACCGCATTTCGCTGGACAAGATCTCAGCAGGGACGCGCCGGTCATACAAGGAAATTGCCGCGGCTATCGTGGACGGCTACGTCTAGGCCAGGATCCTGCAGACCCAAAATCCTAGGCATCTGCTGCCAGGCCGAGCAGCAGACGCTCCCGAAGTGCCAGTGCACGGCCCGCGTCCCAGCCAGCCGCGTCCTGGCTCACCGCCTCAGGGAACCGGACCGCCAGGTGCCGCAGCGGCGGTGATCCCCGGAACTCGGCGCTGACGCCGTCGAGGGTGGAAGGATCCAGCCGCAGCTGGCGAACCAGGCCGGGCCCCATCAGTGCCAGTTGCGGCACGCGGAAACCGTCGTGGCCGGCCGGAACCGCGAGCCCGTCGGCACCGAAATGCAGCTCCACTCCGAACTCCTGCGCGCCGGACGCCACCGCCACCTTCTCGGCATTCCGCCAGTCAGGATCTGCACGCGCAGGATTAGCCCGCACCTCAGCGGAAACCATGGCATCAAAGGATTCCACGACGCCGGATCCCGTGCGGGCAACGGTCAGCGCACCCGCAAAGCCCCGGCCGGAGAACAGCATCGTTGCCGACGGCATGTGCTTCCGGAACCATGTGGTCATGGGTGCCGTCTCCCAGGGCTGACCCAGCGGCTCGGCGGGCCCGGCGTACTCCGGCCTGCCGCCGGTGACGGCCTGCAGCATCCCGGCCGTGAAATCTCCGATGACGAGTTCATGGCTCCCCGCATGCAGGACGCTGCCATGAAGGACGACGGCGGGATGCGGCGCCGGTGCGTCGCCCGGCCCGCGCGCCGAGAAGGCGCCGCAGAGCCCGGTTCCGTTTGGGACTTCAGTCACCCAAGTGACGCCGGAGGCCTTGAGGAACGCCAGCAGCGGATAACTGGGTGCTGCCAGCGGCTGGGTCTGCAGGGCGACGACGCTGCCGGGGGCGGCTGCCCGGGCGGCGTCGCCGAGCTGGGCGCGCAGCGTACGGCTTAGCCAGGGGTGCGGCGCCGGCGCGGCCACGAGCAGCAGCGGCAGCGTCGCGTTCACGATCCCCAGCCCGCGTTCAGGACCTGGTTGGCCTGCGGATCAACGACGAGCCCTTTGGTGCCAATCACAGTGATCATGAGGAAGGCGCGGACCGACTCGGCGGTTTCCTTGTCCGCGTCTTCCGACTCCGCATCTTCCTTGTCCGCATCTTCCTTGTCCACAGCGCAGCTGACTTCCGAGACCCAAGCCTCTCCCTCGAGCTGGCCGGCCACATCAGCGCCGAAGATGCGCTGAAGTTCCTCGTTGGCAGTGCGTTGGGGTGCGCTGAGCAGCGCGAGGTCTTCACCGTTGAAAGCGATGACCAGGTCCGCAGAATTCTCTGCGGGCACCAACGTGAACTTGTTTTCAAACTGCGCCGAAGCCCGGTGGAAGAGCCCCAGCCGTGGATCCTGGTCTGAAATCAGGTGGAAGTCGTAACTCACGGCTGGGCGGCCTCGCTGTCGTGGTGGAAAGTCTGCAGTACCGTGGCGTGCCGTCCGGGGCGGAGTATCCTGGCGCGCCCGGTGACCAGCGGCATGGGCCGCTCTCCGTTGGCGATCACGCCTTCGGACCGGTCGCCGGAGAACATGACCACCGGGGCACCGGCAGCGCGCAGTCCTGCGACGAACGGATCGTGCACAGTCAACGCCGCACCGCTGATCCTGCCAGTGACCAGTGCAAACAGCCCGACGTCGGAGCCCGAGGGCAGGTAACCGGCCAGTGGCCGCAGCGGCTGGCTGCCTGTTGCGGCGAGGATGTCGTAGTCGTCCACAAGCAGCACAATGCGGGGTGACCTCACAGGCGCGCCGGTGCCGTCGCCGAGCCGTTCCCTGACCTGGCCAGCGACAAAGTCGGCCAGCTGCGCGGCGCGCTGGCCGTTGGAGGCGTACTCGCCGAGATACTCATCCGGGATGAAATTTTGCAGCTGCTGCCGCGGATCGAACACGGCAAAAGCGAGTTGGCCGGGTTCATGCGTGGCGATGAGCTGGGTGGCAACGGCCTTGAGCAGGTTGGTCCGGCCCGTTTCCGGGTCACCGAAGATCACCGCTCCGCGGTCTGATCCGAACAGGTCCAGATGCTCTGTTTCGGCGTCATGCTCACGGATGCCCAGTGCGACCGTGCCGGTTACCGGGGCGCCTGCGGGCAGCGGGACGAGCGGCGGCAGCACCCGGACGGGGGGTGCCGTCCGGTCACTGAACTGCCGGAGGGCGTGGGCGAGTTCGCCAAGCTCGTCGGCGGAGTTGCCGGCGTCAGGGGCTTCGGCCAGGGACGGCAGCGCAAACTGGCCGATGGTTCTGTCCATGGTCAGAGCCCTTCCGGGCCGGTTCGGCCCCAGCGTGCTGGCGAGCCTGCGGTCCAGCGAGTCCGCGGGATCGGCGATGTGCAGTTCGATCCTGTTGCCGAGCAGCGATTGCCTGGTCATGCGGACCTCCGACCAGTTCCGGACGCTCACCACGACGTGGATCCCCAGGGAGCTGCCGCGGGTCATGATGTCGTGGACTGCATCTTCGATTTCCGGGAACTCCGAACTCAGGCTGCCGAATCCGTCGATCAGCAGGAACACGTCGGTGCAGCTGAGTTCTTCGAGCCGGCCTTTGCCGCGTGCCGACCGCATCGCCTGAACCGTGTCGAGCCTGTTCGCGTCAAACACCGTCTGGCGGATGTTGAGGAGGCCCTGGACCTCCTCAACGGTGCGTCGGAGCAGTTCGCGGTTTCCGCGGCCGGCCACGCCGGCGCAATGCGGCAGGTCCGCCAGTCCGGCGAGGGCGTTGCCGAGCAGATCCACGGCATAGAGGTTGACGTCGGACACGCTGTGACTCAGGGCCAGCGCAGCAGCGACGGTCCGCAGCGCCGTGGACCGGCCGCTTTGCGGCGCGCCGATCACTGCCAGGTTGCCGCCGCGCGCCGTGAAGTCCAGATGCCAAGGGCCCTGCCACTGCCGGGCGGGGTCATCCAGTATGCCGACGGCGGGGGCCAGGTAACGGGGCTGGGCCAGCCGCGGCCCTGTGGAGGTCAAGTTCAGGGCGGCGCCGGTACCGTGCAGGGACACGGCCGCCGGAAGGGGCGGCAGCCACACCGGCTGTGTCATGCGCGGCTGCGCGGATGCGAAGCCGACGACGGCGGACAGGATGGTGGGGCGGTCCCCGGAACCGTCGGACGAGTGGGTTTCGGGCTGGATCCCGACGCTGGAACCGTCGGGGGAGACGGATCCGCCTGCTGGGCCGGCTCCCTGCAGTACGGGGAGCGGCGGCTGTGCCCCTAGTTTGAACAGCGTGACCGGGACAGTCTCCTCGGCGGGGGCGCCGCCGTCGTCGTCCTTCGACGGAAGGGCGCCGGACACGTACGCTGCCCGGAATCTCTTGAACACCGTGGTGTCCACCTTCAGGATTCCGTGCCCCGGTGTGCTGGGCAGGTGGTAGGCGTCCGGAACATCGATGATGGTGCGGCTTTCGCTTTCCGAGTTCGTGTGCAGCGCGATCCGGTAGGCAAGGTACGTGTCCAGGCCGCGGAGCATCCCTGATTCGACCTTCTGGGAGGCGAGCAGCAGGTGGATGCCGATGGAACGGCCGATCCTGCCGATGGAGAGCAGCAGGTCGATGAAGTCTGAGCGGGCGGTGAGCAGTTCGCCGAATTCGTCGATGCAGACGAACAGATAAGGCAGCGGCTCCTGCAGCGCCGGGTTGCCCGGCGTCCGTTCCCGCGCCAGCCGGTAGTCGTTGATGTGGGCGAAATCGCCGCCGCGCTTGAGCAGTTCCTGACGCCGCTTGACCTCACCCGAGAGGCTGGAATGGATCCGGTCCACCAGGCTGGCGTCGCTCACCAGGTTGGTGACGAGGCCTGAGACATGGGGTGCGTCCTCAAAGGGGGCAAAGGTGGCGCCGCCCTTGTAGTCCACCAGGACCATGTTCAGGTCCTGCGGGGAGTGCGTGGCGATCAGCGAAAGGACGATGGTGCGGAGCAGCTCTGACTTGCCGGACCCCGTCGCCCCTACGCATAACCCGTGCGGGCCCATGCCCTGCTGGGCCGGTTCCTTCAGGTCCAGGTGGACGGGGGCGCCGTCATCGTCTTCGCCGATGGCCACGCGGAGGAAATCCGGACCCCGGTCCGTGTGCCACAGGCGGAGCATTGCCTCGGCCGTGTACTCGGTGAGCCCCAGGGCTTCCGCGTAGCTGCGGGATGACTTGTGCTCGCCGAATTCGTGCGACATCTCGGACAGGCGCAGGGGCGCGAGGGCACGCGCCAAGCCATCGGCAACCTCGGGCGGCACCTCGTCGGCAATGCCTGTGACCATTTGGCCGGTGGCCGTGGCCTCCACTGTCAGTGCATCAGATGAGACGGTCAGGCGAAGGTCAACGCGTTCGGGCTCGTGCTGCTGTTCCGTCAGCAGGTGGATCCTCGTGATCGCGAGCCGGTTCAGGTCAAGGCCGGCCGGCACGCCGGGAAGGGGCGTTGCGTCGTGTCCCGGCAGGTCCGAGATGACCACAAGGCGGGGCAGGGCGTCTGCCGGGAGCAGCTGGAAGTTACGGGCGGCGCTGGTGAGGGCCGCCGCTCGTGCGTCCAGTGAGCTTCGCAGCAGTGGGGCCAGCTCCTGGAAGGACGCAGCCTGCCGGACGTTGCCACCCGTCTCCTGCAGGTGCGGCAGCCATTTGGCCCAGTCCCAATCGTCCAGCTGCCGTTCTCCGGCGACGATGGCCAGCTCCACATCCTCGGGGGAGTGGGCGGCTGCGAGCTGGCCCAACAGGCTGCGGCATACCATCAGGGCCGCGGCGCGGTCACCGACGATTGAAACCTCGGAGACGGATCCCAGCGGCAGGGTCAGGGGAACATCCGGGGTGGACATGAACCGCTGCCGCAGCTGCTCGGCTTCGGACAGCATGAAAGTGTCGGGCCGCTCCACCGCGTCGCCGCTGTCCTGGACCGTGATACTCCGCCGGGGGACGGCACCCGTGCCGAAACGCGTCAGCAGGAAGTCCGGACTGGTCCGCCGCCGCTCCCACAGCCGGTGCGGATCATTGACCACATTTTCGACCAGCCTGGAGGCGGGCGGGTGTGCGGCGTTGGCCGAAGCCCGGGCACGGTGCTCCTCCGCCTCAAAGTCCTGCCGCCGCCGTCGCAGGTAGTCCAGGTAGAGGCGGCGTTTGGCCGCCCGCTGCCGCGTTGACTTGCCGCGCTGGGAAAACAGCAGCACCACGGAGGCCAAAACGGTGGCCACCATCATGATGGCTCCGATGCCGGCCAGGGATGAACCGCGGAACAGCATCATGACGGTCACGGAGGTCGCGGCGCCCAGCATGGGTACAAGTGCCAGCAGGTTTGTGCCGCCACCGGTCGCCAGCTGCGGGGGCGCGTCCAGCTGGGCGGCATCCGAGGCCCGTTCGGGGAGGGTTGTCCGGGCCGGCCTGTGGACGATTCGGATAGTCATGGCTCAGCTCCTGTTGGCCGCCAGCAGAGCCCGACCTGCCAGTTCCGTGGCGGCGATCCTGGTCCGTGAACCGAGCCTGCTGAGCTGGACGGCGCCGCCTGAGGCCAGGTGGCGGTCGTAGGGCAGGCCGTCCGCGGCTGCCGCCCCGGCCTGCCGCGAGCGCACGGTGGCGCTCAGCTGCTGGGCAGCCGGGAACGAATCCGCCAGGTCAGCGCGGATCTTGCCTAGGAGGGCCACATCGGCGTCTCCCGGCGGAGTGACCAGCACGACGGCGTGCGCCGTCGACAGCAGCGCGGCCGAGTGGCGCGACAGCGGGGAGTGCCCGGCGTCGACCACCGTGACGGCCATGAACCGCGACAGGGTAGAGGACACATCAGTCCATTCCGCGACGCCGATTGGCGAGTCGGCCAGCGTCAGCACGTCCCGGCGGTCCGCGGCAAAGATCTGGTTTCCGCACAGGACCGCACAGGCCGTGGCGTCCGGCAGGGTACGGACAGGTTGGGTACGCAGCTGATGCATCAGCGCGGACAGGGGCGCCGGTCCTGGCGCGCCCAGGTAGCGCAGAAGCCTCCCCGACTGGTCCGTGCTGTCCAGAGCCATGACCGTTTCCTGCCGGAGGCTGCCGAAGAGTTTCGCCAGGACCGCGGTCACCGTTGACGTACCGGCACCGCCGGCAGTTCCGACGACGACGATCCGCCGTCCCGTGGTGATGGGCGCCTCGACAGCGGCGCTGGCCCGGATCAGGCGCTCCGACAGCGACCCGGACGTCACAGCGTCGGTGACTTCGAAGCGGATCCGTTCCCACAACGTGTCGCCGTTCTTTCGGTGGCCTGTTGAAGAGCTCGGCGCGGGATCGGGACGCGGCGTCGTGTCGGGACGCGGCGTCGGAACGGCGGGCGTTTCCACGACCGGTTCCTGCGCTCGCGGTGCCCGGGCTCGGGGTGGCGCAGGAGCAGCGAGCGGTGCCGAATGTCCAACTGGCGCGGGCGCAGCGGCGACCATGCCTGGAAAGCCAGCTGCCGCCGTCGTTGTTTCCGGCGGAGCCGCATCCTCTGGGGAGGCCAGCCGTCGCTCGGATGTCATGCCGAGAGGGAATCCGTTGCGGCGTTTGTCAGCCAAAGGTCTGTCCTAGCTGTGTGTAGGCTCCGGACAGACCGAGAACCAGTGGGATGGTGGAGAGCACGCAACAGAGTTCTATCCGTGCGGCGACCACGCGGAGGCGGGCTGCGGTCTGGTCCCGGACCCGGGCCGCGGAGGCTGCCAGTACGAGCACGCCCAGACCTGCAGCCCCGGCCAGCAGGAACGGCTGCTCCGCCGCGCGGGAAAGCACAATGACGGAAGCCAGGAATCCGGCGGCGGCGGCGACATAGACTCCGGCGCGTTGTGCCAGCAGCGGCAGCGACAGTCCGCGGAAAGTCAGCGCGCCCAGCAACGCGAGGGGCAGCAAGGCTGCCCAGACGGGCCGGTCCGCGGCAGTCGCGGTGACGGCTGCGGCGGTTGCTGTCACTGCGGACGAAATCAGGGTCCACCCCGTGAGCGCCCCGTGGGCCGAATGGATGGCGTCCAAGGTGCTGCGTCGGGTGATGCGCCTGCCTTGGCGCTGGTCGTCGTCGAGGCCGCTGAGACCCGCAATCGCCGTGGCCATCCGCGGGGCGACACCCAGCGTGAAGATGCCGGCAATACCCGCCAGCCCTGCGGCCAGAGGCGCATCGGACGTGCTCCAGTTGAGCAGCGCCCAGGTCCCGCCCAGCGCCGAGAGCAGTCCGGCGCTGGAAAGCCAGGGAACATACTTCCCCGTCCCCACGGCCATGGCGGCCATGGCCAGAGTTATGGCGCCGCCCGCCAACAGCGCTCCCGTGCCAGGATCGGCCGTGGCCCAGGCAGCCGTCGTCACCGACACGGCGGCGCCTGCAGCCGTCAACGCCACCCCGGCCGGCAGGGCACGCAGGCGCATGACGGGGGCGCCGAGCAGGATGAGGGCCGCCGCGGAGATGATCCCGGTCAGCGTGCCGGACCCGCCGCCCGGTCCGGTACCTTGCAGCAAGACGGCGGCGGTGCTGCTGCCGGCCAGAAGCAGTCCTGCGACTGCGGCCAGTCCGACCGTCCGCAGGGTGCCTGACCAGAGCGCTGGCATCCGCTCGGTGGCCGCCGCTGCAAACGACGGGACGTCGTAGACCTCCGGGGCAGGCGGCACATCGCGCTCATCACGCAAGTACAGCAGTGCGCCGTCGACGATCCCGGACTGCCGCAGTGTATGCGACACATCCAGGGTCGATCCCAGGCTGGTGGTCAGGACCAACGACGTGATGAGAGCGGGGGCCGTTCCACGCGAGGGCTGTGGCGGCGCGTCCGGGGGCCCATCGTGCAGGAGCGTGAGGATTTGGGGTATGAGCGAGGCCAGTGGCTCGTCTGATGGAAGCCGCAGGTCCAGATGCCGGTGAGCGGAAATGACCGTGACGCGGCTGAGGGCTGTGCTCAAGGGGTGATCCCATTCATCATGGCGGAGTGGGTGGTGGCTGCGGAGCCGGCCTGCTTGCGGTTCTGGTCCTCCAACAGGCTGTGGACAAAGCTGTAGCCAACGCAGATCGCGGCGACGAGGGCAGCGATCAGCAACGATTGCAGGAGGCGGCCCGTTGCCGAGCTATAGCTCCGCTCCTGGGTGTTGCCGCCAAAGAGCAGTGAGTCGTCCAGCCTGTGCTTCCTTACGCGTGCTGATTCAAGTAGCCGGGCGTCATAGTCGTCTGCCACGAACGGGCCCCCTTCCATATCCGTTACCAGGGCACCCACAAACCTACCGCGGCACTATTCAGACTCCGCAAGTCACGCGTTGTCGGAGCCTGTTTAGTGCATCGACTGGACTTATGCGCCGGGATTCTCCATGCTGGTTAACGTGCCTTGGCGCCGTCCGGCGCCGGCGCGGTCTCATATTCCGGTGGGGGAGCTATGGCCATTTTTGATATGGGTGCCGACACGATCGGTAACCTGAACAAGCAGACTGACGTGTCGCATCAGGACCTCGGTGCCTTGGTCCGGCGTTTTGTGGATGCGGTGACGCCACTCGAGGGCCGATTCAGCGGAGCAGGCAAGGCGTCGTTTGATGCCTTCAAGAACCGCTCCGATCTCGTGGCGTCCGAACTCAACGCGGCCCTCGCCGCAATCGTGCACGGCCAGTCCGGGATGAACACAGCCTTCCAGCAGGGCGACCTGGCGGCCAGTGATAACGCCCGCCGTACGGAAGGGTCCGCGAACTTCGACGGCGCACGCTTCCAGGGCCGGGCCAACTGAGGCAGTTCCTGCCGCCTGTCCGCAACAAATTTTCCTTTGAATCCGGAACGGAGCAGGAGCCGCCGCAGGCTCCGACATACCCATGACTGCTAACCGCATCGCATACGACACCAACGTTTCCGCCCAGGTACAGGGCGACATTCAGGCGCTCGCCGCCCAACTCGAAGGCCTCATCGCCCAGCGCCAGTCCGACGTCAATCAAGCGATGGCCGACTTTCGCGCAGACGGCGTCGACGCCGAATACCAGGCGGTTGAGGCGCGGTGGGGCAACGCGGCGAACGAGGTCAAGGCAATCGTCGCGCTGGTCCGCAGCACGCTCGGCCTTAACGACGAATCCGCCTCCACGGCTGCCACCTCTGCCCGCAATGCGGTGCAGGGCATCGGCTAACGCGGTCGGATGTCCGGCTGATGACAGGCTCGTGGAACATCGACGTCGCTGCGACAGCGGCGACCATTAAGGCGACGGCCGCTCAGGTTGAATCCGTCCAGCCCGCACTCGTCGGCATGGGCAGGTCATTGCAGCAGGCAGCGGCAGCGATCCCGGGCGAAGCAGCCGTGGTGCTGGCCGCCCTAAACGATGTGCTGAACCTGGGAATTGGGCCCGCAGCCAATGAAGTGGTGGGACGGTCCGGGACCATCATCACGTCCACAGTGCAGGCAGTGAATTTCTACCAGCAGGGCGACCTTGCGATGGCCTCCTCGGCGCAGCGGAGTGCCGGTGCCGCGGCAGTGCTTGCGGGCGACGAGTCGGCAGGTTTCAAGAACGCCGGCCCGGCGACAGTTCAATGATGAGAATTTTAGTGAGGGGTTGAACGGCGAAATGGCTTTGGCTCCCGATGTCTGTGTTCAGACCGGATCGTCCGGACTGGATCCGAGCGGCGGCTTCCGCCTGCCCGACGTCGATGCCCTGGACGCTGCGGCGCATGGGCTGCAGCGGCACGCAGACGACTTCATGGCGGGCATCTCCTCCTCGGCCAGCCAATGGCAGGGGCTGGGGTCGTCGTACTCCACCGACGATGCTCCAACTGTTCTGGCCGCCTTCGGGAAGGTCACACCCGCCGCAGAACGGGTGCAGCGCGGCGGAGCGGAGACGGCGACTGCCCTCACCGCGTTTTCTTCAACCTGCCGGGAGTTGAAGCAACGCTTGGAAGCCTACGGGCGGCGGGTTCATTCGCTGGATGCGGACATCGATTCGTTTCCCACCTCGGTGGAAGTGACCACGATGGTTAAGGGTGAGCAGGTCACCACGAACGTCACCCGGCACTGGAGCGGCGACGCCGACCTGACAGGCCGGCGCAACGCCCTTGCAGCTGAAGTCGCGGCCATTCGCAGTGACTATGACGCGGCCCAAAACACCTGTGCGGCTGCCTTGGCGGTGCTCTCCGGAGGAGACGTGCGCACCGTGGCGCAGGCACCCATGACGGATCACCGGTCCGGAAACTGGGTGGATGACTGGCTGTGGGACGCCGGCACGTTCGTGGGTATCGACCACCACGACGAAGAGCAGCCCTGGGGCATGCAGACCGTCCCGTACCGGCCGAACGGGGTTTTGGGGTTCCTGCAGGGTGTGGGCGCAGGGGCGGTGGAACTTGTGGACGGTGTCTGGTCCCTGACTGGCACTGGAAACCAGGCAAAGCGCGATCAGGCCTGGGGTGGCATCAACACCCTGGTCACCAATCCGGGTTCTGTGGACTGGGGGTCAGTTCTTTCATCGTTTGCGCATTTGGACGAAGCGGGCACGAACCAGAATTGGGCCATGGGTGCTGCGATATTCAACACCGCTTCCTTGTTCGTTGGCGGCGGGGCCGGCGCCGCAGTGAAGTCCGGGACGGTCGCCAGTAAGGCCGGGCTGGCGGCGGAGAAACTCAGCATCGCGACGATGGACAGTGCCCGGCTTGGAAAGGTCTCCGCCCTGCTCGGGACCACGGCCCAAGGGCTCTATTCCACCGGAACGGTCCTGTCAAAGCCCGGTTCGCTGGCACTGAAAGTTTCCGACCTCGTCATGCCACAAACAACCGCCAACGTTCTGGACGCTCTCACCAAAGTCAAGGTAGGTGCGTGGATGGCAGCTGAGCAGGCGCCGGTGGCCGTCTGGGACCATGCGGTGGTCCGTCCCTTGGAAGGTGCGTCGACGCTCCTGCGAGCGACCGATCAGGCGATCCCGAAAGTTGCCGTTTCACCCGCCGGTGCAGCCAGCCTTGGACACGGATCAATGGGTCGAATGGCCGACAGCCTGGACTCGGCCGCGGCACATGTCCGCGCGGCCAAGGTTCCCGAGACGCCCATGGCGCAGGTTGTCAGCCCCGTTGAACACTTTCCAAAACCCGGGACTGTCACGCAGACCATCGTGGTCCGGCATGGGGAGGCGAATTTCCCGGTCAGCAAGAGGGATAGCTTCGCCGACCGCGTGGGACTCAAGCCCAACGCGGAGTACGTGGTTGAACACCGCACAACGATGAACCACGTGACCCATGAACCCGTGGACTCGATTGAGAAGTACTACACGGATGCCACCGGCAAGGTAGTCAGGGTAGACACCTACGCTGGAGTCCGCGGTGCGTGGTCCCCGGAGCTCAATAAGCCGGTGCCGAATGTGACATACAACGTGGTGGCAAAGGTCGACGGAGACCTCGAAAATACATTCACCTACGCAACTGACGCCACGGGACATGCCCAGAGTGTTTCGGGCCGCATCACGTCGACCTTTGCCGGGAACATGAACCGAAACGCCTGGCAGCAGCTGCTGGCAGGAAAGCGAGTCGGCGGACCGGCCTACGAGGGTGGGCATTCAGCACCCTCGTTCCTAGGGGGTGCAGGGGAACGAATCGGCCTGTTCGCCCAGCACCAGTTCCAGAATCGCGGCGCCGGTGTGCCTAACGCTGGCGGCCCCGCGTTCCACGAGTTGGAGCGTACGATGAGGGACGACGTCAAGCAGCGACTGGCGGCCGGCCAGGCGGTAGATCTGAGCTGGTCCATGGAGAACGTGCCCGGGCCTAAGCCCGGAATGCCGCACTCAATTGCGGTTGGGTACGAGTTCGCGGGCGAACGCGAAGTCTTCGACGTCTTCGAGAACCTCGTTCAGGGAGTGAAGTAGGTGCCAGATTTTAGCCAGTCGGCCGGGACAGCTGAGGTGCAGACGGCCCTCCAAGCTCTCCAGAGAACGTGCATGGGGCCGGATGGCGCCTTTGCCGACGTCGATGAGTTGGTCATCACGCAATCCACTTTTGCGGGATTCTCACACCGATACGGGGATATGAGGACCGGGGACACGTGGACCTTCACTACGGGCCGCCACCGCGTTCCTGTCTCTGAGCTGGCCTGGCTCGGCGAGTTCAAGAGGAGCGCGTTTCGTCCCGGTTTCGGTAGCTGGATCACGGTACGCGTCCATGTATTTCCCGATGCACCTGGATTCGTTGAGGTTTTCGACGAGGAAATTCCGGCTTCCGGAGGTGCCGGTGGAGTTGCATCCCGGCGAGTCGGTACGGCGGGCGTACTGACTTCGGAGTTATTGGCATTTCCCCGTACTGTCGACCACATTCCTCAGTGGATGTGGGATGTTTTTCGCGCCGACGGCATTTCCCCTCCGGTGTACAACGCCGATATGAAAACTGTCGACTGGGATAACAAACGTCTGCCCGTGTCCGATACCGGCACAGATTTCTCTGTGGATCCTGTGGTCATTGATCCGACAAAGGAGCCCGGCGTCTTTTCAAAGATCAGCAAGAAGATTTTCGGGAAATGAGCTGATCGGTAGCTGCCGGCGGACGACCACCGGGACCGGTCGCACCGTGCCCCTTGAAGTACGGCGGGCTTCGGAGGAGGATTTGCGGCAAAACTCCAGGAGGCCCTCATGACCCAGCTTGGCAAGTTTGAGAAGTACCTGATCGAGGAATTCTTCGACGATTACAGCGCTGGCGCCATGACCCAGCACGCATTCACTCGCAGGGTCGCATTCATCACCGGCAGCATGGCGGCAGCATCGGCCGCGATGCTGCTGGTCGGTTGCTCGCCGAATGAAGTTCCGCGCAGCACCGATCCCATGCCCACCCCGGCGCCTTCGTCGTCGCTTCCCGGGAGCAGCGCGGCTTCCGCCGGCGCAGTACCGGGGGCGAAAAGCCCCCTTTCCGTTCCTGAGGGTGCGGCGGGCCTGGTGACGGCCACGGTGCGATTCCCTGCCGGCGGAGCAGACGTCAGCGGCTACCTTGCCCGCCCCGAGGCCAGTAAGGCAGGGCCCGCTGTACTGGTCTGCCATGAGAACCGCGGGCTGACCCCGCACATCCAGGACGTGGCACGCCGGTTCGCCAAGGCCGGATACACAGCGTTGGCGCTGGACCTGCTGAGCAGGGAGGGAGGCACGGCGAGTTTGGACCGGGATGCCGTCCCTGGGGCACTGACCAAGGCCGGAGCACAACGCCACGTGGCGGACTTTTCCGCCGGTTTCGACTACCTGCAGTCCCAGGACTTCGTAGATCCGGACCGGATCGCCATGACCGGCTACTGCTTCGGCGGCGGGATCACCTGGCAGGCGGCGACGGAGCTGACTGGTCTGAAGGCAACCTCGGCGTTCTACGGACCCGCTCCCGATCTGGACAAGGTCCCGTCCATCAAGCCGGCGGTCTTTGGCGTGTATGCGGAACTTGACGACCGGATTACCGGCGCAATGCCGGCGTTCCGGGATGCGCTGGCCGCCACAGACGTCCGCCACGAGCTCAAGGTATATCCCGGCGTCGACCACGCGTTCCACAACGACACCGGAGATCGCTACAACGAAACGCAGGCGACCGCCGCCTGGAACGACACACTGGCCTGGTTCGGCAAGTACGTCTGACGGTGCGCGCGTTGGCGTGAGGCGTCCATGTGGCCCGTATGCTCACGACGACTACGTTGCGTCCCGCACGTTACAGCGTCCGCTGCCGGCTGGGGAATGTGATCCTGTCAAGGTCCTTCGCGGCCACGACTGTTGCCCCGCCGGCGCATGCCCGGGCCTGCCCGGCAAGCAGGTTGACATCCCCATAGCGGGACGAGAAGTGGGTGAGGACGAGCGTGCCGACTCCAGCTGCGGCAGCCAGTTCGCCTGCCTGCCCGGCGGTGAGGTGGGCGTACTGGGCGGCCAGGCCGGCGTCGTCGTCACTGAAGGTGGATTCCGCCACCAGCAGGTCAGCTCCTTCCGCGAGTTCCTCTGCGCCCCGGCACGGCGCCGTATCCATGACGAAGGCGAAACGCTGACCGCGCCGACGGACGCTTACGTCGTTGAGGTGCACTCCGCGCAAGCTGCCGTCCCTTTGCAGGCGGCCGATGTCCGGCCCTGCAATGCCGGCCGCTGCGAGCCGGTCCGGGAGGAGTGTGTGGCCGTCCGGCTCGGTGAGCCGGTAGCCGTAGGTCTCGACGCGATGCTTCAGTGGCCGCACTTCCAGCCCCGGTGCGATCTGTCCGGGACCGGAGTGCGGGTGCAATCGCAGGTCAATGCGTGGAGGGGTGACGGACACGAGCGCCCGGACCACGTCCTCGCCGGAGGCGGGATAGTGCAGGTGCACCGGATGCGCCACGCCGTCCAGAACCATGCGCGAAAGCACTCCGGGCAGCCCAAAGCAGTGGTCGCCGTGGACATGAGTGAGGCAGATGCGCGTGATTTGGCTGGCCGAGACTCCGGCGTGGATCATCTGCCGCTGAGTGCCTTCCCCCGGGTCGAAGAGCAGGCCCTCGCCGTCCCACCGCAGCAGGTAGCCGTTGTGGTTGCGGGTCCGCGTCGGAACCTGGGAGGACGTGCCAAGGACGACCAATTCACGCATGAAGGGAGTGTCTCACCGGCTCGCGGCGCAGGGCCATCGTGCGGGGCAACTTCATGGGGCGCTTGGGAACAATACTTCATATCTCTAATGGGCTGCGCGCGGGTTGGCGAAAACAAATCGGCGGCAACAACGTTCGTGGCGGGATTATGAAAAGATCAACCATGCGTCCGATGCAGCTCTCCAGCAAACTCCAGAACGTCCGGTATGAACTCCGAGGACCCCTGCTCCAGACGGCCAAGCAAATGGAGGCCGAGGGACACAGGATTCTCAAAATGAATCTGGGGGACACCGCGCAATTCGGACTTGAAGCGCCTGAATCCGTAGTGGTGGACATGATCCACCACTTGCGCGGCGCCCAGGGCTACAGCGATTCCAAGGGCATCTTCTCGGCACGCACCGCCATCTCACAGTATTACCAGACCAGGGGTCTCCTGCAGATTGGCGTCGAGGATATTTTCGTTGGCAACGGGGTCAGCGAACTCATTTCCATGAGTCTTCAGGCATTCATGGAAAACGGTGACGAAGTTCTCATCCCTGCTCCGGATTACCCCTTGTGGACAGCCGCCGTTTCGCTCACTGGCGGCAAACCCGTGCATTATCTGTGCGACGAGGACGAAAACTGGTGGCCGGACATGGCCGACGTCGAGGCGAAGATCACCCAGCGCACTAAAGCGATCGTTATTATCAATCCGAACAACCCCACCGGGGCCGTCTATCCGCGGCAGGTTCTGGAGCAGTTCGCCGCCCTGGCACGCAAGCACAATCTCGTCCTTTTCTCCGACGAGATTTACGAGAAAATCCGCTACGAGGACGCCGAGCACATCCACACTGCCGCAGTGGCGGACGATGTCTGCTGCCTAACGTTCAGCGGTCTGTCCAAGGCGTACCGCATGCCCGGCTACCGCGCTGGCTGGGTGGCCGTCACCGGTCCGCACGCGGCGACGCTGGCTTACCGCGAAGGGCTGGAACTGCTGGCTTCTCTCCGCCTGTGTCCAAACGTCCCTGCCCAGCACGCGATTCAAACCTGTCTCGGCGGCTACCAGAGCATCGATGCGCTGATCCGGCCCGGGGGAAGACTGCGGGAACAGCGTGACCGAGCGCTGAAACTGCTCACCGCCATACCCGGCGTGACGTGCGTCCCCGCCGCGGGAGCAATGTATTTGTTTCCACGCCTTGATCCAGAGCTCTATCCGGTAAAGAACGACGAGCAGTTTGTCCTGGATTTGCTGCGGGACCAGAAGATCCTGGTTTCGCACGGAACGGCGTTCAATTGGCCCGAGCCTGACCATTTCCGCTTCGTCATCCTTCCATCCGTGGAAGACATCGAGGAAGCAGTGCGCAGAATCTCCGCGTTCCTTGCAGCCTACCGGAGCAGCTAGCAACTAAAAAGGGAGCGAACTATTGAATGAAATTGTTGATCGACTGGCGGCGGCAATGAACGCCCATGACCTCGAAGCGGCAGCCGCGCTGTTCCACGAGGACTACCGAAGCGAGCAGCCGGCGCATCCTGGCAGGGCCTTCGTTGGCCGGGCCCAAATGCACGCAAACTGGCGGGCGATGTTTGCCGGCATTCCTGATTTCCGCGCGGAAGTGGTCCGTTCAGTCGACGACGGCAACACCACATGGAGCGAATGGTTGTGGTCCGGAAACCGGACTGACGGGCAGCGGTTCCACGTCCGTGGGGTGACCCTTTTCGAAGTGGCTGGCGCGTTCATCACCGCAGGCCGCCTCTACCTTGAAAATGTCGAGCGCGAAGATGTGGGCATCCAGCAAGCGGTGCAGGACCTGTCCGGACGCCGACCCGGCCGCTCAGGGGACTGAGCAGGCAGGCCCTGTGCAGTGCGGAAGCTGCCCCGACGTTCCTCCTCTCCGGCATGCCCGGAGGAGAGGAAACAGGGACCCGCCAAGCCTGCGTTGGTGCCCGTCTTACTTGTAGACGCGGACCCAGTCGACCTGCATCTGAGAAGGCGTGGTGCGTGCCCCGTTCGGGAACCAGTCGAGCTGCAGTGTCTGGTGCATGGCAACCGACGGCAAGTGCGCCCGGTTGGTGTCGGTGAAGGTCTTCACGCCGTCGATGTATCCGGTGATGCCGGAAGGAGTCCATTCCACCGCGTAGTTGTGCCACTGCGTCGTATCAACGGCCTTCGCCATCGTGGTCTGGGAACTGGAGCCGCCACAGGCGTAGTGCAGGAAGAACTTCATCTTGGTGGTATCAGACGTGCCCTCGGCATAGTCGACCTCGGAGCATTTCGAACCCGTGCTGCTGTTGGGCCAGAGGATCAGAACCGGATGATACTGCGGTGCCCGCGCGCTGGTCCTCATGCGGGTTTCCCAGCGGCCGTACTTTTGGCGCCCGAACTTTGCAGACATGCCGCCGGTGGTCCCGGCCGAGTCACCCTTTACCGTGGCAACGCCGTTGGCGACGGACCAGGCCTTCGCGCTGCGGACACCCTTGCCCGCATGCCCTGAACCCTTGTAGACGCTCCATTTTGTGGCGGCCGGTGCACCGGCGCGGGAGAACTCGTCGCCCGCAAGGACCGGGCCCCAGCGCAGGCTTGTGGCGGCCTGCTTGTCTGTGCTCGCTGTGGTGAGGTAGGAGGCTGGCACAACCGTCGTTGCCGCAGCGCCGCGTGCGTAGGACGCGGGGGCTGCAGCACCCGCTGCAGCACCCGCGGCTGAACCGGCGGCAACCGAGGGGCTGGTGGTGCCGGTTGCAGATGGAGCGACGCTGCACCCGGTCAGGGACAGAGCGCCGATGGCAATGGCTATGGCGAGCTTGTTCTTGGACAAAAGAGGACCCCTCCGGGCATAGGAATGGCGCACACGAAACACAGCTGGGGTGTGATGACGCATGCGGAAGTTCTTCGGCCCCCTTTACGGGAGCCGGGGCGGCAACGGTGCCGCCCGACGCGTCCAGAGCCCTGCGTTCAGGCATCCGGGGCCCGGTTTTCGGGCCAGCCCTCCGGGCCAGTCGCCAACGTTACCTGTTCGTGACCATCGACTGCAAACCGAAATCGGTTGACAGGATGGAATCGAGTGCTTGGCAATGTCCGGTCGCATGGGAATGGTCACCATGCAGGAGCAGGCGTCGGCTGGCGATTTTGATGTTTCGGGCGCAACGGCCCCGTGGGACCGACGCTGCCGTTCAGCGCGGGCTCTACCCGCTACCGATCAGCGCTATTGGCGCATCTAACGGCGCCTGCATGCAGCGGGCTCCCGGTGTTCAAGCGTCCGACGGATCGGTGGCCAGGTTCCCTGGTTACCGATCCGGGAAGCCGGCCCACGGATCCGGGAAGCCGGCCCACCGATCCGGGAAGCCGGCGCGGACCCAAAGACTGCAGGCAAAAACCGCGTCGGGAGCCGGCGGCGCGGCGCAGTAAGGCTAGTCCGCCGCCTTGGCGAACGTGGCAGCGCTCAGGAACTCGATGCCCGTAAACGAGTCGTCTCCTTCGACCCAGGCGTCGTGGCCTGGCGGGATGGTGTACGAATCGCCTTGAGTGATGTTGATACGTTTTCCATCAGTCGTTTCGACGACCAGTTTCCCGGCGACGCAGAAGCCGACGTGGCTGTTCTGGCACGAGTCGGTATTGACCACGGGCTTGATTGACTCGGACCAACGCCATCCGGGCTCAAATGTGAGCCGGCCAATGGTGTAGTCGCCAACCGTGACGACGTCGACCGCGGCCTTATCCGGGCGGCGCTTTTCGTCAGGGGTGTTGTGTGACTTCACATCCAGCTGAGTGACAACGTTACTGGGCATTGCACTCCTTCTTTCAACGTGGGGTGGATATGGGCCGTCAGGTCAGATACTGAAACCCGACAGCAGAATGAGCACGCGCGCGCAGATATCACGGCAAACCATTCACCAGATTGCGTACGGTGACAGCCTCCTCCGTTCGGTCGCAGTTGTCGATACTCCACGATGGAGGCCGGGACTCAATGGCCGGGGGTGCCTTTGCGCTGATGATCAACCGACGGGATGCCCGTGGTCGCAGGTGGTTTCGCCGGGCCTGACCTCATGCCCCTGGATGCAGGTCACGCCGGGAGGCGACGGCGTGTCATGCGCGATGAAGAACAGGCTGCTGTTGCCGTGGCTGAATTGGCTTTCTTCGCGCTGCAGCCATGAGGTGGTTTTGTGCCTGTGCTTCTTCGAAGCCTCAGAGTCATCGTGCTGTAGGTGCCGAAACGGGTTCGTGACCACGGCGACCTCGACCTTTCAATATTCCGTCGCTGCCTCTGCGCAGTGAAAGAGCCGGTGCAACGAGTATAGGCGCGGCCGCCGGCTCGGATAAGCCCTCACAATTGACCAAGACACGTGCATCAGGGGGATTAGACGTCGCGGCGCGGGACCGGAAAGAATAGTCAGGTGAGTGAGGCTGGCGAGTTCATCGACATCGCCCTTCAACGTGAAGGTGCGTGGCATCGGGCCGAAGATATGCGTCTCAAGCTTGGCGACGATCTTCAGTTCTACGGCTCCTCGGTTGGGGCGGTGCGGGGCACCATCCGCGATGCCCTCCGCCGCCACTCCGACCTGACGCACGACGAGGTCACCGCATTGAGTTCGGAGCTCTGGGCTGTGCCGGTTTTTGAACGCCGCCTCGCCGCCGTCGTACTGCTTCAATCCAAAGTGCGGCTACTGATGAACTCAGACCTGACCCGTATCGAAGGCTTTGTCAGGACGGCACGATTGCGCGACTTGGTCGATCCTTTGGCGGTGGACGTCGTTGGTCCCCTGATGGAGGGTCTCGACGCTCAGGGCAGGGGACGGGCTGACGCTGTGCTGGACCGGTGGGCGGGGGAGTCTGACGTCTGGTTGCGCCGTGCTGCCCTCTTGGCGCCGCTGCGGGCACTTCGGGGCGGCAGGGGTGACTGGGACAGGTTCTCCAGCCAGGCGAGGACCATTCTCGCGGAACCCGCGGGCGATGGACCCGAGTGCAGGGCAGCCCGTGAGGCAATCTCCCTCGTACTGGATGAAGTGGCGAAAAGCCGGCCGGAGTTGCGGCTTTCGACCGGCGTATAGGCGCGCGGCTGTACCCGAAGGCGCTTAGGCGCTGACCGTTTCCGGCACGGGCTGGACGCTCTGCTGCGCCGACGGCATGGTGTGGATGTGCTGGCGGAGCGGGTGGAACTGGCTTGGGCCAAGTCCGCCGAACTCGTACGCGGTCTCGGCGTGCTCGGTCAGGTCTACGCCCGTGACCTCGTCCTCATGGCTGACACGGAAGCCGATGGTCTTGTGCAGGGCGATGCCGATCACCGCCGTCATGAACGCGGACAGTGCAAGGGTGATGAGGACGGCAACAGTCTGGGCAACGAGCTGCTGGATGCCGCCGCCGTAGAAGAGGCCGCCGCCTTCGCCGTTGACGGGCAGGGCGATGAAGCCCAGGGCCAGTGTGCCGACGAGCCCGGCACCGAGGTGGACACCGACGACGTCGAGCGAATCGTCAAATCCAAACTTGTACTTCAGCTCCACGAACATGGCCGAAGCAAACCCGGCAACCAAACCGAGGGCCACCGCGGCGACAGGGCTGACGTTGGCACAGGCGGGAGTGATGGCGACCAGCCCGGCGACGGCGCCGGACGCAGCACCCAGCGAAGTCGGGTGGCCATGGCGGACTTTTTCGGTGACGAGCCAGCTGAGCATCGCCGCTGCCGGAGCCGCAAGCGTGTTGATCCAGATCAGTCCGGCCTGCTCGGCGGTGGTGGCCGCGCCGGCGTTGAAACCGAACCAGCCGAACCAGAGGATACCCGCGCCGAGCATGATGAACGGGACGTTGTGCGGCCGGTTGCTGGCGTCCTTGCCGAAGCCGTGGCGCTTGCCGATGATGAGGGCAAGAACCAGGGCTGCGATGCC
The DNA here is from genome assembly GCF_056395245.1 of Arthrobacter sp. 10L430. Classification (NCBI taxonomy): domain Bacteria; kingdom Bacillati; phylum Actinomycetota; class Actinomycetes; order Micrococcales; family Micrococcaceae; genus Arthrobacter; species Arthrobacter sp. 10L430. The sequence goes on along the minus strand of NZ_JBFTJD010000005.1, from coordinate 231,009 downwards.
GGAGCTGATTTCGACGACGGTGCCGCCGGCGAAGTCGATGACCTGTCCGAAGACTGCGCTGACCGCTCCGCCGTGGCTCATGAGGCCGCCGCCCCAGACCATGAAAGCGAGGGGGCAGTAGACGGCTGTGATCCAGAGCGGGACGAAAATGACCCAGGCGGTGAACTTCGCCCGGTCCGCGATGGCGCCGCTGATCAGGGCCACGGTGACCATGGCGAACGTTCCGCTGAAGCCGGCCTTGATCAGGTCGGAACCAACGATGTTGGAGAGGCCGAAACTGGCGAACGGATTGCCGAACACGCCCAGGAAGCCTTCGCCGCCGCTCATCGAATAACCCCAGAGGACCCAGACGACTCCGACGATGCCCGCCGAGACGAAGCTCATCATGATCATGTTGAGGGCAGCCTTCGCACGGGTCATGCCGCCGTAGAAGAGGCCCAGACCTGGGGTCATGAGTAGAACGAGTGCCGCCGACACCATTACCCAGACGTTTCCCGCAGTGAGTTCCACCCGTGTGTCCCTTCGCATCAAGTTTGCCAACCGGGCTCCGATGATGCCGGCCGATTTCCCCCGTATCGATACTCGTGGACGTTTGTTTCAGGCCATGGCTAGCCGAGTTACGTCAACGTTTCAGAAATCGTCCTAAAGTAAAGCCCGCATGACCGCTCTGTTTCCGGAATGTTAACGGGGCCGCTTGAGGCGCGGCCTTATTGGGCGCTCACAAGGCCTTTGGAGCGGAAACATGGGCCTTGGCCGGCGTGGCTCGGTGAGGATACGTCCAGACGGTTCATTACGGCTGCGTGAACGGCTCCTAACCGGGCATCCGGAGTGGCCGTGCGGCGGCCGGGATGTTGACCGCTACCTCGCGGCGCGCCCACGATGGCGTATGTGCAGTGCGGGAAACCCGTCTGTACAGTGCGGGAATCCCGTCGACGACCGAGGAGCAGCTGTGGATGATCCCTATAACCTTGATCGCTTTCTGACCGCCCAGAACGACGGCGGCACCTACGATCACGCACTGGTCGAGCTGCGGGGCGGCAGCAAGAGAGGTCACTGGATGTGGTTCGTGTTTCCCCAGATTGCCGGGCTGGGCCAGAGCGCCACGTCCAGGCTGTACGCCATCTCCTCGCTGGATGAAGCGCGGGCCTACCTCCGGCATCCGGTGCTTGGCCCGAGGCTGACCGAGTGTGCGGACGCAGTGGCCGGACTCAAGAACCGGACGGCGGGACAGATCTTCGGCGGCATCGACGCGCAGAAGCTGCATTCTTCCGTGACCTTGTTCTTCCGCGCAGCGCCAGCGGAACCGGCCTTCCAGAAAATTCTTGAACAATACTTCCAGGGACAGCCTGACTCCGCAACGGACGAATTGCTGGCGGAGCAGCGACCTCGCGGCTGACCCCTTCCTGGGGTGAGCGGATGGGCTGAGCGGCCAGGCAAGCGTTGTAGCCGGGTCCGGCGCTTCGGGGGGAGTGCGCCCGGACCCGGCAGTCCCTCATCGACGGTTCGCGGCTTCCTTCAACTTCAGGACACAGCTACTCTCGCTGCTTACTCTTGGGAAAAGCCCGGGCCTCAGACCCGATCTGGTGGTCCGTGCCGCACCCCCCAAATTGGGGGTCAGCCCATATTCTGCACGCCATCCGCCCGACTCTTCACCGGTCGGGTCGGCGGTTCTACACTGGAAACACGAGCCGGCCCGCAGCCAGCGGGGGCGCGACGGAAGGACAGTCATGGGTCTGGACGACAAGATTGATAACGCAGCAGAAAAGCTTGGCGGCAAGGTCAAAGAAGGCGCTGGCAAGGCCAGAGACGATGAAGGCCTCGAAGCCGAAGGCAAGGCTGACCAGGCCAAAGCCGACATCAAGCAGGCTGGCGAAAAGGTCAAGGACGCCTTCAAGCATGACTGACCTCGACCAGTTCCACGTCCAGCAGGCGGCCGTCGCCGACGGCGGCCGTCATGTACGTGCACACGGGCTGGCGCCGGCGGTCGGTGGGTGAGCCGGGGTTGAGCAGGCGCAGGCCACCGCCCGACGTCGTGTCCCAGGGAATGTGCGAGTGGCCGAAGACCACGACGTCTGCGTCCGGGAAGAGCGCTTCGCAGCGATCTTCCCGCCCTTTCGCCGGCCCAGTCTCGTGGATCATGCTGAAGCGCACGCCGTCCAACGTGACGCTGGCCGTCTCGGGCAGCCGCTGCCGCACGTCGCCGCCGTCGTTATTGCCCCAGACACCGATCAGCCTGCGGCTGCGCCGCTCGAAGTCGTCCAGTAGTTCCCCCGTCACCCAGTCCCCAGCGTGGAACACCACGTCCGCTTCGGCGACGGCGGCCCACACCTGTTCAGGCAGCGTCCTGGCCCGCTTGGGGACGTGGGTGTCGGAAACAAGAAGCAGCCGCAGGCTCATCAAAGCATCTTCCCATGGGGCACACTGGAACGATGGAGAATATGGTTTCGCCGCCGCCCGGAGATCCCCGCCGCCCGTTCGGCCCGCGTGATCCCGGCGACGCCTGGGTGGAGGGGGAGCGCGGGCGATTCTGGGGCCGGTTCGGTTCAGCAGGGCTCCTGGCCCACGATGCGGAGAAGGGTATCCTGCTGCAGCACCGCGCCACGTGGAGTGACCACGGCGGTACGTGGGGCCTGCCCGGCGGCGCGCTCCATCAGGGAGAGGACCCTGTCACCGGTGCACTCCGGGAAGCCTTCGAAGAGGCCGCTGTCCCGGAGGAGAACGTCAGGGTCCTGTTCACCTCTGTGTTCGACGTCGGCTACTGGTCCTACACGACTGTCGCGGTCGTCGTCCTGGAGCCGTTCGAAGCCGCCATCACCGACCCCGAAAGCATTGAACTGAAGTGGATCCCCGTCGACGATGTGGCCGGGCTCAACCTTCACCCCGCCTTCGCTGCGTCCTGGCCCGCACTCAGCGAAAAACTGCTCGAGCACGAACGGCCGGTGCTTCATGACTGACCCGCTGCAGCATGATTGATCTCGAGCGGTTCCGAATGCTTCTTGAAGCGGAACGTGCCCGCAAACTCGCCCTGCTGCCCGCGCTCCGCGCCGACATTGCCTCGGCCAACGCCGCCCGGCAGAACTCCAATGTGGACGACGAGCACGATCCTGAAGGCGCCACGATCGCCTTCGAATTGTCCCAGGCCTCGGCACTGCTGGACCAAAGCAGGTCCGGCCTGACACAGGTCGAGGCCGCCCTGGAGCGGATCTCCGCAGGCACCTACGGTTCATGCTCCATCTGCGGGGAGCAAATCGGGGAGGGGCGGCTTGAGGCGCGGCCGTGGACGCCATTTTGCATCCGTCACGCGCGGGGCAAAGCCTGACGAAACACGGCCCGTCATCCTGTCCTGACGCCCTGTTCCGAAGATGGGGCCAGCACCGTACGCTAGGGCTGGGAGGTGATTGCCATGGAGGCAACCCAGGGAGACCGCATCATCATCCACGGTAGGACGGTTGAATCGTCGGACCGGCATGGTGAGATTCTGGAAGTCCGCGGGCCCAACGGAACCCCGCCGTACCACGTCCGCTTTGACGACGGCCACGAGACGATTATGTATCCCGGCGGCGACTTCACTGTCGAGCACCGCCCCACATAGTCCCCTCCAGTGGGCGCATCCACGAGGCGGCCCGACAGGATCCTGATTGTCACTTTTTTCATCATCGCCGGCCTCGAACGGGTCGGGCCCTTTCGGGAACCCGGAGTACGAGACCGAGGATGTGTTTGATCTCGTCAAGGTCAACGGAAGATGGCTCGTGCAAACCGCCCCGTGGCGACTCGCCATCTGTCTGGTCTGGGCCGCTGTGTGGGGGTGGCACCGGTGGACGTGGCTGCATCCTGCCAATGGGCCCGGCCGGCTCGCAGAGGTGCCCACCGTGGCGGGCTCGGTGTTCGGACTGCTGATCGGCGCCGGCGGGGCGGTCAGCGCTTTGGGGGCGCTGCTCGATTCCGGCCTTCAGGGATTCACTGGCACTCATTCGATCGGGGCGCCATGGTGGGCCGGAGGCGGGTATGTGGTGGTGGTCATTGGCCGGAATGCCCTGATCGACGTCATTCCGCTGGCGGGCGATTCCCTGAAGGGAATGCCCGTGCCAGGAACTGCCGGGTCAGGACACGGGCTGCTGTTTGATCGGTGAGCGGTCCTGACCGTATTCCGCGGTGACCAGGATAGGCAGGTGGTCGGACTTGCCGCGGGGCAGCGTCTCAACGCTTTCAATGTCCAGCCCGAGGGACGTCGCGAAGTCGAAGTGGCCTTTGAAGACCTTGTAGCGCGTATAGGTCCTGCGGTTACTGAGCGACAGGGCGTAACCCGAGTCCTTCATGTTGGCGTGCAGACTCTTGGTGAAGAAGGGGTAGTTGAAGTCCCCGACCATCAGCGTCATGAGCCCGCTGCCCATGCTCAGCAGCTCCGCATGCGCGGCATGGATCTGCTTGCGGCGGAGCGAATTCGAGGCGGTCAGCGGCGCCGCGTGGAAGGAGCCGATGACCAATTCGTGGTCCGTCTCGTTGTCCACCATTCGGGTGCCGATCAGACGCTCGTGGGCGGGCGCCATCACACGGTCGTGCATGGACTTTTTCAGGGCAAAGGTCTTGGTTTCCAGCGCCGTGAACCGTTCGGTGCGGTAGTAGATTGCCAAGCCGAGCCGGTTGCCCTTGGTGAAGTCGGCCAAGTGCAGGGGACCGAGGGTGTCGGGCAGGTCGGCTGAATCGCACTCCTGCAGGCAAAGGGCATCGACCCCGAAGTTGCGGGCCAGATTGACCAGCTCGCCGCTCGCCTTGTGCTTGCGGAGGTTGTAGCTAATTACTCGCATCAGTGGAACACCTCTTCTGAGGGCTGCTAGAAGGACCAGTCTCCGAGTCTACCCAGAACATCATATGGAGAACGGGAGCTTTAAGCGCGCGCGTCCGGCGGTCGCCGCGGCCAGGCGGAACCAGCACCCAGCCGCGGCCGTCGTCGGTGTCGTTGTCCGATGTGGAGCACTCCCCGCACCCGAGTGGCCGGAGGATTCGGTGCCCCCGAGGCAGGGGGCCTGGGACATCTGCCCGGGGCGCGAAGCGATAGGGTGATTCGGGATGATCAATCAGAGCTTCGAAGGGGTCGACGTTGACTGCTGCACTGCCGGAACTCGCCGAGGGCGACTTCTATTACAAGGACCTGGGTGGGGGACGCTTCTGCTCAACCCTCCATGCCCAGGGGGCCTGGAACGTGCACGAACAGCACATGGCGCCGGCCTCGGGATTGCTCGCCGACCGGCTGGAACGGCACGAGCCGCGCGCTGACATGCGCATGGCGCGCCTCAGCTACGAGATCCTGGGCCTGATTCCCGGCGGCGGCTTCGACATCGTCACCACAACGCTCCGCCCCGGCCGGACCATCGAACTCCTGCAGGCAGAACTGGTGGCGGCCGGACGGGTGGCCATCCGGGCCACCGCGTGGCGGATGGTCACTTCCGATACCGCTGCCGTCGCTGCCTTCGAGGACACCGCGATCCCGTCCCCTGGCGACTGCAAGCCATACGACGGCGCCAGTGTTTGGCCCGGCGGGTACATCCGGTCGCTCGAGATGAGGGTAGCGGACGGTCACCGGCCAGGCTCGGGCAAGGTCTGGTTGCGCACCGACCACCCGCTGACGAACGCGGCGGACAGCACTGACATGGCACGGCTGATGGGCCTCGTGGACACGGCAAACGGCATTGCCGCCAGGGTGCCCCCTGGTAAGGACAGCTATGCGTTCCCCAACCTGGACCTGCAGATCCACATGTACCGCCGTCCGGAGGGCGAATGGCTGGGTCTGGACAACGCCGTGTCTTTTGGCACCGACGGGATCGGGCTCACGTCCACAGTGCTGCATGACCTGGCCGGGCCGTTCGGCCGCGCAGAGCAGATCCTGACGCTGCGGAAGAGCTAGGAGGCCGCCGCCGTCCGGTGAACCGGCCTAGTGGAACACCAGCCAGCCGGCCAGCGTGGCGAGCGCGGTCAGCACGGCGCCCCAGGCCAGGTCAACGAGAATCAGCTGGAGAGGCCAGTTTTTGAGCGTCGCGGCGTTCGTCAGGTCATACGTCGCGTATGCGAACGCACCCAGCGCCGCCCCATAGCCGACGGCGGCCAGCCAGCCGCCGCCGTCGAGCGCTGGCCGCAGCGCGAAAAAGACGATCCCGGCGATGTAAATCAGGTAGAAAGCGACGGCGTACCCTAGATTGGGCCGATCGGCCAGCAGGTCGCCGATGTGGCTGCGGTAGAACGGGTTCATGAGCTTGAGCCATACGGCGTCGATCACGGCGAACGCACTTGCTACGACCAGGAATTGCACTATGACCATAAGGGAGCTTAGCAATATGCAGCAGGCTGGGGCCGGACCGCGGGCGCTGACCGTCGTTCGCCAGCACCACTCGCTGGGGGCAGCCAGGGACCTTGACTTCGGGATCGAGCTGCTGGGCCTGGCCAAGGCTGGCCGGATCGGGCCCACGCTCAGGCTCTACCGCCCCGCGCCGACGGTGGCCTTCGGGCAGCGCGACACCCATCTCGCCGGCTTCGGAGCCGCCGCGCAGGCGTGCCGCGAGCAGGGCTTCGAGCCGCTGATCCGCAAAGCCGGCGGACGGGCCGCCGCGTACCACGAGGGCACCCTGATCGTTGACCATGTGGAACCCCACACTGATGCGATCGCCGGAGCCAAGGGCAGGTTCGCGTTCTTCGGCGAGATGCTGGCGCAGGCGCTCCGCAGCACCGGTGTGGATGCTGCCGTAGGCGAGATCCCGGGGGAGTACTGCCCGGGCGAATTCAGCGTCCACGGCACCGATCCGGAGGTTCCGTCGCATCAGGTCAAGCTCGTAGGAACCGCGCAGCGCGTCGTGTCCGGCGCGTGGCTGTTCAGCTCGGTCATCGTGGTGGAGAATTCGGCGCCGATCCGCAGCGTCCTTGCAGCGAGCTATGCCGCCCTTGGTCTGGACTGGGATCCGGCGACGGCAGGCGCGGTGGACGACCTCGTGCCGCACCTGGACGTTCAGGCCATCGAGGATGCCGTGATCAGCACTTATGGCGGCTACGCAGCCCTCGCGCACGCGGACTTCAGCAGCCTGCAGGGTTAACGGCAGCCAGCCGGTGTATCGCCTATGCTCGATGGCGTGCTTTGCGCGGGTTTCCCGCGTTGCCGGATTGGGGGGACTGCAATGGTTGAAACAGGGAAAAGAAGCTCAGATGTACCGGCCAAAGGGCTGGCGCTCGCCGTCGTGCTTGCCGGCGCACTAACCGGCGGACTGACGGGGTGCGGCGCTCAGGCGGTGCGGGCGACGGACCCGGCGGCGCCTGAGACGCAGGCGTCCGCGGCTGTGGCGACGTCGGGTGTGCCCGCTCCGAGGTCACTGAAGGGGCCCAAGGTGGCCGATTCGTTTGGAAACGTCGATTTCTACACGACGGCGGCGGGTGACACCCACGCGGCCCTGGCTGACGCGTTTGGGATCTCGGAGGCCAAGATCGCCGCTTTTAACGGGCTCACTCCCGGGGCGCCGCTGTCACCCGGAACGAAACTGCGGCTGATTCCTCCTGCCGGCCCGATGGCCGCAGCCACCGGTACCGCGAGTGTCGATGGCGCCGGCATCCCCAGGACGTACATCGTGTCGGCCGACGACACGCTGGACGGCATCACGTACCGCTTCGGCATCACTGAGGAACAGCTGGCGGAGGCAAACAAGGTCCCGTTCGTCCACGAGCAGGGGAACGTATACTTCCTTCACCCGGGTCAGCAGATCGAGCTGCAGAAGAAGCCGGTGGACAGCCGATCCGGCACCGGAAAGACCGTCAACAGCTCATTCGGCCGGGCCGACTTCTACACCACGGTGGACGGGGACTCCCTTGACGGCCTCGGCTACCGGTTCCGCTCCACCACCCGGCAGCTGCTGCTGTACAACCCCGGATTAAAGGCAGACCGGCCGATCCCCGCCGGAACCCGGGTGAGGCTAATGCCAGGAGACCTGAAGATCGAGGGCGCGCAGGGCACCGCCACTGCCAACGCCGACGGCGTGCCTGTCACCTACACGACGGCGGCCGGGGACGTCGAGCGCCAGGTCGCGTTCCGCTTCAATCTGCGCCTCGATGAACTCGAATCCGCCAATCGGCCGCTGGCGCCGGGGACGCGGACCTGGATTGAATTCACGGACCTGCCGTCCGGCGAGCTTAAGCCCGGCCAGACGGTCAGCCTCACCCTGGACCAGCCCATCACCAAATGAGCGGGCAACCCTACGGAACGGCCAGGAACGCGGCCAGGATCACCATCAGGACGGCGATGGCGCCGTCGAGAACCCGCCAGGCTCCGGGGCGGGCAAAAACCGGGGCCAGGAACTTCGCACCGAAGCCCAGGAGGCTGAACCAGAGCGTGCTTCCCGCGATCGCTCCCCAGGCAAACGGCCAGCGGCCATCGGGGCCCCTGTCGGAAGCAAGGGAGCCCAGGAGCACCACGGTGTCCAGATACACGTGCGGGTTCAACCATGTCAGGGCGACGGCGGTACTCACCGTTGCTGCCAGCGTGCTGCGTGCGGATGGGGCGGCGGCCGTCATGGCGCCAGGCTTCAGGGCGCGCCTGGCCGCGAAAAAAGCATAGGTGAGAAGAAAGGCGGCTCCGGCCCAGCGGACAATGGCCAGTGCCAGCGGTGCGGCCTGGATCAGCGCGCCCACGCCAGCCACGCCCGCAGCAATCAGGACCGCGTCGCTTGCGATGCAGACAGCCACGATGGGGACCATGTGCTCGCGGCGCAGTCCCTGGCGCAGGACGAAGGCGTTTTGCGCGCCAATGGCGACGATGAGGGACAGGCCGGCTCCAAAGCCGGTGGCAAGGGCAGCGAGAGTGTCGGGGATTTCCACCTGCCTGACTCTAGGCGTCACGGGATCATGAGTACAGCTAAACTTTCTTAACTGTATTAAGGAAAATTCAGGATGGATGCAACAACCGAACAGCTAAGAACGCTCGCGGCGGTGATCGACCACGGCACCTTCGACCGTGCCGCCGCGGCGCTGCATGTGACGTCGTCTGCGGTCAGCCAGAGGATCAAGGCACTGGAGCAGCAGACCGGACGCGTCCTGCTGCTCCGCACCAAGCCGGTCCGGCCCACGAAGTCCGGAAGCGTTGTGGTTCGGCTGGCCCGCCAGGTGGCTCTCCTCGAAAGTGAGGCCATGGATGAACTGGGGCTGGAGGGTGCCGGGGCGCGCCCGCGCATTCCGCTGGTCATCAACGCCGATTCGCTGGCTACGTGGGTTCTCCCGGCCCTGGCGCGAGTTGAACGGGCAAGTTTTGAGATCACCATCGACGATCAGGACCACTCCATCGACCGCCTCCGCGAAGGAACCTCGATGGCGGCCATCACTTCCAATCCTGAGCCGGTGCAGGGATGCACTGCCCGCCCGCTGGGCGTCATGCGCTACCGCCCCGTGGCCAGCGTCCCGTTTGCGGAACAGTGGCTGCCCGAGGGGTTTACCGACGAGGCCCTGTCCTCGGCGCCGGTGGTGGTTTTCGACCGCAAGGATGCCCTCCAGGACCGCTACCTTGAGCGCAGGCTGGGCTCAGGTGTCAAGTTCCCGCCCCGCCACTACGTCCCCGCGTCCTCGGCCTTCGTGCACGCGATCGAACTCGGGCTCGGCTGGGGCATGCTGCCCGACCTTCAGGCCATGCCACTTCTTGACGCCGGCGCCCTCACCGTGTTGGACGCAAACGGGTATCTGGACGTACCGCTCTACTGGCAGCAGTGGTCCATCGAATCAACCACGCTCACCCGGATCGCTACGTCACTCGCAAGAGAGGCGGCCGCGCAACTGCGCTGACCGCCTCCCTCCCTACGCCAGGTTGAACCTGCGCGGCTGTTGACCTTATGCCGCGAGACGGCTCTTGACCTCGGCGGCCGACGGGTTCGTGGCGGCGGTGCCGTCCGGGAAAAGGACGGTGGGAACCGTGCGGTTACCGCCGTTGATCTGCTCGACGAGTTCGGCCGTGCCATCGACTTCTTCGATATTGATCTCGGTATAGCCAATTCCCTGGGCATCGAGCTGCTTCTTGAGCCTGTTGCAGTAGCCGCACCAGGTGGTGGAAAACATGGTGATGGTGCCGTCTTCGGGAGTGAAGTCCACGGAGCTCTCCTCGTGTTTAGGTTTTATGCCGGTCAGTTTCGTTCCTGTCAACCGTAACCCGTGCGTCGGTATTCCCCCGCTTGTATTGCGATGGCATGCTGGTGCCATGTGTGGACGCTACGTGATGGCCAGGGCCGTCGGGGACCTGCTGGCAGAATTCGACGCCGAACTCGAAAATGAAATAGCCATCCCGCCGTCCTGGAACGTTGCCCCCACGGACGATGCCCCCATCGTCCTGGAACGCCTGATCGACGGCGGCACCACCCGCCAGCTGCACATCGCCCGCTGGGGCCTCGTGCCGTCCTGGGCGAAAGACCCGCGCATCGGGCCGAAGATGATCAACGCCCGGAGTGAAACCGTGCTGGAAAAGCCGGCGTTCCGCAAGGCCGTGCAGTCACGGCGCTGCGCTGTGCCGGCGGACGGCTACTACGAATGGAAGCAGGGCGAGGGCCGCAGCAAGCAGCCCTACTACGTCCACCCCACCGAAGGCACCGGCATTGTCTTTGCCGGGCTGTACGAGTGGTGGAAGGATCCGTCCACGCCGCAGGGCGACCCGGCACGGTGGATGCTTTCGATGTCCATCATGACGGCGGATTCCCCGCCGGAGGGCGCTGAAGCCACGGTGTTCGGTGAACTCACGGCGCTCCACGACCGTGTCCCGCTGCCCATGAGCAGGGAAACGATGGCCGCCTGGCTCGACCCGCAGGTTGATGATGCCGCCGGGCTGGTGGACCTGGTCCGCTCCGGGGTGAAGGATGTCGCGTCCGGCTGGCGCGTGGATTCGGTGGGGAAAGCCGTGGGCAACGTCCGCAATAATTCGCCGGAACTCATCGAGCCCGTGGAAGCCCTCTTCTGACGCCGCACACTCCGCCGGCAGCCATCAGACGGTGACACGTCCGCCGTCGTCAACTGTCCAGGTGGGGTTGAAAGCAATCTCCCACCGGAAGCCGTCCGGATCGGCGACGTACCCCGTGTAGCCTCCCCACGGCTGGGTCTTGGGGCTGGCCACCACAGTGGCTCCGGCGGCTTGCGCCTGTGCCACCACCTGGTCGACTTCGTCTGCGCTTGCCACGTTGTGGCTGAGCGTAATGCAGGGGACGGCGGCCGGGGCGTCGACGGCCGCCTCGGCCTGCATCTGCCCGGCGTCCCAGAGCGAGAGAATGAGGCCGTGGTTGACCTGGATGAACACCACCTCTGGAAACTCGCGGTGGACGGGCCAGCCAAGGCCGTCCACATAGAAGCGGCGGGAGGCGGCGACGCTTCGCACTCCCAGTGAAATAAAATCGACTCGGGGCTGCATGGTTCGATACTGTCATGGACATGCCCACAAATCACGGAGACGATAAGAACGCCAAGGCTGACAGGGAACAGCTCGCAGCTGTCCGGATCGCCGTGGACGAGGTTGATGACCAGATCGTCACGCTGATTGCGCGCCGCGAACGACTGATCAGGATCGCGGGAACGCTCAAGGGCGACGACGCGGAAGTCCGGGCCCCCGGACGGGTGGAGCGCGTGATCGAACATGTCCGTGCCGCGGCCGAGAAAAAAGAAATTGACCCGGATATCGTGGAAAGCACCTACCGGGCCATGATCTCGAAGTTCATCGAGCTTGAGCTGCAAATCCACAAGGACAACAGCTAGAACTTGCGAAGCGCCTAGAGCGCTTCGTCCACCGGCACTCCTGACTGGAATTCCCGGCCGTCGGCCTCGCTGAAGGCCGACATGAGGTGGCCTTTGCCCAGCCCGAGCACAGTGCTCATGGGGAAACTGCCGGTAATGGTGCTGCCGGAATGTTCGACGCTGTTGACGTCGAAGTTCTCCTCCGTGCCGTCATGGCTGAACGAGTAAATCGACACCGCCTCGCCGTTCATGAACTCAATTCCAAGCCTCCGTTGATGTGAGTAATCCGGAGTTGCAGCCACGAGCCCCACTACGAAGGCGCCCGATCCTGGAATGTTGCCGTCAATATCGAATTTGGCCACCAGGGTGGTGTCTTTGGCGGCGATGCTTACGTGCTTCAGGAGTGCGTCATTGGAACTCATGGCTCCATCCTGCCCCCTGAGCCGCCGTCCGTCCACACCTCATCTAGGTTTTGTCGGGGCTCCGGCGTAGACTGATGTTATTCGAATACATGTTCGAATAACCCCTATGTACAGCAGATTCAGTTTGGTTTCCGGAGGCACCTATGGGCATGTTCAGCGAGTCCGTAGACGTCCTTACTGGGCCGGAAGGCCAGCCGGTGGAGCTTCAATGGGGCGGCAGGACGTATACGGTAGTCGCTGAACCGGTGCGTTGGTATGAACGCCGCCAATGGTGGGCTGAGGAGCAGCGGGCCCCGCTGGGCAGCGGCCCGGGGCTCGTGGATCACGAGATCTGGCGCGTCCAGGTGGTCTCTGCGAAAACGCCTGCCAAGGCCACCCAGGCACCGCCGGCTGATGAGCACCTGACCCTTGACCTGGTAAGGCATACCGGCAGCGGACGGTGGAGGCTGCTCCGGATCCACGATGCACTCCGGCATAAAACAGCATGAGCTTCACCCACCTGCACGTTTCCACCGCCTTCAGCGCCCATTACGGGGTTTCCTGGCCTGATGAGCTTGCCCAGTCGGCAGCAGCCGAAGGGGCAACAGCCCTTGCCTGCACTGACAGGGACGGACTGTACGGCACCATCAAGCACCTCAAGGCGTGCATGGGTGCCGGACTCGACCCCGTCGTCGGGGTGGACCTCGCCGTTTTCGACGACGACGGAGACCTCCGCACCCAGCTTGCCGGCCGCGTCGTGGTGCTTGCGCACGGCCATAACAACGGAGCAGGATACAAGGCGCTCTGCCGGCTGATTTCGGATGCGCATGCACGCACCACTGGTAAAGCCGGGGGAGTCGTCCCTGTTGCCGTAACCCGGGCAGAACTGGCATCAAGGATCCTTGACCCGGAAACCCTGAAGCCGGTCCTCACCGTGCTGATTGGTCCGGATTCCGACGTCGGACGGGCCATGGGAGGACGGCGGTACCTCCGGCCGCGCACCCTGTTCAAGGGCTGGCTTGAAACGATGCCAGCCGGAAGCCTCGCTGCCGAAGTTGTTTCCCATCTCAGCACCCCCGGCGAGCCGCTGAGCACTGCCCACGCAGTACGGATGCTCAAACTTGCCGAGGAGTACAGTGTTCCGGCCGTGCTCACCAATGCTGTCCGCTATTGTGCCGAGGACGGGGCAGCCACGGCCGACGTTCTTGACTCCGCCCGCACTTTGAAGTCACTGCCGGAACTTTCCGCCGCCCCTCTCCTGCAGCCCAACGGACAGGGCTGGCTGAAATCGCCGGCGCAGATGCTGCAGCTGGGTCGGGAAATTATTCACGCCGCCGGGTATGGGGCAGCGGATCTTCAAGTGCTGCTCGCTCAAACGGAGGCGCTCGCCGACCGCTGCAGGATAGATCCCGTTTCAGACATGGGCTGGAAGCAGCCGGTGGTTCCGGAAGCGTCGGTGATCGGCATAGAGGGTGATCCCCTCGCGGAGCTGGCGCTGAGGTGTGAGGCAGGTGTGGCACGCCGGTTCCCCGGGATTTCCGGCAAAGCGGAGGCTGAGATGCGCGCCCGCCTGGGTCACGAGCTGAAGATCATCTCCAACCTGGGCTTTGCCTCATATTTTCTGACCGTGGCTGAAGTGTCGCGGATGATCATGGATATGGGGGTGAGGGCCGCTGCCAGGGGGTCGGGAGCGTCCAGTCTGGTCAATTACCTGATCGATGTCAGCCAGGTGAACCCGCTGCAGCATGACCTCATCTTCGAACGCTTCCTGTCAGGGGACAGGTCCACCCTGCCGGACATCGACATCGACGTCGAAAGCGCCGAGCGGCACAATGTTTACCGGAAGATCTTTGACCGCTTCGGCGCTCAACGCGTCACGCTTATGAGCATGCAGAACGGGTACCGTGCGCGGGGTGCCGTGCGCGACGCCGGGATGGCCTTGGGAATGGATGATGGCGATGTCGGGGAGATCGCCAAGCAGCTGTGGCGGTTCTCTGCCCGGAAGTTCAGGGAAGCGCTTGAGGAAAAACCTGAACTTCGTGAATTTGCTGGCCGGGTGGAGCATCGGGACCTTTCCGGAAACCAGCAGCTTGACCTGCTCGTGGATCTGACCGAACGTCTGGACAGGCTTCCCCGCCACATCTCCATGCACCCCTGCGGGGTGATCCTTGGCGATGCGGGCCTGCTGGACCGGACCCCCGTCCAGCCCAGCGGACTGGGGCTTCCAATGAGCCAGTTCGATAAGCACGACATGGACCCCATGGGCATGCTCAAACTGGATGTGCTGGGAGTCCGGATGCAAAGCGCCATGGCCTTCGCCGTCCGGGAGATCATCAGGATCCATCCTTCAAAGGCTGAAGTGGTGGCTGCCGGCGCCCATCCCGTGGGACCTGACGGCAACGGGCCCGACTACATCAGGGAGGACGGCCGCATAGAGCTCAACGCTGTGCCGCTGGATGATGAGCCCACATACGAACTTATCCGGAGCACCCATACTCTTGGCTGTTTCCAGATCGAATCGCCGGGCCAACGCGAACTCGTGGGCAAATTGGCCCCCCGGGAATTCAACGATCTCATCATCGATATCTCGCTGTTCCGTCCCGGGCCCATGAAATCGGACATGGTGCGGCCTTTTTTGGAACACCGGCATGGGTTCGCGCCGGAGGTCTACCCGCATCCGGACCTGAAACCTGTGCTTCAGGAAACCCACGGGGTGACCGTATTCCACGAGCAGATCCTCAAGACATTTGACGTCATGACGGGCTGCGGGCTGGCCAGGGCCGACGAATTCCGCCGCGCCCTGGGCAACGGGGAGCTTGAGCCGAAGGTTGAGGAGTTCTTCCGCCGGAAAGCGCGGGAAAACCATTACACCCCGGAAGTGGTGGACAAGGTCTGGGGAACCCTCAAGGCCTTCGGCAGCTTCGGGTTCTGCAAGGCCCACGGTGCGGCCTTTGCCGTGCCCACCTACCAGTCAGCCTGGCTGAAAGCCCATCATCCTGAGGCGTTCCTTGCCGGTCTCTGGGAGCACGACCCCGGCATGTACCCCAAGCGCCTGCTTGTCGCCGAGGCCCGCCGTCTGGGGATTCCAATTCTTCCGCTGGACATCAACCGCAGCCTGGCTGAGTACCGGGTGGAGCGGATCGACGAGGGGCCGGACCGCGGGAAACTTGGCATCCGGCTGAGCCTGAACGGTATCTTCGGGCTCTCAGGAGCGGAACTGAAACGAATCGTTGCCGGGCAGCCCTATGACTCCCTGGCTGATCTCAGGGCACGGTCAAGGCTGAGCAAACCGAGCATCAAGAGACTGGCGCAGCTGGGTGCCTTCGATTCGCTGCACCGTGAATCCGGCGGTGCCGCCAACCGGGCTGACCTTGTCCAGCATCTTCAGAGCCTGCAGAACCGGCAGGCCAGGAAAGGAATCGACGTTATTGATGGCCAACTGGCCCTGCCCCTTGGAGACGTTGAACTGAGGAATATTAAGGCTGAACTCCCACCGCCCACCATGATCGAAAACGTCAGGGCTGAGCTGGACCTGATGGCTGTTGATGTCAGCGAGCACCTGATGTCGAGCCACCGGCCTCTTCTGGACAGGCTGGGCGTCACCACCGCGGACAAACTCCTCGGGTTGAGGAACGGCACGGAGGTTCTGGTGGCCGGGGTAAGGATCGCCACCCAGACCCCGCCGATGCGCGGGGGCCGGCGGGTGGTGTTCATCAGCATCGATGACGGCACAGGGTGCGTGGACTCTGTGTTCTTCCACGAGGCCCAGGAGCAGGCGGGATCTCTGCTTTTCGGAACCCGGCTTCTGCTGGTCCGCGGAACAACACGCAGAACCGGCCCGCGGGGGATCAGCCTCAGTGCCAGCTTGGCCTGGGATCTCAGCCGGATTGACACCCTGCCCTTCCCTGAGAATGCGCCCTTCCCCGGGGAGGAATCCCACCACCTGCATAAGCCGGACAGCGGGGAGCCTCATCCCGGCACCGTCATTCCGGACGAATTCCGGCTCCCCGGGCCACTCAGCGGAATCAGCAGGAACCTTGCCATCACCGGGCTGGGCAGCTGACCTGCCCGGTCCCGCCCCTGCCGTGCGCCGCTTTGGCTGGCCTCTGTCCTTGCAGATACCATGGACGAGGCTGGCTGTGGTCCCCGTATGCCACAAGCTACGAAGCCTTAACTTTGAATAGGAGACACCCGTGTCAGATGCCCAGCAGATCACCCTCATCGTCGATGGCGAAGAGATGAAGGTGACTACCGGGACCACCGGCGCGGAACTCTTCTTTGAGCGCCGTGACGTCGTTGTGGCCCGCGTTGATGGCGAGCTGAGGGACCTGGACCAGCCGCTTCCCGAAGGTGCCGAGATTGAAGGCGTCACCATCGATTCCCCGGACGGCCTCAACGTGCTGCGCCACTCCACCGCCCACGTCATGGCCCAGGCCGTGCAGCAGCTGCGTCCCGACGCCAAGCTCGGAATCGGCCCTTACATCACCGACGGTTTCTACTTCGACTTCGACGTCGCCGAGCCGTTCACCCCGGAAGACCTGAAGACTCTGGAAAAGATGATGCTCAAGATCGTCAACCAGAACCAGAAGTTCGTCCGGCGCGTCGTATCCGAAGATGAAGCACGCGAAGCCATGAAGGATGAGCCCTACAAGCTCGAGCTGCTGGGCAAGAAAAACAACGCCGCCGAAGCCGGAGAGGGCGTCAACGTTGAGGTCGGCGCCGGCGATATCACCATTTACGACAACGTGGACCGCAAGAGCGGCGACAGCGTCTGGTGTGATCTGTGCCGCGGCCCGCATCTGCCCAACACCAAGCTGATCTCCAACGCCTTTGCCCTGACCCGTTCGTCGGCCGCCTATTGGCTGGGCAACCAGAACAACCAGCAGCTCCAGCGCATCTACGGCACCGCCTGGCCCACCAAGGACGCCCTCAAGGCCTACCAGGAGCGCATCGCCGAGGCCGAGCGCCGCGACCACCGCAAGCTTGGCGCCGAACTGGACCTGTTCTCTTTCCCCGATGAGTTGGGTTCCGGCCTGCCGGTCTTCCACCCCAAGGGCGGAATTATCCGCAAGGCCATGGAGGACTACTCCCGCCAGCGCCACGTGGACGCCGGCTACGACTTCGTGTACACCCCGCATATCACCAAGGGGCACCTTTACGAGGTCTCAGGCCACCTCGACTGGTACAAGGAAGGCATGTTCCCCGCGATGCACATCGATGCGGAACTGAACGAGGACGGCACCGTGCGCAAGCCCGGCCAGGACTACTACCTCAAGCCGATGAACTGCCCCATGCACAACCTCATCTTCCGTTCCCGCGGACGGTCCTACCGCGAACTGCCGCTGCGCCTCTTCGAATTCGGTTCTGTCTACCGCTACGAGAAGTCCGGCGTGGTCCACGGCCTGACCCGCGTGCGGGGCATGACACAGGATGACGCCCACATCTACTGCACCCGTGAGCAGATGAAGGACGAGCTCACCACCACGCTGAACTTTGTCCTCGGTCTGCTCAAGGACTACGGCCTGGACGACTTCTACCTGGAACTCTCCACCAAGAACGAAGACAAGTTCGTCGGCGAGGACGCTGCGTGGGAAGAGGCCACCCGCACCCTGGCTGAAGTCGCCGAAGCCTCGGGCCTGGAACTGGTTCCGGACCCGGGCGGAGCCGCGTTCTACGGTCCCAAGATTTCCGTTCAGGCGAAGGACGCGCTTGGCCGAACCTGGCAGATGTCCACCATCCAGCTGGACTTCAACCTTCCGGAACGCTTCGAGCTTGAGTTCCAGGCCGCCGACGGCACCCGGCAGCGCCCGGTCATGATCCACCGTGCCCTCTTCGGCTCGGTGGAGCGATTCATGGGTGTACTCACCGAGCACTACGCGGGAGCCTTCCCGGCCTGGCTTGCACCGGTCCAGGTGGTGGGCATTCCCGTCGCCGAAACCTTCAACGACTACATGTTCGACGTCGTGGACCAGCTGAAAGCCGCCGGCATCCGAGCCGAGGTCGATATCTCCTCCGACCGCTTCCCCAAGAAGATCCGTACAGCCAGCAAGGACAAGATCCCGTTTGTCCTGATCGCCGGCGGCGAGGACGCCGACGCAGGCGCTGTGTCCTTCCGTTTCCGTGATGGCAGCCAGGACAACGGCGTGCCGGTGGCCGAGGCTGTCCAGCGGATCGTGGACGCCGTCCGCAACCGGACCAGCTAGCCCGCGGCGGAAAGGCACACAGTGCAGGAGAACACAGGCGCAGGCTATCCGGGCGACGCCGAGGTGACGGACGACTTTGGCCTCGCCGGCGTTCCGGATGCCTTCCAGCGCCTGTGGACTCCGCACCGCATGGCGTACATCAAGGGCGGCCAGCACCAGTTCAAGAACCAGGACGACTGCCCCTTTTGTGTGGCCCCGGCACGCACCGATGAGGAATCCCTGATCGTGTACCGCGGCCGCACCAGTTACGTGGTGCTGAACCTCTTCCCGTACAACCCGGGCCACCTGCTGGTCTGCCCCTTCCGCCACGTTCCGGATTACACGGACCTGACCGTTGAGGAGACCGCCGAATTCGCCGACCTCACCCAGACCGCCATGCGCGTGCTGCGGAAGGTGGCGAACCCCGGCGGCTTCAACCTGGGCATGAACCAGGGGGTAGTGGGCGGCGCAGGCATCGCCGGGCACCTGCACCAGCACATCGTTCCGCGCTGGGGCGGGGACGGGAACTTCTTCCCGATCATTGCCCAGACCAAGGCCATCACCCAGACCCTCGACGAAGTCCGCCAGCAGGTTGCCGAGGCCTGGCCAGGGGAGACGCATGCTGAATAGGCATGCCCGCGGTTTCTTCACCGCGCTGTTCTCCCCGCTTGCCCGCTGGCTGCTCAAAATTGGCGTCTCGCCGGACGCCATCACCATCGTGGGAACGGCCGGTGTGGTGGTGGGCGCTCTCGTGTTCTACCCGCTGGGGCAGCTCTGGTGGGGGACGATCTTCATCACGGCCTTCATCTTCTCCGATGTCATCGACGGCATCATGGCCCGGATGCAGGACCGGGGCGGCCCCTGGGGGAATTTCCTCGACTCGACGCTGGACCGCGTGGCCGACGGGGCGCTCTTTGCCGGCCTCACCATCTGGTTTTTCACCGGCGGCGGGGAGACGGCGATAGCCGTGGCCGCCGTCGTCTGCCTTGTCCTGGGCATGGTGGTGTCCTACGTCAGGGCCAAGGCGGAATCTCTCGGATTCCAGGCGAATGTGGGCATCGCCGAACGAGCCGAGCGGCTGGTCTCGGTGCTTGTCGTCACCGGATTCACCGGCCTGGGGCTGCCGAGCATCGTGCTGTTCGTGACCCTCGTTCTGCTGGGCGTGGCGAGCCTGGTCACGGTGGTCCAGCGTGTGCTGGCAGTCCGGCGCCAGGCCTGCGAAGACACCCGGCCATCCTGATTAAGCCGGGCTGCCGCGGTGGGACTAGTATTAGGACTGCCTGGTCAATGGATCCGGTAATCCGGTGTGTGCGAACTACGGCATTGCCGTGCCACCTGCACTCCCGGCGAAGGTCATCTATCTACCCATAGGGGTTTTTGTGTCTACACCTGATGTAAGCAGCGAAGCCGGCTCGTCCGCCAACAGCGTCACGGGCAGCAACCGCGTCAAGCGCGGCATGGCAGAGATGCTCAAAGGCGGCGTCATTATGGACGTCGTCAACGTCGAACAGGCCCGCATCGCCGAAGACGCCGGTGCCGTTGCCGTCATGGCGCTTGAGCGCGTTCCGGCCGACATCCGCGCCCAGGGCGGCGTGTCCCGCATGTCCGATCCGGACATGATCGACAAGATCATCGACGCCGTCTCCGTCCCGGTCATGGCCAAGGCCCGCATCGGCCACTTCGTCGAGGCGCAGATCCTGCAGTCGCTCGGCGTGGACTACATCGACGAGTCCGAGGTCCTGACCCCGGCCGACTACACCAACCACATCGACAAGTGGAACTTCACCGTTCCCTTCGTCTGCGGCGCCACCAACCTCGGTGAGGCCCTGCGCCGCATCAACGAGGGCGCGGCCATGATCCGCTCCAAGGGCGAGGCCGGCACCGGAGATGTCTCCAACGCCACCACGCACATGCGCCAGATCCGCGCCGAGATCCTCAAGCTCGCCGCCCTCCCCGAGGACGAGCTGTACGTCGCGGCCAAGGAACTGCAGGCCCCGTACGAACTGGTCAAGGAAATCGCCACCACCGGCAAGCTCCCCGTGGTGCTGTTCACCGCCGGCGGCATTGCCACCCCGGCTGACGCCGCGATGATGATGCAGCTCGGCGCCGACGGCGTGTTCGTCGGCTCCGGCATCTTCAAGTCCGGCAACCCCGCCCAGCGTGCGGCCGCCGTGGTGAAGGCCACCACCTTCTTCGACGACCCCGACGTCATCGCCAAGGCCTCCCGCGGCCTGGGCGAAGCCATGGTCGGCATCAACGTCGACGAGATCCCGCAGCCGCACCGCCTCGCCGAGCGCGGCTGGTAACGGCTCCAAAAGCAGTACGACGGCGGCCGGTCACCTTTTCTAGGTGACCGGCCGCCGTCGTTCTGCTTTGCCCGTCGATTGCTCCGTAACTGCCCTTTAGGGCGTCGAAAAGGGCAGTTACGGAGCAATCGATGCTCTTATTCCAGGCCGCGGCGCTTCAGGAGCGGCTCCAGGGCTGCGTCGCGGCCGCGGAGCGTGCGGAAGGACTCCAGCGGGTCCCTGCTGTTCCCGCGGGACAGGAGATCATTGCGGAAACGCTCGCCGTTGGCACGCGTGAGGCCACCATTTTCACTGAACCAGTCCACCGTTTCGGCGTCGAGCACCTCACTCCAGATGTACGAGTAGTAGCCGGCCGCGTAGCCGTCCCCGGCGAAGATGTGCTGGAAGTAGCCGGTCCGGTACCGGGGCGGAATGAGGGCATGCGCGACTCCGGCTGCGGCCAGGGCCTTCGCCTCGAACTCCTGCGCGTGCTGCGGAACGCTGCCGGGATCCAGCACGTGCCAGGCCAGATCAAGCAGGGCGGCGCCGAGGTATTCCGTGGTGGCAAAGCCCTCGCCCCACAGCCGGGACTCATTCAGCCTGTCGATAATGTCCTGGGGAAGTGGATCTCCGGTGGCGTGATGGCGTGCGTAATTGGCCAGGACCTCGGGCCACATGATCCACATTTCGTTCACCTGGGACGGGTATTCCACGAAGTCACGGGGCACGTTGGTCCCTGAGAATCGCGGATAGGTGACACGGGAGAACAGCCCGTGCAGGGCGTGCCCGAATTCGTGGAAGGTGGTGCGGACCTCATCCAGCGTCAGCAGCGTGGGTTCCCCGGCAGGCGGTTTGGAGATGTTCAGGTTATTGATCACCACAGGCTTGGCGCCAAGGAGGTCAGACTGCTCAACCAGTGAATTCATCCAGGCTCCGCCGCGCTTGGATTCCCTCGTGTAATAGTCGCCCATGAAGAGTCCCAGTTCGGTGCCGTCCTCGTTGCGCACCTCCCAGACGCGGACGTCCGGGTGGTAGCCGGCGAGGTCTTTGCGTTCCTGGAAGGTGATGCCGTAAAGCGACGTCGCGGCAAGGAATACGCCGTCCACCAGGACGCGGTCCAGTTCGAAGTAGGGCCGGATGGCTTGCTCGTCCACGGAGTAGCGTTCCAGGCGCACCTTGGCGGAGTAATAGGACCAGTCCCAGGCCTCCAGCGGGTGCCCGGCGCTCTCGGCCAGGGCGGCGGCTTCGGCGTCCGCGTTCCGGACGGCCGGCGGGGCCAGCCGGTTGAGCATGGTCCGCACCGCCTCGAAGTCCGGCGCGGTCTGCCGGTCCACCACGAGTTCGGCGTAGTTGGCGAAACCCAAAAGCTCAGCCTTCTCGGCACGCAGCTGCACCATGGACTTTACGAGGTCGAGGACGTCAAGGCTGCCTCCGCTGCTTCCCCGGGCTACGGAGGCCTCGTGGAGGCGCCGGCGGACCTCGCGGTTCTCCAGAGCTGCCAGGGCGGGCTGGTTGCTGGGCTGGATGAGGGTCAGGAGGAATTTGCCCTCGTGGCCCGCCACGCGGGCTGCTTCGGCGGCGCTGGCGACCTCATCCGCCGGCAGGCCGGCCAGGTCCCCGGCATCGTCCAGAAGCAGGGCTGCCGACTTCATCCCTTCCTTGACGCGCTGCCCGAATTCCGTGCCCAGCCGGGAAAGTTCCGCATTCAGTGACTTGAGCTTCTCCTGGCCGGCGTCGTCCAGCTGGATCCCGGACTGGCGGAATTCCTTCAGGTATTCCTCCACGAGCCGCGCCGACTCCGCGTCGAGGCCTTCCGTATCGATGTCGGCGAAGCGCTCATAGAGTCCGCGGTTGAGGTAGACGGCATCCTGGTGGGCGGCAAAGCGGGGAGAGAGCTCGGTTTCGAGGTCGCGGATGGCGTCCGAGGCGTCTGCCGAAACCAATGTGAAGAAGGAGGCGGCAGCACGCTGGAGCAGGCCTCCCGACCGTTCCATGGCCACGGCGGTGTTTTGAAAGGTGGCCGGCGCGGCGTTGTCCACAATGGCCTGGATCTCAGCCAGGTGTTCGGCCAGACCGGCATCGACAGCTTCGGCGTAGTGGGCGTCTGTTATGTCCGCAAACGGCGGCAGCCCGAACGGCAGTTCACTCGGGCTCAGCAGTGGATTAGTCATGAAGCAACACTTTCATGCAGGAGACGCGTTCTCAATGGTGTCCGCCGTGTTTTGACTGCAGGTTCCGGCAGGGTCCCGCCGTAGGATTGCGACCATGGGGAACTCAGGGAGCGTACTTTTCCACCGGACGGCCCGTGCTGCCGCCGCGGCAGCACTTGTTGCATCACTGGCGTCCTGCGGCGTGATTGCCGAACAAGGCAGGCCTCAGGACGCCAGGCAGGCCAGCCCCCCGAACACCGTCAGCGCGGCGCCGGGCAGTTCGGCCGCGTCCGCCGCCGCTGCCCCTACTCCCAAACCGACCCCGACGCCGGGCGCCGGCCCAGCGTGCACCGCCATCCGTTGTACGTCCGTCCTGGTCACCGGCGACATGCTGGTCCATGCCCAGTTGTGGGAGCAGGCACGGCAGGACGCACTGGCAACCGGCGCCAAGGGTCTTGACTTCGGTCCGCTGCTGGAGGGGCAGCGGCGGTATATCGACAAGAGCGATCTCGCCATCTGCCACCAGGAAACGCCTGTGGCGCTTCCGCAGGGACCGTTCTCCGCCTATCCTTCCTTCAACGTGCCGCCACAGATCATCGCCGCGTCCAAGGCGGTGGGCTACCGCGCGTGCACCACGGCCAGCAACCATACGATTGACCAGGGCACGGAGGGCCTCGTGCGGACGCTGGACGTCCTCGACGCGTCGGGGCTCGAGCACACGGGGTCGTACCGGACGGCCGTGGAGTCCCAGGGCGTCCTCATCCTGCAGACGCCGGCCGCAAAGGTTGCCGTCATTGAGGCCGCCTATGGCCTGAACGGTCAGATCCCGGAGCAGGCCTGGCAGGTGGACATGCTCGACGCCCCGGCGATGATCGCGAAAGCGAAGAAGGCCAGAAAACTCGGCGCCGATATTGTGCTGGGCGTCATGCACGCCGGAGACGAGTATGCCAGCGCCCCGAATGCGCAACAGCAGGACGTGGCGCACGCCCTGGTGGACAGCGGCCAGTTCACCATGGTCTACGGCCATCACACGCACTCGGTGTTGCCCATTGAGAAATACAAGGGCACCTGGATCGTGTACGGCCTGGGCAACGGAGTGACGGAACTTTCGCCCACCTACGTGGTCAACAACGAGGGGCTGCTCGTGCGCGCCCAGTTCAGCCAGGACGCCACGGGAAAATGGACAGCCTCTGACCTCGGCTGGGCGCCGTCCGTCATTGTCAATGCTCCCTACCGCTGGTGTTCAGTGGCTTCGGACGCGCCGCAGGGCGTCTGTGCCAGCCCGGCGGCGGACGCCGAGACGCGGCAGCGGACCAAATCGGTGGTGGAGTCGATGGGTGCCGCCACGGCGGGGGCCCACGAACTGCTCATCAGCAAGGGGCGCTGACCCGCTTGGACGGGCGTCCCGCCTAACGCGGACGGCGGGTTGCGTGCTCGCGGGCAAGAACCGCATAGCGGTCATCCGGTCCGCCGGGCGTGAAGCTCCCATACTTGCGTTCGACGGCGGTCCGGATCAGGTAGTCAGCGATGGCCGGGTTCTTGGGGAGCAGCGATCCGTGAAGGTAGCTCGCCACGATGTTGCGGTAGCGGGCGCCCTCCTGCCCGTCTTTGCTGTTGTTGCCGGTTCCCTTGGGTACGGTGCCAAGCGGCGCCACGCCCGGGCCGAGAGTGGTCTGGCCGCTGTGGTTCTCATAGCCGAGAACCTCGCCGAACTCCGTCGTTGTGACCTTGACATTGCCGATCAGCCGTTCATCCGTGCCGTGCGTTTCCACGTCAAGAACACCGATGCCGGGAATGACCGACCCGGAACGTGTCTTGAAGAAGCGCCCGAACAGCTGGTACGTCCCGCAGATCAGCAGCATGGGCGTGTCGTCCTCCGCGAGGCCCCTGAGGGTTTCCGCGCGCGACTGCAGGTCGTCTTGAATGACCAACTGCCCGCTGTCCTGCCCGCCGCCGCCGACAATGAGGTCCACATCGTCAGGGAATTCGTCCCCCACGTTGTACTCAAGCAGTTCTGGAGTGTAGCCGTGCCATTTCAGCCGCTGTTGCAGGACCAGGGCATTGCCCCAGTCGCCGTAGATGTTCATGTCGCGGGGATACAGCTGCAGGACCCGGATGGTGCCTTTGCTGGCGTCCGCGGACGGGGTTGTCGGGGGAGCGTGTCCCGAATCGGCGGTCAAGAGACTACCTCCACTGTGGTGATTTTGGACAGTTCGCGGCGGATGGCGAGCATGGCAGTGTAGGTGCAGAAGACGCGCTTCGGCTTGCCTTGGGCGTTGCGGATGAAGTCGGCCAGCGCGGGGGCGATGTCCGTCTGCACTGCTCTGATGCTGACCTCGTCATACTGCAGCCGCAGTGCCATGTCGTAAGCGCGGGAGCCGGTCAACTGATCCACACCGTCATCCTGCAGCGACTCAAAATCCACGTCCCACAGCCACGACATATCGCGGCCGTCCGCGTAGTTGTCGTTGATCGCGATCATGGTGGCGTAGCCGCCCGCCGGGAAGGACTGGAGGCCCAGCCGGAAACCGCTCGGGTTCTTGACCAGCACGAGGTCCAAGGGGAGGCCGTCCACGACGAGGCTCTCACCGCGGCCGAAGGCCGGCGCCACCTGGGACAGGGCCGTCAGCAGTGCGGCGTGGTCCGGCGCCGCGGAGTCCCCGCCGCAGATGCTGCGTGCCAGGGTCAGGGCCGCGGCCGCATTGAAGATGTTGTAGACACCCCGGAGCTTCATCCCGGTGGTGACCGTGGCGCCATCGTACTCAAAATCGGCGTTGTCCGCCCCCACCCGTCGAAGGACGACGTCGGCAGGCGGCTTTTGCGGCAGGGCCGCCGGTGCAGGGCTGCCGGGACCGGCGCGGAGTTCGTCGTCGTTGGGGAAGGTGCTGAGGAGGGAGTCGTCCAGTCCGAAGTAACGGACCTCGGGGCCGTCCAGGGTCGCGGCGATCCGGGCTACGCGCGGATCCTCACGGTTCAGGACCACAGTCCCCGTGGTTTTGGAGGCGATGTGCTGAAGCAGCTGGGCGGTCTTATCGATTTCCCCGAAGCGGTCCAGCTGGTCGCGCAGTACGTTCAGCAGGAGGCTGAACCGCGGCGGAACCCGGTTGACGAAGTGCACGGCGTGGGCCTCGTCGAGCTCAAGCACGGCGATGTCCGCCTCGAGGCGGCCGCGCCAGTCCACCTCGCCCAGCAGTGCGGCGGCCACGCCCCTGGTGAAGTTGCTGCCGGTGCGGTTGGTGAAGACCTTCAGCCCCTGGCTTTCCAGCAGCTCCACCACCATTTTGGTGGTTGTTGTCTTGCCGTTGGTTCCGCTCACCACCGCCACGCCATGAGGGAGTGTGGACAGTGTCCGCTGCATGAAGCCTGGATCGATTTTTTCGACCACAAGCCCGGGAAGAGCGGAGCCTCCGCCCCTGAGCCGGGAAACCCGGCGGACGAGCTTGCCGAGCGGAACGCTGAAGGAAAACATGCTCTGTAATATATCCCAGCAGCGGCATGCAATGAGGCCAGGCAGGGCGGGCGGGGGCGTCGCCCGGTATCCGGGACACTATGATATTTGGATGACCAATCCCCTTTCTGCCGCGGTTCCCCGCGTTCCCCCGGGTGCCGGTTCTGGCTTGCGCATCGGCGTCCTGGCGCTCCAGGGCGATTTCCGCGAGCACCTTCGTGCCGTCGAAGCGGCCGGTGCCACCGGCGTCGGAGTCCGCCGGCCCGCGGAGCTTGACGGCCTGGACGGGCTCATTATTCCCGGCGGCGAATCCACCGCCATCGACAAGCTGGCGCGGGCCTTCGAACTCGCCGAACCGCTCCGCAAGCACATTGCGGATGGCCTTCCGGTCTACGGGTCCTGTGCCGGAATGATCCTGCTCGCGGATGACATTGCCGACCCTGCCACCGATCTCGCCGGAAATCCCCAGCAGACCTTCTGCGGACTCGACATCACTGTGCGGCGCAACGCGTTCGGCCGCCAGCGCGAATCGTTCGAGACCGATCTGGATTTCAAGGGCCTGGACTTCAGCGCCACCGAAAATGGCGTGGCGCCCGTGCACGCAGTGTTCATCCGGGGACCGTGGGTGGAGCGCGTAGGACCGGGCGTCGACGTGCTGGCCCAGGTGGAGCCGGCGGATCCTGCCCACGCCTCCCACACAGCCGATCTGCAAGGGACAGCTAGAATTGTTGCAGTGCGTTCAGGCCATCTGCTGGCCACCTCCTTCCACCCGGAAGTGACGGGGGAGAAGCGCGTACATGAACTTTTTATCCGCATGATCAGAGGAGAAGCGTAAAGCATGTCAGGCCACTCCAAATGGGCAACGACCAAGCACAAGAAGGCCATCCTTGATAGCCGCCGGGCAAAGTCGTTCGCCAAGCTGATCAAGAACATCGAAGTCGCGGCACGCATGGGCGGCCCGGACCTGGCCGGCAACCCCAGCCTGGAACTGGCAGTAACGAAGGCGAAGAAGACCTCGGTCCCCGCCGACAATATCGACCGTGCCATCAAGCGCGGCGCAGGCCTCACCGGCGAAGTCGTGGACTACACGGAGATCATGTACGAATGCCGAGGCCCGCAGGGCTCTGCGCTGCTGATCGAATGCCTCACGGACAACAAGAACCGTGCCGCGTCCGAGGTCCGGCTCGCCATTTCCCGCAACGGCGGCACCATCGCCGATCCTGGTTCTGTCAGTTACCTCTTTTCCCGCAAGGGCGTGGTGACCTTGCCCAAGAACGGCCTCGGCGAGGACGACGTCCTGATGGCCGTGCTGGACGCCGGTGCCGAGGAAGTCAAGGACAACGGCGAGACCTTTGAGATCCACTCGGAGCCGACAGACCTGCAGGCCATCCGTGACGCCCTCAAGGAAGCCGGCATTGAATACGACACCGATGAGGCGGAATTCGTTCCGTCCATGGAGGTGCCCCTCGACCTGGATGCGGCCAAGAAGTTCATGAAGCTGGTTGACGCCCTGGAAGAGCTTGACGACGTCCAGAACGTCTACAGCAACGCCGACCTCAGCGACGAAGTGCAGGCCGCACTGGAAGCCGAGTGACCCTTCGCGTCCTCGGCGTCGATCCGGGCCTCACACGGTGCGGCATCGGCGTGGTGGACGTCGAAAAGAACCGCCGCGCCACCATGGTGGCGGTGGGCGTGGTGGGGACGTCTCCAGAGGAGACGCTGGATCAGCGCCTCCTTGTCATCGCCCTCGCCATCGATGACTGGCTCGACCGGTACGAACCGCACGTGCTGGCGGTGGAGCGGGTCTTCTCCCAGCTCAACGTCAGCACGGTCATGGGCGTGGCCCAGGCCTCCGGCGTCGTGATTGCCGCGGCCGCCCGGAGGGGCATCCCGGTGGCGCTCCACACGCCGTCGGAAGTCAAAGCGGCGGTGACGGGCAGCGGAACGTCTAATAAGGATGCCGTCACCAAACTGGTGACCAAGATTCTGCGGCTGGACTCCCCGCCGCGTCCCGCCGACGCCGCCGATGCGCTTGCCCTCGCCATCACGCATGCGTGGCGGGCCGGCAGCGGGGCCACGGTTGCCACCACCGGCCCGGGCAGCCAGTCGCTGACTCCGGCCCAGCGCGCCTGGGCCGAGGCGGAGGCCAAGGCGCGCCGTGCGCGCTGATTGTCCGCGGCCCTTGCTAGGGTATTCGTAGATATGTTCGGATAGTCGGTTCTTGGGCCGGCGGTAGTTCAGGAGCCCGGCCTTGATAAGTTTTCTCCGCGGAACCGTAGCGCACGTTGGCCTGTCCACCGCCGTGATCGATCTCAACGGCGCCGGCATGAGTGTCCACGCCACGCCGCAGACCCTCACCAGGCTCCGCACAGGCGAGGAAGGGAAACTCTTCACATCCCTGATCGTGCGGGAGGATTCCCTGACCCTGTTCGGCTTCGCCAGCGACGACGAACGCGAGGTCTTCGACGTCCTGCTCAGCGTCAGCGGCGTGGGTCCGCGGCTTGCCCTGGCGGTCCTGGCCGTCCATGACCCGGAAGCGATCCGGGTGGCTGCACACACCGGTGACAGCAAGACATTCACCAAGGTTCCAGGCATCGGCCCGAAGGTTGCCGGCCGCATCGTGCTGGAACTGGCCGGAAAGCTGGTGCCCCACGGCACTGCGCCGAGTTCGGCCCCGGCGCCGTCCGGCGAGTCGGTCTGGAAGCCGCAGGTGGTCGCTGCCATGACCAGCCTCGGCTGGTCCGAAAAGGACGCCACTGGCAGCATCGACAAGGCGCTGGCGGATGCACCTGATCTGGCAGACCAGGGCAACGTGGCCGAGATCCTGCGGACCACCCTGCGCTGGCTTGGCCAGGACGGCGCCCGCGCCGGCAACAGGGTAGGCAGCCGTGGCTGAACCGTCCCTCGTGGCCGGGGGAGAGGAACCCGAGGAAAGAGTTATCGAGGCCGCCCTGCGGCCCAAGAACCTGCACGACTTCGTGGGCCAGCACCGGGTCCGCAAGCAGCTCTCCCTCGTGCTGCAGGCGTCCCGCATGCGGGGCCGCAGCGCCGACCACGTGCTTTTCTCCGGTCCGCCGGGTCTGGGCAAAACCACGCTGGCCATGATTGTCGCCGCGGAGATGAATGCCCCTCTGCGGATCAGCAGCGGCCCCGCCATCCAGCACGCCGGCGACCTTGCTGCCATCCTTTCTTCCCTCTCCGAGGGTGAGGTCCTCTTCCTGGATGAAATCCACCGGATGTCCCGGCCTGCGGAGGAAATGCTCTACATGGCCATGGAGGACTTCCGCGTAGACATTGTGGTGGGCAAGGGGGCCGGTGCGACGGCCATCCCGCTGGAGCTGCCGGCCTTCACCCTGGTCGGCGCCACCACCCGCGCCGGGCTGCTGCCGGGGCCGCTGCGCGACAGGTTCGGGTTCACGGGGCACCTGGAGTTCTATTCCGTCGAAGAGCTCGAGCTCGTGCTGCGCAGATCGGCGGGACTCCTAGACCTCAAGGTGAACTCCGCGGGCTTCAGCGAAATCGCGGGCAGATCACGGGGTACTCCGCGCATAGCCAACCGGCTGCTGCGCCGTGTAAGGGACTGGGCACTGGTCCACGGGATCGAACAGATTGACGCCCGGTCGGCGTCCGCCGCCTTGGACATGTACGAGGTGGACAAACGCGGGCTGGACCGCCTGGACCGGGCAGTCCTGGAGGCGCTCATCACCAAGTTCGGCGGCGGGCCCGTCGGCCTGTCGACTCTCGCCATCGCCGTGGGGGAAGAACCGGAGACTGTCGAGACTGTGGCGGAGCCGTATCTGGTCCGCGAGGGACTGCTGGGGCGCACGCCCCGGGGCCGTATTGCCATGGCCCCGGCCTGGACCCATCTGGGCTTCGCCGTTCCCGCCGGCGTGTTCGGCCAGGAGACCTTGGACCTGTTCGACGACGGTGCGGCTGATGAACAAACACCGTCCGAACGGATTTCCAGCACGCAATAGCAGCGTCCTTCCAGCTTTCCCTCTAGACTGGAATGACGCTCGGCACGTCCGTGTCTTTGTTTTCGTGTCTTGTTTACGTGGTTGGCCCCAACAGGCCGCCGCTGCCGGCCATTGAGTTGGCCCGAGAACGCGGTGCGGGACGGACGCTGCCGTCAACCAGCTATGCAAGTACAGAACGGAACTACCCCGTGTTCGGACATATTTCTGCCCAGGCCCAGCCGCAGGCAGGCGGCGGCATCGACATCATGACCATCCTGCTGTTCGTCATGCTCGGCCTCTTCATCTTCATGATGTTCCGCCGCAACAAGAAGACACAGCAGCAGCAGGCCACGCTCCAGTCGCAGTTTGCGCCGGGCATCGAGGTCATGACGAGTTTCGGCCTCTACGGCCGCATCGTGTCGATCGACGACGAAAACAACAAGGTTCTTCTCGAACTGTCACCGGGCAACGTGGCCACTGTCCACCGCCAGTCCGTCACGAAGATCGTCGAGCCCGCCGCCGAGACGCAGACAGTTCCCGACGACGCGTCGTCCCTCACCGCCGATGATGACACAAACGCTGCGGCGGTCAACGAAACCCCGGACGAGACCCTGAAGCGCCTCAACGATGAAGGTAAAAAGGACATTTAGTCCGCCGCCGCGTTCTGTCCCGCTAAGTACCAAATCTACGGCTGCGGGCGGCCGCCGGAGCGTGTCTGACCCGCACCGTCGGCTCCTCCGTAATTAATAGAAAGATCGACAATGGCACGAACTGGCCGCAAGAAACCATCCCTCCGGGTGCTGGTCTGGCTTGGCGTAATCCTGGCTGTCCTGACGGCCGTCCTTGCGGGCGGCACCATGGCCGGAAAGGCAAGCTGGGCACCCAAGCTCGCGCTGGACCTCGAAGGCGGTACCCAGATGATCCTGGCGCCCAAGGTCGAGGGCGGTTCGGACATCAACGAGGAGCAGCTCAACCAGGCCGTGGCGATCATCCGTCAGCGCGTGGACGGCTCGGGCGTTGCGGAAGCTGAAATCAGCACCCAGTCCGGCCGCAACGTGGTGGTCAGCCTCCCCGGAACCCCTTCCGCAGAGACCCGTGCCCTGATCCAGGCTTCGGCGGACATGAACTTCCGCCCCGTTCTGGTAACGGGCCCCGGCGCGGCGGTTCCCGCAGCGCAGCGCACCCCGGCGGCAAAACTGCCAAAGCCCACGGCGAAGCCGCAGAACGGCAGTGACTCCAACTGGATTACGGCTGACGTCCAGAAGCAGTTCGAGGCACTCGACTGTGCCAAGCCGGAGCAGGACAAGCAGCAGCGTTCCGATCCCGCCAAGCCGCTGGTGACCTGCGAGCCTGCCACCGATCAGACCCCCGCGATCAAATACATCCTGGGCCCCGTGGAGGTCAAGGGTGTGGAGATCCAGGGGTCCACTTTCCAGCTCCAGCAGGGCGCGCAGGGTGCCGTCACCAACGAGTGGGCCGTTAACATCCAGTTCAACGGCGAGGGCACGGCCAAGTTCAAGACGGTCACCGAGCGCCTGAACCAGTTCTATGTGACGGCCGGCGGGGAAACCGGCTCGGACCCGAAATCGCAGTTCGCCATCGTCCTGGACGACCAGGTCATCTCCGCGCCGCGGTCGCAGGCGGTCATCACCGACGGCCGTCCGCAGATCACCGGCGGATTCACCGAGAAGTCAGCCAAGGCGCTGTCCGACCAGCTGCGCTTCGGTGCCCTGCCGATCAGCTTCGACATCCAGAGCGAGCAGCAGATCTCGGCGACCCTCGGCGGCGAGCAGCTCCGCATGGGTCTGCTGGCCGGCCTGATCGGGCTCCTGCTCGTGGTCGTCTACTCCCTGTTCCAGTACCGCGCCCTCGGATTTGTCACGATCGCTTCCCTCGTGGTGGCAGGTGCCCTGACATACCTGGCCATTGCCATCCTCGGCTGGACCGAAAACTACCGGCTGTCCCTCGCCGGTGTGGCCGGCATCATCGTGTCCATCGGCCAGACCGCGGACTCGTTCATTGTCTACTTCGAGCGCATCCGCGATGAGCTGCGTGAAGGCCGCGGCCTCGTCTCCGCCGTGGAAAACGGCTGGAAGCGGGCCAAGCGCACAGTCCTTGCCTCCAAGGCAGTCAACCTCCTGGCGGCGCTCGTGCTGTACTTCGTGGCCGTGGGCAACGTCCGGGGCTTTGCGTTCACCCTTGGCCTGACAGCCATCGCTGACCTCATCGTCGTGTTCATGTTCACGCACCCGACGCTGCAGCAGCTGGCTCGCACGCGGTTCTTCGGCGAAGGCCACAAGTTCTCCGGCCTTGACCCTGAGCGTCTCGGCGCGGTTCCGCTGTACCGGGGCGCCGGCAGGATCCGGACCCCGGACGACAAGCCGTCCGTGGTACGGGCAAAGAACACGGGCGCAGCCGCTGAGGCGGAACGCCGGATGACCATCGCTGAACGCCGCCGCGCTGAGCAGCAGGACCAGCTTGCGGGTTCCTCCAAGGGCCCGGCCAAGGAAGGCAAGTAATGTCCAGTTTCGCCAAATTCGGTAATGAGCTCTACACGGGCAAGCGTTCCTACAACTTTGTCGGTTCCAAGAAGATCTGGTTCCTGATTGCCGCCGCCGCCGTTGCACTGTCCATTCTGATCCCGGTCGCCAAGGGCGGGTTCAACCTGGGTATTGAATTCCGCGGCGGCTCGGAATTCACCGTGTCCAACGTCAAGACCACTGATGCGACGCTGGGCGAAAAAGCGGTGCACGATGTTGTAGCGGGAAGCGTCCCCAGGGTCGCGAACGTCGCCGGCAACACGATGCGGATCCAGACAGACAAGCTCACCGACGATGAAACCATCAAGATCAAGCAGGGCCTGACCTCGGCGTACGGCGTCACGGACAACGAGGTGACGTCCACGTTCGTGGGTCCCACGTGGGGTGCTGACGTCACCAAGCAGGCCCTGATTGGCCTCGTGGTGTTCGTTGCCCTCGCCACCATCCTGATGGCCCTGTACTTCAGGACCTGGAAGATGTCGCTCTCGGCAATCTCGGGCATGCTCGTGACGATGTTTATCACGGCCGGCGTCTATGCCCTGAGTGACTTCGAGGTAACGCCCTCGGCAATCATCGGCTTCCTGACGGTGCTCAGCTACTCGCTCTACGACACTGTGGTGGTGTTCGACAAGATCCGCGAGAACACGGCGGACCTCGAGTCTTCCACCCGACGGACGTTTGCCGAGGAGGTTAACCTGGCGGTCAACCAGACCCTGGTGCGGTCCATCAACACCATGATGGTGGCCATCCTGCCCGTGGGTGCGATCCTGTTCATCGGTGCCGGACTGCTCGGTGCCGGAACTCTCCGCGACCTGTCGCTGGCGCTGTTCGTCGGGATCCTCATCGGCACGGCCGCAACGATCTTCATCGCCGCGCCGATGTATGCCTTGCTGCGCCAGAAAGAACCTTTGCTCGTCAAGCAGGCCCAACGGGTGGAGCACCGGCGGGCAGACAGTGCCGCCAAGGTCACCGCCGAGCCAGCCAAGGCGTAGCAGCGATAGCTGAAGGCCGGATGCCGTCATGATGACGGCGTCCGGCCTTTTTGCGTCGGGTCCCGGCCCTGGGAAGCGTTCCGGTTATTGAGGCGGCCCGCGGCGGGAATAGACTGGAATAATTAAATGGGTCGTGAGGGGTGCTTCATTGGAAGAACGTTCGACGTCGGCGCCAGAGGCTGCCGGGGATAACGGTCCGGGCCAGGGCCCGCCGACTGGTCTGGTGGCTGCCGGACGTCCCGGTCCGGGTGTTCCGGTGGACAACTCGGGCGTGCGCCCCACATTTCCTGGCCGCCGTGAACGTACCCGGTCCCGGCTCGCGAGGCTGACTGGCCGGAGCACTGCGACGTATTCGCCCATCCTGGAGCCCCTGCTCCGGACAGTCCGGGCGAACAACCCTAAAGAGGACTTTGACCTCATCCAGCGCGCCTTCGTGGTCGCGGAGCAGAGCCACCGGGGACAGAAGCGTAAGAGCGGCGATCCCTACATCACGCACCCGGTAGCCGTGGCCACCATCCTCGCGGAACTCGGGCTCAGCGGCACCACGCTGGCGGCTGCACTGCTCCACGACACCGTGGAAGACACGCCTTACACCCTCGCCGACCTGAAGGCAGACTTCGGCCCAGAAGTGGCCATGCTGGTGGACGGCGTGACCAAGCTGGACAAGGTCAGCTTCGGCGAGGCCGCGCAGTCGGAGACGGTCCGCAAGATGGTCGTGGCGATGGCCAAGGACATCCGGGTCCTCATGATCAAGCTTGCGGACAGGCTGCACAACGCACGGACTTGGCGCTTCGTCTCCGCGGAATCCTCGGCGCGCAAGGCCCGCGAAACACTGGAAATCTTCGCGCCGCTGGCGCATCGCCTCGGCATGAACACCATCAAGTGGGAACTCGAGGACCTATCCTTCGCCGCGCTGTACCCCAAGGTGTACGAGGAAATCGTGCGCATGGTGGGTGACCGGACGCCTGAGCGCGAGAAGAGCCTCAGCGTCATTCGGAACCAGATTGCCGACGATCTTCGCACGGCCAAGATCAAGGCGACCATTACCGGCCGGCCCAAACACTACTACTCGATTTACCAAAAGATGATTGTCCGCGACAAGGACTTCGACGACATCAACGACCTCATGGGTGTCCGCGTGCTGGTGGACTCCGTCCGGGACTGCTACGCGGCGCTGGGGACCCTGCATTCGCGGTGGAACCCGCTGCCCGGGCGGTTCAAGGACTACATCGCCATGCCCAAGTTCAACATGTACCAGTCGCTGCACACGACAGTGATCGGCCCGGGCGGCAAGCCCGTCGAGATTCAGATCCGCACGCACGAGATGCACCGGCGCGCGGAGTACGGTGTGGCGGCGCACTGGAAGTACAAGGACCAGCCGAACCGCACCGCCACCGGGCCAGGGAGTCCCCGCGACGGCGACATGGGCTGGCTCCGTTCCCTGGTGGACTGGCAGCAGGAAACGTCCGACCCCGGTGAATTCCTGGATTCGCTGCGCTTCGAAATCAACGCCCGGGAAGTCTTCGTGTTCACGCCCAAGGGCGAGGTCATGGCGCTCCCGGCAGGATCCACGCCCGTGGACTTTGCCTATGCGGTGCACACCGAGGTGGGCCACCGGACCATCGGGGCCAGAGTCAACGGAAAACTGGTGCCGCTCAACAGCGAGCTCAACCACGGCGACTGGGTGGAGATCTTCACCTCGAAGGCCGAGGGGGCGGGACCCAGCCAGGACTGGCAGCATTTCGTCAAAAGCGCCCGCGCACGGAACAAGATCCGCCAGTGGTTCAGCAAGGAGCGTCGCGAGGAGGCCATTGACCGCGGCAAGGAACTGCTGACACGCGCCATGCGGAAGCAAAACCTGCCGCTGCAGCGCCTCATGACCCATGATGCCCTCGCGGCTGTGGCCGAGGATTTCAAATATGTGGACATCTCCGGGCTGTACGCGGGCGTGGGAGACGGGCACACCTCGGCGCAGTCCGTCATGGAAAAGCTCATCGAGAGCCTCGGCGGGAACGAAACCCCGGACGACGACCTCACCGAGGTCAGCATTCCCACGCAGGTCAGCAAGGCCCGCTTCTCGGACTCCGGTGTGGTGGTCCGCGGTGTGGGGGACGTGTGGGTCAAGCTGGCCCGCTGTTGCACCCCCGTGCCGCCGGACCCCATCCTCGGGTTCGTCACTCGCGGTTCGGGTGTTTCCGTGCACCGGACGGACTGTACCAACATCTCCGACCTCAAGGACCAGCCCGACAGGATTGTGGACGTTGACTGGGCTCCGACCCAGTCGAGCGTTTTCCTCGTGGAAATCCAGGTGGAGGCGCTGGACCGGAAGTCGCTCCTGTCCGACGTCACCCGCATTCTGTCCGAGAATCACGTGAACATCCTCGCCGCGAGCGTCCACACGTCAACCGACCGTGTGGCCATCTCAAAGTTTGCCTTCGAGATGGGCGACCCCAAGTACCTGAGCCACGTCCTGAGCGCCGTCCGGAGGATCGACGGCGTCTTCGATGTCTATCGGACCACGGGCAACCGCCGGCGAAGCTAGGGCGAGCTTTTCCAGCGCTGCCTTCTTGTGGGGCAATCTGGGCGTCGCCTCCACGGCCAGGCAGAGGAGCCGGAGCCGGACATCGAGCTCGGGCCGCTCCAGCAGCTGGCGCAGCGCGGGGACCGCGCGCTCGGCGTCGACATGCAATGCGACGTCCAGCGCGGTGCGCAGCGGGCTTGAAACCATCAGGCCACCCAGGCTGACCACGTCGAAGGGGCCGAGCCGGACCTCGTGGAGAGTGCAGCCGCGGGTGGACCGCAGGCTGGAGATCCGACGTTTGGCATCCACCAGGAGGGCCAAGCGGTCCGGTTCACGGGCGCAGCCGTAGATCCAGGCGGCTGTCATCCGTCCTGCGACCACACGCTGCCGGATGGCTGGCGGCACGGCCAACGCAGCGGCTCGCGCGCGCAGCTGCGGCGAAGAGGGTGCTCCCGGCAGCGTATAGCCATGCTGGTACAGGTGGGTCAGTACGCCGTCGGCGGCCATGGACTGCAACTCGGGCCAGGAAAACAGCTGTCCCGGCGCATAGAGGTCCAGCAGGTGTGCGGGGGAGTGCTGGCCGGGCCCCGCGACGGGCCGACGCGATATCGGGGTCATCCAGCAATCCTGCCGGAATGGCCCGGAACGAGGACAGGCCCCGACCCGGCTATGTGGATAACCGGGGCGGGGCCTGCAAAAAACTGACTAGGAAAGCTCGCTGGCCGACCGCTGGATCTGGTCGAGCCAGGCCTGGCGGGCGTCGAGGGCTTCCTGGGCGGCTTTGATCTTGCGCTGGTCGCCTACCTTCTCTGCCTTCACCAGGTCGTCCTTGAGTCCGGCGATTGCCGACTCTAGCTGGCTCAGCGCGCTGTTCGTGCGGGCCTTGGTTTCGGGGTTAGACCGCTGCCAGTTTTCGTCCTCGGCCTGGCGGACGGCATCCTCAATCCGGCGCAGACCGGCTTCGATGCGTCCCATGTCCGCGCGGGGCACCTTTCCGGCATCCTCCCAGCGGTCGCGGATGGACTGGAGAGCCTTCTTGGCGGCGCCCAGGTCCTTGACGGGAAGAATAGTGTTGGCCTCCTCGAGGAGGGCTTCCTTCACCTTCAGGTTTGCGGCGTATTCCTGGTCAATCTCATCGTTAGCAGCCTGGCGGTTGGTAAAGAAAACGTCCTGGGCGGCGCGGAAGCGGGCCCAGAGAGCGTCGTCGTCCTTGCGGCTGGCGCGTGGTGATGCCTTCCACTCGTCCATGAGGCGGCGGTATTCGCCGGCGGCGAATCCCCAGTCGGTGGACGAGGACAGCGCTTCCGCCTCGGTGATTAGCTTTTCCTTGGCGGACTTGGCGGCCGAGTTGTTGCTGTCCAGCTGGGAGAAGTAGGCACGGCGGTGACGGTCAAAAACCGTCCGGGCAGCCCGGAACCGCTTCCAGAGTGCGTCCTCATTGCTCCGGCCCAGCCTGATGCCGCTCTTCTGCGCTGTCTTCCAGCTTTCGAACAGCTCGTTCATCCTGGCGCTGGAAGTCTTCCACTGGATCTGCGCCGGATCGGTTCCCGAAATGGCTTCGGCCTCGGCGACGATGGCCTCCCGGGCGGCAAGCTCGGCTGCCCGGACGGCGTCATGCTGGGCTTTTTCGGTCTTTTCGAGTTCGGTGATCTGCGTGGACAGCGTGTCCAGACGGCCTTCGGCGGCGCGGATGTCTCCCACCATGTTCCGCTCAGCGAGCTGCTCGCGCAGGTGCGTAACGGTCTTCTGCATGTCCGTAGTGGGCGCCTTGGAGGCAACCCGCTGTTCCAGCAGGACAATCTGGGCCACGATGTCGTCATACTTGCGGGCGAAGTAGGCGAGGGCCTCGTCGTTGCTGACATCGGGGTACTGACCAACAGGGTGTTCCTCGCCGTCGATGGTCAGGAAGACGTGACCGTCCCCTTCCACCCGGCCCCAGCGGGCTGCTTCCGCGAGCGATGTGGCGGAAGGCGCGGCAACAGGCACCACGTTGGCTGCGGGGCCTGCCTTGGGGCGTGCAGCGAATGCTGCAGGTGACGGCGCCGGACGGGGAGCCGGCACGGGATGCGGAGCAGGAGCGCTTGCCTCAGTTTCGACGGGCTGCTCAGCTTCTGGCTGCTCAGACGGGGTTTCCTCCGCTGCGGGCTGCTCAGTTGCGGTTTCCTCGGCCGCCTCAGCAGCCGCCTCTTCAGCAGGTGCTTCCTCGGCCGGAGCCCCCTCCGTCTCTGCGCTCTCCGGCTGTGCTTCTTCTGCCTGGGTACCTTCGGCAGCTGCCTCCGCGGGCTCGGCCGGAGGGGCCGGAACCTCGATCAGGTCTGCTGCTGCTGTTTCGTCGGATTTCTGACTGTCTGTCACCGCTAAAAGTCTTTCGCTTGGAGGAAAATACTCTCGTAATACACCGTTGGCCGCCTGGGACGCGGGCTTCTTACTTCAGAGAGAACGAGTCTATCGTGACTGGTTCCGCAGGCGCGCCGTCGGTGGCGTTTTCGCCCTTCTTAAGACCCGCGGCCGCAATCTTCGTGACTACATCCAGCCCCGAGGTCACTTTGCCCACCACCGTATAACCGCCGGCGGCGTCGGCTGGAATTACCGTGTCCTTGTACACGATGAAGAACTGGGTGCCGTTGCCGTAGGCATTTCCGGCGGTGCGGGCCACCGCGATGGTGCCGGCCGGGTATTTGTTGTCCGCCGGAGTGTTTTCCAGCGGACCCCAGGTATAGGCCGGGTCACCCTGCCCGTTTCCGGTCTTGGAGCCGCACTGCAGGACGCCAAAGTTGTCCGCGATGGTGAGGCGGTGGCAGCTGACGCCCTGGTAGTAGCCCGAGCCGGCAAGGGACTTGAAGACGGCGGCGGCCTGCGGCGCCTTGGTACCGTCCAGCTGGACGCCCAGGCTTCCGCGGTTGAGTTTCAGCGCGCCAGTGAACACCTTGCCCGCGGCCGATTCCGGCTTGGGGATGTTGGGGGCGTTGGTGGCCGCGGCGGACGTCGAAGCTGAGGGGGAGTTCAGCCCTGCTTCCGCGGCCGCGAACTCTTCTTCGGTCGGGTTTGCGGAAAAAACCGCCATTTGAAGCACGACGGCGAGTATCACCGCCGCCGCTCCGGCGCCGCCCGCAATCAGGTTGTCCCGCCTTCGCCGCTTCTCCTGGTCCCGTCGAAGCTCGCGCTTGGCTTCCATCTGCTGGATGCGCCGCTTGGCTTCACGCGTTTCGCGTGGACTGGCCGCCACAGGTCCTCCTCGTTGATCGGGCTGCCGGCCAGGGCCGCCCGATTAAGGCATCCCCGGCTGCAACTGCACAGCGGCAGAGCATACGGTCCGGCGGCCGCATTAGAGATGCCGGCGCCGAAAGCATAAACTGACTGCCGCACATAGTTTATGCATGACAGCTTGGACTCCCGCCCTTGCCGCCGCTTTTTGATCCAAATGGCGACGTGGAATACTGCGCAGCGGACTCCGGTCGTCGGTTACCTGAGGAGAAACTCCACCATGGCACGCACAGCCTCCCTGTCCGGATTCCCCGAGTGGCTTCCCGAGGAACGGCTGGTGGAGCAGCATGTCCTGGACACCCTGCGGCGTACCTTTGAACTCCATGGCTTTTCCTCCATTGAGACGCGCGCGGTTGAAACCGTGGGCCAGTTGCTGCGCAAAGGCGACATCGACAAAGAGGTATACGGGCTCAGCCGGCTTCAGGACGACGAAGGCGAAGAAGGCAAAGGCAAGCACGATCCCCACGCACTTGCCCTGCACTTTGACCTGACGGTTCCGTTTGCGCGCTACGTCGTGGAGAACGCCGGCTATCTCGCGTTCCCGTTCCGGCGCTACCAGATCCAGAAGGTATGGCGTGGTGAGCGCCCGCAGGAGGGCCGCGCGCGCGAATTCACCCAGGCAGACATCGACGTGGTGGGGGACGGCGACCTGCCCTTCCGTTATGACGTCGAAATCGCGCTGGTCATCGCCGAGGCGCTGGGCGCCCTCCCCATTCCGGACTTCCGCCTCCGCATTAACAACAGGAAACTTGCCGAAGGTTTCTACCGCGGCGTCGGCCTGGCGGACACGGCCGGCGTGCTCCGCAGCATCGACAAGCTGGAAAAGATCGGCCCGGACAAAGTGGCCGAACTCCTCAAGACCGAGCTGGGCGCCACGGATGACCAGGTTCAGGCGGCATTGAAGCTTGCCGGCATCCGGACCGAGGACACGTCCTTTGTGGCGCAGGTCCGTTCCTTGGGCGTGAGCAATGAGCTCCTCGAGGAGGGCCTGGATGAGCTTGAGCAGGTCATCGAGGCGGCGGTGAAGCGCGCTCCGGGCAAGGTTGTCGCCGATCTGAGCATCGCCCGAGGGCTGGACTATTACACCGGCACGGTGGTGGAAACCGTGCTCGTGGGCCACGAGCAGCTCGGGTCCATCTGCTCCGGCGGCCGGTATGACGCCCTCGCAAGCAAAGGCAACAGGAAGTTCCCCGGCGTCGGGCTCTCCATCGGGGTCACACGGCTGGTTTCGCGCATCCTCAGCCAGGACCTCGCGAAGGCCTCCCGCTCCGTGCCCACGGCGGTGCTGGTCGCGCTGAACGCCGACGACACCTGGGGGGAGGCCCAGGACGTCGCCACGCAGCTGCGCAGCCGGGGCATCGCCACGGAAGTCGCCGCCAAGGCCGAGAAGTTCGGAAAGCAGATCAAGTTTGCTGACCGCCGCGGCATCCCGTTTGTCTGGTTCACCGACGACGACGGCAAACACCAGGTCAAGGACATCCGCTCCGGTGTGCAGGTCGACGCCGATCCGGCGACGTGGACGCCGTCGGACGAGGACCTGCACGTCCAGGTCACCGGCGTGTCGCCTGAATAGCGGTCAGCGCTTGCTGGCTAGCCTCCGGCGCAGCCGCAGCGCCACCGCACGGGCGGCGACCCCCGCCGCCAACACGCCGGCCATGGCCAGGACCGATGACGGCGGCAGCGTGAAGGCCAGGACAAGGCAGCCCACGAGTCCGGCAGCATTGAGCCATTTCGGTGCGTGCCCGGGACGCTCCCGGAGCGTGTAGGCCGCTGCATTGGCCACGGCGTAGTACACGAGTACGCCGAAGCTGGAGAAACCCACCACCGTCAGCACGCTGCTGGTCAGCAACAGCAAAACCACGACGGCGGCCACGGCCAGTTCGGCGGCGAAGGGCACCGTGTGGCGTCCGCCGATCCGGGCAAGCGGACCCGGCAGGTCACGTTCCCGGGCCATGGCCATCGCCGTGCGCCCTACCCCGGTAATGAGCGCCAGCAGTGCTCCGAGGGACCCGGCGGCAGCTCCGCCCTGCACGAAGGGGGCGCCGGCAGCCAGCCGCGAGTGGGTCACGGCTTCGAGAAGCGGGGCCGCCGATGAGGCCAGTTGTGCCAACGGGAGGTGGGCCAGAAGCAGCACTGCCAGACCCAGGTAGATGGCAAACGCCACGGCGAGGGCGCCCAGGATGGCCCGAGGGATCACCCTCGCCGGATCCTTCACCTCTTCGCCGAGGGTGGCAATCCGTGCATACCCGGCAAACGCGAAGAACACCAGGCCGGCGGCGGGAAGGATGCCCCAGGCGCTGCCGACATCCGCCGCGGACACAGCACCGGCAGGATATGGACCAGCAGGATGTGGACCGATGATGGCCGCCGCGGCAACAAAGGCCAGGGTGGCCAGCACAAGGCCCAGCAGGATGCGCGTCAACAATGCCGTCCGGGTGATGCCCAGCAGATTGATGCCGGTCAGCACCGTCACCGCGGCGACGGCTACAGGCGTGGCGTAGCCCGGCGCGACATACTGCCCGAACGTGAGGGCCATGGCGGCGCAGGAGGCTGTCTTGCCGGTCACAAAAGCCCATCCCGCGAGGAACCCCGGCCATTCGCCCAGCTGCCGGCGGCCATAAATGTACGTGCCGCCGCTTTGCGGGTACTTGGCCGCGAGCTGGGCGGACGCCACAGCGTTGCAATAGGCGACCGCCCCGGCGATGACGATGGAAACAACGAGCAGTTTTCCGGCCAGGCCGGCAGCGGGGGCAAAAACCACGAAGACACCGGCCCCAAGCATGGATCCGAGTCCGATCGATGTCGCGTCGAACACACCCAGCCTGCGCTGCAGCTGCTCATGCCTGGTCATGGCGGGGCAGGGACCTTTCCAACGGGTAAACTCGGACGGGATCGTTCCCGCAACGATCCTAATTCAACTTCGTTTCTGTCTTCCTTCTGAAAGGAATGCTGTGCTGCGCACACATGACCTCGGATCCCTTCGCTCCGAGCACATTGGACAAACCGTAACCCTGGCTGGCTGGGTCGGCCGCCGTCGTGATCACGGTGGTGTCGCATTCGTCGATCTGCGTGACGCCTCGGGCGTCGCGCAGGTTGTGGTCCGCGAAGAAGAGGTTTTCCACGGCCTGCGCAACGAGTACGTGCTGCAGGTGACCGGCACGGTGTCCAAGCGCCCCGAGGGCAACGAGAACCCGGCGCTGGCCACCGGCGAGATCGAGGTCATGGCGGACAAGGTGGTTATCCTCAACACCGCGGACCCGCTGCCCTTCCAGATCGATGAGCACGTGGAAGTGGGGGAGGAAGCACGCCTGAAGCACCGATACCTTGACCTCCGCCGCCCGGGCCCCAGCCGCAACCTCCGCCTGCGCTCCGAGGCCAACCGCGTGGCCCGAGAACTCCTTCACAAGGAGGGTTTCGTTGAAATCGAAACCCCCACACTGACGCGTTCGACGCCGGAAGGCGCCCGCGACTTCGTGGTCCCCGCCCGCCTGGCCCCGGGATCCTGGTACGCGCTGCCGCAGTCGCCGCAGCTTTTCAAGCAGCTGCTGCAGGTGGGCGGCTTCGAGAAGTACTACCAGATTGCCCGCTGCTACCGCGACGAAGACTTCCGCGCGGACCGCCAGCCGGAGTTCACGCAGCTGGACATCGAGGCCAGCTTCGTCGACCAGGACGACATCATCTCCCTGGGCGAAAACATCGTGAAGGCGCTGTGGAAGCTGATCGACGTCGAAATCCCGACGCCGATTCAGCGCATCACCTACGCGGACGCCATGGCCCGCTACGGCTCTGACAAGCCGGACCTGCGGTTCGGCCAGGAGCTGACCGAGCTGACCGAGTTCTTCAAGGAGACCAACTTCGGCGTCTTCAAGGCGCCCTACGTCGGTGCCGTGGTCATGCCCGGCGGCGCCTCCCAGCCGCGCCGTACCCTGGACGGCTGGCAGGAATTCGCTAAGCAGCGCGGTGCAAAGGGACTGGCATATGTCCTGTTTAAGGAAGACGGCGAGCTCGCCGGTCCGGTGGCCAAGAACCTCACGGAGACCGAACGCGCCGGCCTGGCCGACGCCGTAGGCGCCAAGCCCGGTGACTGCATCTTCTTCGCCGCCGGCGAGAAGACCCCGTCCCGCGCACTGCTCGGTGCGGCACGCGTCGAAATCGGCCACCGCACCGGCCTGATCGACCCCACTGACTGGGCGTTCTGCTGGGTGGTGGACGCACCGATGTTCGAACCGGCCGCCGCAGCGGTGGCCTCCGGCGACGTGGCCGTGGGTGCCGGCAAGTGGACGGCCGTCCATCACGCCTTCACCTCCCCCAAGCCCGAATTCCTCGACACGTTTGACAAGGACCCGGAGTCGGCCCTGTCTTACGCGTACGACATCGTCTGCAACGGCAACGAAATCGGCGGCGGCTCCATCCGTATCCACGAGCGCGACGTCCAGGAACGGGTCTTCGAGCTGATGGGCCTGGACCGTGCGGATGCGCAGACTAAGTTTGGCTTCCTGCTGGAAGGCTTCAAGTTCGGTGCACCTCCGCACGGCGGCATTGCCTTCGGCTGGGACCGCGTGGTCGCCCTGATGGCGGGAGTGGAGTCCATCCGCGACGTTATCGCCTTCCCGAAGACCGGCAACGGCTACGACCCG
Source organism: Arthrobacter sp. 10L430 (assembly GCF_056395245.1). NCBI lineage: Bacteria > Bacillati > Actinomycetota > Actinomycetes > Micrococcales > Micrococcaceae > Arthrobacter > Arthrobacter sp. 10L430. The sequence continues at coordinate 186,909 of NZ_JBFTJD010000005.1, read as the reverse complement.
CTGACCCAGGCTCCCGCGCCGATCACGCCGCAGCAGCGCAAGGAAGCCGGCGTCGACTTCAAGGCTGAGGCCAAGAAGGCCGAGGCCGCCAAACCCGAACAGAAGTAGGCGGCCGGCACCGCCGGCGCCCGCGCCAACGGCTCCCTGGAATTCCAGGGAGCCGTTAGCGGCTCTCGACAGTTGGTGTCTCTCTGCAAAGGAAACCGTGGCACATCCGATCTCCTTGCGAACGCTGGAAATGCTGATGGACGCGGCGTGGCCTGCCCCGGACCGCCACGACACGGGTGAGTGGGTGCTCCGGGCGGCCGACGGCGTCACGCAGCGGGCAAACTCAGTGTGGCCGCGTGCGGAGGCGGAAGATCCCGCTGCTGCCGGCCGCGAGGCGGCAGCCTGGTACGGGAAGCGGCGGCTCCCCGTGATCTACCAGATATTCTCCAACGGCCTGACGGCGTCCTTGGACGGGTTGCTTGACCGGCAGGGTTTCTCCAGGCAGTCCGAAACGCTTGTGATGACGATGACGATGGCGGATCCCGGTGAGGGGGACAACCGCGCAGTGCCTCCAGTCGTCGAAATTACCGACCAGCCGTCCTCCGAATGGGCCCGGCTTTGGTGGTCAGTGGACGGCCGCGGCGGGCAGGACCACCTGGCGACAGCGTTGACCATCGCGACCGGCTGCCCCTCGTTGTACGCGCTGGTGAGGGACGACGACGGCGCTCCGGCCGCCGTCGGACGGCTCGCCATGGCAGACGGTTACGGCGGGCTGTATTGCATGGCCACCCGGCCGGACGCGCGGCGGCGCGGATTCGGGCGGGCAGTCCTGAAGGCCCTCCTGCGGGCCGGGTCGTCGCAGGGGATCGACCGGTACTGGCTCCTTGTCACGGCGTCCAATCACGGTGCCCAGGCAATGTACGGCAATGCCGGTTTCGCCGAAGGAGGGCGCTACGTGTATCGTCAGGCCCCTCTCAGGAGGGCCGGCTCCGGCTGCTAGGCCGTCTCACTCGGGCAGTGGAGACCGAACCAAGGCCAGGCGGCCAGGTCCGGATGGTTGGGGGACTGCACCGGCATTTCTCCGGCACCCGCGTCAAATTCTGGCCACGTTTGCACGGGCGGCGTTTGAGGGCCAGTAGGTGCGGACACTGGCATCTCCTTCCTGACTGCGCACAGCGCAGGCATTTTTACGGGCGCCGCCTCTATTGGCGGCCGCGCTCCAGCCAGAGTGCCAGTGTGATGTGACGGGAACCACAGCATTGCCGATGAACGGATGCGACGCGGGCATGATTCTGCGCGGGTAGGAGAATTTACCTATGGCAAACTCCCCAACAGGTGAATCCGTCATCAGCCGTGTCGTGCGGCTCATGAGCGCATTCGACCGGGATCTTCCGACCATGACGCTTTCCGGCCTCGCCCGCCGGGCGGATCTGCCACTGACCACCACCCGCCGCCTGCTTGAAGATCTCGTCGAGCACGGACTGATCGAGCGGCTCGGCGACGGAAGCCTCCGGCCGGGGATGCGGATGTGGGAACTTGCGGCGCGTGGCTCGCGGGCGCTGAACCTTCAGGAGCTGGCGTTGCCGTTCATGGACGATGTCCTGGCGACCGTACACCAGCACACGACGCTCGCGGTGCTGGACCACGGCAGCGTGCTGTACGTCGAGCGGCTCTCGTCGCCGGATTCCCGGCTGAATGCGGCGCACATCGCGCAGCGGATGCCGGTGCATGCCGCATCGTCAGGCCTCGTGCTCCTCGCGTTCTCGCCCCTTGCCGTCCAGGAGGAGGTTCTCGCCGCACCTTTGGCGAAAGTTACCCCCGAGACAATCACCGATCCGGCGCTGATCCGGAAGCACCTGGCGGAGATCCGGCAGCGAGGCTATGTGGCCATCCCGGGGATCGGCGTCACTGAGTGGACCGGAATCGCCGTGCCGGTCTTCGGTTCCGGCAACGAGATTGCCGCCGCCCTGAACGCGATCGTTCCGCGCGACGAAGCCGACGTTCCCTTCACCGTCCCGGCACTCCTGACGGCCGCCCACGGCATTTCCCGCGCGCTGAAGTCGATGGGCCCTGTACCGCGTCGGTAGAAGCGCTTTGAACGATCCGAGCCGATGAACGGAAGTCCGCTGGGACGCGCAGGGACACCGCAGGCATTCTTGGTGAGACGTGGATCACGAATCCGCACTTTCGGCGGGGATTACGCCTCCTGGCGGCCCGCGGATCATCCTGCTTCACCATTATCCAACTGCTATCGAACCTGCCGGTCTGCAGTGCTATCGATCGGAACGGCCCGGAAAGAAGGACAACGATGTCTGCTGCAACGACAGAACAAAGCGCCACCACGGCGGAGCTTCCCCCGTACTCCCATGACCTGGACTGGCCCGCGGGTATGGCCCCGTTCAAGGTCGTCGACGACGGAACCCAGGGTGATCCCTACGCGCACTACGCATGGATGAGGGACAACGCCCCGGTGCTCCGCGCTGCCTCGCCGGTTTCAGACGTCTGGTTCATCTCCCGGTACGACGACGTCCGTAAGGCCATGCGGGCCCCTAAAGTCTTCTCCTCGCAGGTTGTGGACCCGGTTCCGCTGACGTTCCTGACCTTGTTCGATGCTCCCAACCACACCCGTCTGCGCCAGGTGGTGGCTCAGGCCTTCACGCCAAAGGCAATCGCCGCCTTCGAGGGCCGCGTCCGGGAAAACGCCGAAAAATACCTGGACCCGATGATCGCTGCCGGGGGCGGCGATGCCGTGGACGAGTACGCGATCCCCCTGAGCATGTCCACCATCAGTGCCCTGCTCGACGTCCCCGCCGCGGACTTCGAAAAGATGAAGTTCTGGTCGGACGAGACGTTCAGCTACTTCGGCCGGCTCGCCCGCAACGCCGAAGGGACGGGCACCGACGAACAGAGCACCTTTGAATTCTTCGCTTACCTGAAGGACACCATGGAGCGGCTCTACCGCGAGGAAAACGACTCCGTTGGCGGCCACATCGCCAGAATGTGGAAGGAGGGCCTGCTCAGCGAGAAGGAAGCCAAGGAACTCTGTGCCTTTGTCTTCGTCGCCGGACATGACACCACCACCATTTTGCTGGCCAATGCGTTCCGAGTCTTCAGCGAACAACCGGAACTGCTGGGCCGGATCCGGCAGGATCCGGCGGACGCCAGCATGTTCGTCGAAGAACTTGCCCGTTACCGCGGCACGGTGCAACGGGCCAGCCGGATCACCACCGAGGAGGTCGAGGTAGCCGGGGTGACAATACCCGCCGGGGCGATTGTCCGGCTGCTGCCCGCCGCCGCGAACCGGGACAGCAGCAAGTACGCCGACGGCGAGACCTTCGACATCGACCGCACCACGGACGGCCACCTTGGCTTCGGCCATGGAGTGCACAGCTGCCTTGGCGCACCGCTGGCCCGGCTGGAAACAAAGGTGACGGTGGAGATCCTCGCCGCGAAGCTGGGCTCCCTGACGCTGAATACGACCAGGCCGATCGAATACGTCCGCGGAAACAACCTGACCAACTCGGGGCCGGAGCACCTTCACGTGGAACTGGAGTCGTTCAGTGCCTGATCTGCAGCCTGGAATCAACAACGGGCAGCCCGTCATCATCGTCGGCGCTGGCCATTCCGGGGTCGCGGTCGCTGCGGGATTGCGCACGCGCGGCTGGGTCGGGGGCATTCTCCTGCTCGACGGCGAAACGGAGACGCCCTACGAGCGTCCGCCCTTGTCCAAGGAACTCCTGAAGTCCGGCGCCCCGGACGAGTCCACAGTGCTGCGCAAGGAGAAGTTTTACCAGGACAAGCGCATTGAACGGCTGGCGGGGATCACCGCCGAAGCCATCGACCGGCAAAGCCGGACCGTGGTGCTCTCCGACGGCAGCCGCCGCGGTTACGACCGCCTGGTCGTCGCGACCGGCTCCCGCGCCCGCCCCCTCACCGTTCCCGGCTCCGGACTCCCGGGCGTCCACGCCCTGCGGACCCGTGAAGACGCTCTCGACCTTAAACGCGCTCTCGTCGCCGGCACGCGGGTCGCCATCATCGGCGCTGGTTACATTGGGCTCGAAGTTGCCGCCGCCGCTGCTGCGAGGGGATGCAAGGTCACGGTGCTGGAGTTCCAGGACCGCGTGATGAGCCGGGTGACGTCGGAACCGGTCTCCCGCTTCTTCGAGCAGCTCCACGAACAGAACGGTATTCGGTTCGTTTTTGGTGCCGCGGTTACGGCGATTGAAGGTCAGCGCCGGGCCGAGCGCGTGGTCACGGCCGACGGCGCCGTCCACCCGGCCGACGTCGTGCTGGCAGGCATCGGCGTGCTTCCCAACCAGGAGCTGGCCGCGGAGGCCGGACTGGAGTGCCGGGATGGCATCCTCGTGGACGGGGAAGGCCGGACGTCGGACTCCGCCATTTACGCCACCGGCGACGTCACCCGTTTCGCCAGCCCTATCGACGGCACCAGCCAGCGCCTCGAATGCATCCAGAACGCGCAGGCCCAGGCCGACCGGGTGGCCGCGCACATCACCGGCCAGCAGCCGGCGGAGCCGGAAATCCCGTGGTTCTGGACCGTTCAGCACGGCGTACGGCTGCAGACCGCCGGCGTTCGCCACCCGGACGACGACGTCATCGTCAGAGGCACGCCCGCAGTCGGCAAGTTCGCAGTCGTCTATCTCCGTGACGGACGCCTCGCCGCCGTCGACACTGTTGCGGGGCTTGCCGACTTCCGGCCGGCCAAAAAACTGATCGCCGCTGGAGCCCTGATCGACCCGGCGCTGGCAGCGGACCCCCGCATCCCCCTCACGGACACCATTCCCAATGACCCCAGTCTTACCGACGCTGACCTGGCATCAGCCCGAATCTAAGGAACCGCCATGAGCAACAACAAACTGACCGTCGTCGACCGCGAAGGCAAGTCCCGCGACCTCGAATGGGAGCCGGACCAGACCCTGATGGAGGCCTTGAGGGACAATGACCTGCCCGTTTTGGCTTCCTGCGGCGGGACCGCCTCCTGCGCAACGTGCCACGTATTCCTCGCGGAAGAGGTCTTCGACACACTGGGGGAGCGCAGTGAGGATGAGATTGAACTGCTGGTCGAAGCCGAGGGTTATCGGGAGTGCGGCTCGCGGCTCTCCTGCCAGCTGGACTTCACCAAGGACCTCGACGGCGTCACCGTCACGCTGGCCCCCGAAGAGTAGCGCCGTCGCAGCCGGCTATGCCAGCGGGTCCGTGACCGTGACGCGTACGGAGCAGGCATCCGCGGCGGCCTTCTTCAGGACGGCAGCACGGGGATCGGCAACATCGAGGTAAGCCAGCCGCGGCAGCCGGGCGTAGGCCTTCAGCGCAGGCTCATCGAGCACGAGATCGGCCAGTGACCTGTCGCCCCCCGGAACCACGTACTCGAAGACCTGGCCGCTGAAGACCTGCCGGGCCTGTTCCGCGACCGCCTCCACCATCGCATCCGCCTGGTTGGAACGGCGCCGCGCAAACCGCTGCTGGGACTGGCCTCCTGCGGCTGTCCGGGACTGAACGTATTTGGACCCGGTTTTGGAGGCACGGATCAGGCCTTCGCTGGCGACCGCCACACCATAGCCTCCACGCCGGACCAGGAGGAGGCCGATGCTGCGCGGCTGGGACGCCAGCGACGCCAGCCGGGCCACCAGATCGGGGCCGCGCCCCGGCCGGCCGTCGTCCGGCCACGGCGCCTGCAGCAGCGCGCTGGCGCCGTCGGCCGCGAGCAGCCGCACGCCGTCGTCGTGGTCTTCAATCCGGAGCGGGCCGTGGCTGGCGCCGAAGCGGTCCACCCAGCCGGCCAGCCGAGGTCCGGACACGAACGCGGTCCGCGATGCCGGTGCCGGACGTCCGCCCGGTGAACCGCTCTGTGGCATTGCCGAATCCTTGCTGTACGTGACCGGACATTGCCCGATGAATCTATGAGTAGCCTATCTATGTGGATGATCTCTTTGGCCCGGGGCAGGGCAACGACGACGACGGCGACGACTCGCCGACGGCTGGCGGCGCTGGCAGCCGCCCGGCCGCAGGGGCGCAGGGTCCGTCCCGGACTGCCTCGCCACGCGGGCCCTTGGCCGTCCGGATGCGGCCCCGCACGCTGCACGACGTGGTGGGGCAGCAGCACCTGCTGGGACAGGGGTCGCCGCTTCGTCAGCTGGCTGCCGGTGCCGACGCCACCGGGCCCGCGGGCCCCAGCTCTCTCATCCTCTGGGGTCCGCCCGGCACCGGAAAGACAACCCTCGCGCACGTGATCGCCAGGGGACCCGGGCGGAAGTTCGTGGAACTCTCGGCCATCACGGCCGGGGTCAAGGACGTACGCCGGGTCATGGACGATGCGCTGACGGCCCGCGATCTCTACAAAACCACCACTGTCCTGTTCCTCGACGAGATCCACCGCTTCAACAAGGCCCAGCAGGATGCGCTGCTGCCCGGCGTCGAGAACCGCTGGGTGGTGCTGGTGGCGGCAACCACCGAGAACCCGTCCTTCTCGGTCGTCTCGCCGCTGCTGTCCCGTTCACTTTTGCTGACTCTCAGGCCGCTGACCGACACCGACATTGAAGGCCTGCTCCTGCGCGCCGTTGAGGATGTCCGCGGGCTCGGCGGCAAAGTCAGGCTCAGCGCCGAGGCGCTGGCACACCTCGTGCGGCTGTCCGGAGGGGACGCGCGGCGGGCTTTGACAGCTCTCGAAGCGGCCGCCGGGGTCGCCTTCGGTGACGCCGACGACGTCGACACCTCCGAGAGTGCCGACGGCGCCGATGATTCCGCGGACGGCGCCGGTGATTCCGCGGACGGCGCCGGTGCCAGCCGGCCGGTCACAGTCGAGCCCGTTGCGGTGGAACTGCGGCACACCGAACGCGCCCTTGACGTGGCTGCAGTGCGCTACGACCGCGCGGGCGACCAGCACTACGACGTCACCAGCGCGTTCATCAAGTCCATCCGGGGCTCCGACGTGGACGCGGCCCTGCACTACCTTGCCCGGATGCTGGAGGCGGGGGAGGACCCGCGCTTCGTGGCACGGCGCATTGTGATTTCCGCAGCGGAGGACGTCGGCATGGCAGATCCCACTGCCCTGCAGACCGCCGTGGCCGCGGCGCAGGCCGTCCAGCTCATCGGCATGCCGGAAGGCAGGATTGTCCTGGCCGAAGCGGTGGTCCACCTGGCCACGGCGCCCAAGTCCAATGCCGCGTACATGGGCCTGAACAAGGCCATTGCTGACGTCCGGGCGGGACTGGGCAACGGGATCCCCGCTCACCTACGCGATGCGCACTACCCTGGATCGAAGCAACTGGGACATGGTTTGGGCTACAAGTACGCCCACGACGCCCCGCACTCCGTGGCCAGCCAGCAGTACCCTCCGGACGATCTTGTGGGCCGCGACTACTACGAGCCCACCGGCAACGGCGCAGAGCGTGACATCGCTGTGCGGCTTGAGCGACTCCGGAAGATCATCCGGGGCAAGTGAGCTTTCTGGTAGGATTGATCGTTGTCTGGCAAGGCACGGACGCACAATCCACCAAAGTTTTTGTTTGATGAGGTTATGTCTGTGCCCAGTAGCAAAAGGCAGCGGTTGGCCGATGCTCTCCATCGTGGAGGCCAGTAACACTGACACACCGCAGATATTGGAAGGACACAAGTGGCTAACAACACTCGTGCTCGCCGTACAGCACGCCTCTCGCGTGCACTCGGCATCGCTCTGACCCCCAAGGCCGCCAAGTACATGGAGCGCCGCCCGTACGGCCCCGGTGAGCATGGCCGTGCCCGCAAGAAGCAGGACTCCGACTACGCCGTACGTCTGCGCGAAAAGCAGCGCCTGCGCGCCCAGTACGGCATCCGCGAAGCCCAGATGACCCGTGCCTTCGAAGAAGCACGCCGCACCAAGGGCCTGACCGGTGAAAACCTGATCGAACTGCTCGAAATGCGTCTTGACGCCCTCGTGCTGCGTGCCGGCTTCGCCCGCACCATCGCCCAGGCCCGCCAGCTGGTTGTACACCGCCACATCCTGGTTGACGGCATCCGCGTTGACCGCCCGTCTTTCCGCGTCGGCGAGGGCCAGCTGGTCCACGTTCACAGCCGCAGCGAGCCCATGCCTCCGTTCCAGGTTGCAGCAGCCGGCGCACACCGCGACGTCCTGCCCCAGGTTCCCGCCTACCTGGACGTCAAGCTTGACGCCCTGCAGGCACGCCTGGTCCGTCGCCCGAAGCGCTCCGAGGTCCCCGTGACCTGCGAAGAGCAGCTCGTCGTCGAATTCTACGCACGCTAAATTTCGGCAGCGTATCCAAAGAAGCCCGTGGCAAGCGCCGCGGGCTTCTTTGTATGTAAGGTACTTGGGGGACATCCGCGGCTGCAGCACGCTGCCGCCACGCACCATGTCCCGTTCCACGGAGATTCAAGGAGATGAACGTCTATGTCTGGTGGCGATATTGCCGGCCTGATCGCGGCCGGGGTATTTGCGCTCCTGGTCCTGTTGCTTGCTGTCCCTATCCTCAAACTGGGCCGGGTATTCGATGAAGTGCGGACCTCGATCCGTTCCATCAGCGACGGCGCTACGCCCCTCATGGACGAAGTCACGGCTACCGTCTCCACCACCAACCAGCAGCTGAAGAAAGTGGACGGCATCGCCTCGAACGTTTCGGACGCTTCGGCGAACCTTTCGGCGCTGTCCTCGCTGGTTGCAGCCACCGTTGGCTCCCCGCTGATCAAGGTGGCCGCCTTCAGTTACGGCGTGCGCTCCGCCTTAGCCGCCCGCAAGAAACCCGCCGCCGGCCGCCGCAGCCGCTAAGCCACCCGGAGAACTGAAATGAAGAGACTTGTCTGGATGGGCATCGGCGTTGCAATCGGTGTCATAGCTTTCCGCAAAGTGACCGAGGCGCAGGCGAACCTGGGGCCGGAAGGCCTGAACCGGGCTGTGGGCCGGCTGGCCGACGGTGTCTACGACTTCGCGGACGCAGTCCGCGCCGGCATGCGCGAGCGGGAGACCGATCTGCGCACCGCGCTCGGCGTCGAGTCCCAGGATGTTGTTCGCCGCTAGGCACAGCCGCGAGAGAATTAAAACGGCAGCGTCCGGCGTTAGCGCCGGAACTGCTATCTGAATCAAACTGTCACGCGTCAGAACGCGTGAACCAAGAAGGGTATGTAATCAGCTCATGAAGTCGCAGGAGATCACAAAGCGCTGGGTGGACTTTTTTGTCAGCAAAGGCCACACCGCGGTTCCCTCCGCGTCGCTGGTCTCCAGCGACCCCTCCCTGCTGTTCACGGTTGCGGGCATGGTCCCGTTCATCCCTTACCTGACCGCCCGTGAAGAAGCACCCTACTCCCGCGCCACCAGCGTGCAGAAGTGCATCCGCACCGGCGACATCGAGGAAGTGGGCAAGACTGCCCGCCACGGCACGTTCTTTCAGATGTGCGGCAACTTCTCCTTCGGCGACTACTTCAAGGAAGACGCCATCAAGTTCGCCTGGGAACTGCTCACCACCAGCGTCGACGACGGCGGCTACGGACTTGCGCCGGAACTCCTGTGGGTCACCGTTTACGAAGAGGACGACGAAGCCAAGGACCTGTGGCTGAAGAACACCGGCATCCCGGCCAGCCGCATCCAGCGCATGGGCAAGGCTGACAACTACTGGCACACCGGCCAGCCCGGTCCTGCCGGTCCCTGCTCGGAGATCTACTACGACCGCGGCCCGGCCTACGGCGTTGACGGCGGGCCCATTGCCGACGAAAACCGCTACGTCGAGATCTGGAACCTCGTGTTCATGCAGTACCAAATCGACAACGTCCGCTCGAAGGACGACTTCGACATCGTGGGCGAACTGCCCAAGAAGAACATCGACACCGGCCTCGGCATGGAACGCCTCGCGATGATCCTGCAGGGCGTCGAGAACATGTACGAGACGGACCAGGTCCGTCCGGTCATCGACAAGGCCGCCGAACTCTCCGGCAAGGAGTACACCTCCGCCGAAACCGTCGAGGATCCCCACCACACTGATGACGTCCGGATGCGCGTTGTCGGCGACCACATCCGCTCGGCGCTCATGCTCATTGCCGACGGCGTGACGCCGTCCAACGAGGGCCGCGGCTACGTGCTGCGCCGCCTGATCCGCCGCGCCGTGCGCTCGATGCGCCTGCTCGGCGTCGAAAAAGCCTGCCTGCCGGACCTCCTGCCCGCCTCGCGTGACGCCATGAAGGGCGTCTACCCGATCGTGGCGACCGACTTCGACCGCATCAGCCGCATCGCGTACGCGGAAGAAAAAGCCTTCCTGCGGACCATCGCGTCGGGCACCGCCCGGCTCGAGGATGCCGTCAACGAGTCGAAGGCTGCCGGCCGTCCGCTGTCCGGCGCCGACGCGTTCGCGCTTCACGACACGTACGGGTTCCCGATCGACCTCACGCTTGAAATGGCGGAGGAAGCCGGCCTCAGGGTCGACGAGCCCGAGTTCCGCAAGCTCATGCTCGAACAGCGCAAGCGCGCCCAGGCGGACGCCAAGGGCAAGAAGGGGGCCCACGCGGACCTCAGCGCCTTCCAGGAACTGCTCTCCGAGGGCGAGACAGTCTTCACCGGCTACGCCGAACTCGACGGAGAATCGCGGGTCCGCGGGATCCTCAGCGCCGGCCGCAAGGTCTCGCAGGCTGCCACCGGCGACGAGATCGAACTGGTCCTCGCCGAGACGCCGTTCTACGCCGAAGCCGGCGGCCAGGCTGCGGACACGGGCCTGATCACCGGTGACGGATTCGTCGTCGAGGTCCTCGACGTCCAGCGGCCGGTGAAGGGCCTGAGCGTCCACAAGGCGATCGTGCGTGAGGGCGAAATCGCCTCCGACGCGCTGGTCAGGGCAGCGGTGGACCGCGAGCGGCGGCACGCCGCCGAGCAGGCACACACCGGCACCCACATCGTGCACGCCGCACTGCACCAGATCCTGGGCCCGGAAGCCACCCAGCGTGGTTCCTACAACAAGGCCGGGTACCTGCGCTTCGACTTCGCCTGGGGCGAAGGCCTCAGCACAGCCACCCGCTCCGAGATCGAGGAAGTGTCCAACCTGGCCATCCGGAACAACTTCCGGGTGGACACCAAGGTGATGCCCCTCGCTGAAGCAAAGGCCCTCGGCGCCATGGCGCTGTTCGGCGAGAATTACGGCAGCGAAGTCCGCGTCGTGGAGATCGACGGCGCGTGGTCCCGTGAGCTCTGCGGCGGAACCCACGTTTCAAACACGTCGCTAATCGGCAGCCTGTCGCTGCTCGGCGAACAGTCCGTGGGGTCAGGAAACCGCCGCGTGGAGGCCTTCGTGGGCATGGATGCCTTCCGGCACCTTGCCGCCGAACGCGCCCTCGTCACCGAGCTGACCGAAATGCTCAAGGTGCCCTCCGGCCAGCTTGCCGACCGGATTGCCACTACCCTGACCAAGCTCAAGACCGCGGAAAAAGAGCTCGAGCGGCTCCGCAAGGAGCAGCTCGCCGCCGCAGCCGCGCAGCTCGTCGGTACCGCCCGGGACGCCGCCGGCGTGCGCGTCATTGCGCACGACGCCGGGCAGATCGGCGGAGCTGACGACCTCCGGGGCCTGGCCCTCGACCTGCGGAACCGTCTCGGAGCAGCTGCTTCCACTGTGGCCGTGGCCGGCGTCAGCAACGACCGCCCGGTGATCCTCATTGCCACCAACGAGGCCGCACGCGAAACGGGCGTCAAGGCTGGTGCGCTGGTACGGCTCGCGGCCGGCATCCTGGGCGGCGGCGGAGGCGGCAAAGACGACGTTGCCCAGGGCGGGGGCACCGACGCATCCAAGGTCGGCGCCGCGCTGTCGGCCGTCGTAGACGCCGTAACCGGGCGCTAGCGAATCCGTGACCTCATCTGCAGCGTCCGGCGTCTACCCCCGGGGAATCAAACTGGGGGTAGACGTTGGCACCGTCCGAGTCGGCGTCGCCATCTGTGACAGTGATGCCATCCTGGCCACTCCGTTGAAAACCCTTGACCGCAACCCCAAAAAGAATTCGGACGTGCGCGTCATTGCCGGCCTTGCCGCGGAGCGGGAGGCGGTGCAGATTTTTGTGGGCCTGCCCAGGACCATGAAGGGTGAAGAACATGCTTCCGCCCGCATGGCCACAGAGTATGCCGAGCTGCTGGCAGAGGAGCTTATTCGCGCCGGACTGGACGTGCCCGTGCACCTCGTCGACGAACGCCTGAGCACCGTAACCGCACACCGCCACCTTCACGAAGCTGGCATGAGCAGCAAAAATCACCGTAAAGTGGTGGATCAGGTTGCTGCTGCGGGAATTCTGCAGCACGCCATCGACATGCAAAAAGCCAGGGGAACGGATGTGGGAAGCCGCGTACGCGCGCTTTCTCAGCCGGGGCTTTCCGGAGACGCCGCAGCGGTTAATGCTGTGCAGGCCGTCCCGGAGAAAGACACGCAATCTTCAGAAGATGGAAGGCTACAGTGAGCCCGGTCAATAGCGACGACTCCTCCGGCAGGAACCTCAGGGACGCCGGACGGCCGCTGACGCGCAAGGAAATCCGTGCCCGGGAGAAGTCCCTCACGGCGGATTCCGGGGACCTCGTGCCCGAACAGGCCTACGAGTCAGTGAACGATACGACGCCGGACGTTCCGGAGCGCGGTCAGGAGCGCCCTCAGGCCGCATCTCCCGCACCGGCTCCGGCCCCGTCCGCAGTTTCGGCCCAGGAGCGGGTTCAGCCTCCCGCGACTGCGCCGGAGGGTGTGGCCCCGGATCTGATGGCGCCGACTGTTGGGGTTCCCATGGTTCCGCCAGCTCCGCCCACCATCCGGCCGCCTGCGGGAGGAGCTGGCCCGGCTCCGGCCAGCCACGACGATGGCGGCGTCGCGGAAGCGGACGTCCACGCTGACGGCGTTGCGCACCATGCCGGTCCTGCAGGCGAGGATTACGCGGCGTCACACCACGACGCGCACCACCACACGCACGGCGACCACGACGCGCACCACGAGACGTACGTGCACCACGAGACCTACGAGGACCACGAGCCGTATGAACACGAGGCCGTCGGGCACCAGCTTCTCGGCAGCCCCGAAAGCGTGACAGCAGTGCCGCGTGCGTCCAAGAAGGTCCGTCGCCGACGCCGCCTTGTGGCGCTTCTGCTGTCGCTCGCACTCTTCGTCACCGCCACGGTCGTCGGCGCCCAGTTCCTCAAGCCGCTGCTCGGCACGGACAAGCCCGCCGACTATCCGGGCCCGGGCACGGGCCAGGTCAAGGTCGCAGTCCTGGCCGGTGAAGGACCCGTCTCGGTCGCCGCCAAGCTGGAGGACGCGAAGGTGGTCGCCAACGCGGAAACGTTCGTATCTGAACTGGCCGCTGCGGGCGGCACCCTGGCTCCCGGCGAGTATGACTTCAAGCAGGAAATGAAGAATTCCGACGCCGTGGCCGTCCTGCTCAACGTGGGGCAGTCGAAGGTCATGTACTTCGCACTAAGCGCCGGGCTCAGGGTCAATGAATCGCTGGACGCCATTGCGGAGGGCTCAGGCCTTCCCGTGTCCCAGCTCAAGGCGCTCAGTGATTCGCCCAAGCAGTTCGGCCTCCCGGCCAAGGCGAAAAACCTGGAGGGGTTCCTGTTCCCGGGCGAGTACAGGTTCCCGGTCGGGAGCACTGCCAAAGACATCCTCCAAGCGCTGGTCAAGAGCACGCAAGACGAGTTGAAAGCGCAAGGCGTCACGGACCCGGCCAAGCAGTACGACACCGTCACGGTCGCGAGCATCGTGCAGGCGGAGGGCGGCCAGGCTGAGTACAAGGACGTGGCCGGTGCAATCTACAACAGGCTCAAGCCGACCAACACGGAAACCAACGGCCTGATCCAGTCCGACGCCACGGTTACCTACGGCCTGGGCAAGAAGACCTTCCAGCTCGATGAGTCCGAGAAGGCCGACAAATCCAACCCGTACAACACCTACGCCAACAAGGGCCTTCCGGTGGGTCCCATAGGCTCGCCGGGCAAGACTGCCATCGACGCAGCGGCCAAGCCGAAGGACAACGACTACCTGTACTGGGTGACCATCAACCTGGACACCAACGAGACGAAGTTCTCCAAGACCCTGGCGGAGCACAGCAAGTATGTTGACCAGTACAACGCCTGGTGTGCGGAGCATGCCGGCCGTTGCGTATGAGCCGTCGGGCGGCCGTCCTCGGGCATCCGATCGGCCATTCCAAATCGCCTGCTCTCCACCTGGCCGCATATGCGAAGCTAGGTGAGGAAATCGGCTACAGCGCCATCGACGTGACCGAGGATTCCCTGCCGGCATTCATGGCCTCTGTGGGTGCCGAAAAGGGTTGGCGTGGGCTTTCCGTCACCATGCCGCTCAAGAAGGCCATGGTCGGAGAGGTAGATGAAATCCGCGGCGTGGCACGCGTGCTCGGCGTCATTAACACCGTTGTGTTCGAAGGCGAAGGCCCCTCCGGCCGGCGGATCGGCTACAACACGGACGTGGCGGGGATCATCAACGCCCTCCGCAACGCCGGTGCGGCCGAAGCGCCTGCCGCCGTAGTTCTTGGCGGCGGCGGAACCGCAGCCGCCGCTGTGGCCGCCCTCCAGGAACTCGGCGCAAAGTCCGTTGATGTCTACGTCAGGGACACGGCGAGGGCGGCGGAAGCGAGGGCCGCGGCCAGCGGGCTGGCCCTGGACATCGCGGTGCGTCCCATGGCCGACGCCGTTGCCGCAATGGCGCGCGCCGACGTCGTAATTTCCACCCTGCCGCCACGGGCGGCGGACGGAATGGCTGCGGAGCTAGAGCAGCTCGGCCTGACAACGGGCGGCGTGCTGCTCGACGTCGCCTACGACCCCTGGCCCAGCCGCATCGCCGCCGCCTGGCAAAAAGGCGGGGGAGCGGTGGTGCCTGGACTGGAGATGCTGCTCTACCAGGCCGTTGAGCAGGTCCGCTATTTCACGGGCCGCGAGGATGCGTCCAGCGCCGAAGTCATAGATGTGATGTGTGACGCAGTCGGGGCACCCCGACGCGTGTTCTGACCGCCATACATGGCAGGATGGATTCTATGTTGCGTTGGTTGACTGCCGGTGAATCCCATGGTCCGGCCCTGGTCGGAATTATTGAAGGCGTCCCCGCAGGTGTTGAACTCACCAGCGGGCACATCGCCGATGCCTTGGCGCGACGCCGCCTCGGGTACGGACGCGGTGCCCGGATGAAGTTCGAGCAGGATGTGGTCACCATCCTTGGCGGCGTCCGTCACGGCATTACACAGGGGGGCCCCGTCGCTGTCCAGGTCGGCAACACTGAATGGCCCAAGTGGGAGCAGATCATGTCTGCCGATCCCGTGGACGCCGAGACACTCGCAGACCAGGCGCGCAATGCTCCGTTGACGCGGCCGCGTCCGGGCCATGCAGACTTCACCGGGATGCAGAAATACGGATTCGACGAGGCCCGGCCGGTGCTTGAGCGTGCCAGCGCCCGCGAGACGGCGACGCGCGTCGCCATGGGAACCGTTGCTGCGCAGTTCCTGAAGCAGCTGGGTATCGAACTCGTGAGCCACACTGTGTCCATCGCCAGCGTCACGGTGCCCGAGGGCAGGCCCCTGCCCCTTCCCGGAAACGTGATTGCGCTCGACGCCGATCCTCTCCGCTGCTTCGACCGCGAGACCTCCGACGCCATGGTCGCAGAGGTGGATGCCGCGCACAAGGAAGGCGAAACCCTCGGCGGAGTGGTGGAGGTGCTCGCCTACGGTCTTCCGCCGGGCCTCGGCAGCTACGTGCACTGGGACCGCAGGCTTGATTCGCGCCTAGCCGCTGCTCTCATGGGCATCCAAGCCATCAAGGGCGTGGAAGTGGGGGACGGATTCCTGACCGCTGCCCGCCGAGGATCGGCGGCCCACGACGAAATCGTCAAGGACGCCGACGGCCGGATCATCCGCACCAGCAACCGCGCCGGCGGCATTGAAGGCGGCATGAGCATCGGCGACGTCCTGCGCGTGCGGGCGGCCATGAAGCCGATCGCTACGGTGCCCCGCGCCCTGAAAACCATTGACGTCAGCACCGGCGAGGCCGCCAAGGCCCACCACCAGCGCTCGGACGTCTGTGCCGTCCCTGCCGCCGGCGTCGTGGCCGAGGCCATGGTTGCCCTGGTTTTGGCCGAAGCCGTCACCGAAAAGTTCGGCGGCGATTCCGTGGCCGAGACCGCCCGCAACATCAGGGGCTACCTCGAGAACATTCCGGCGTCGCTGGACTCGATCGGACG
This sequence comes from Arthrobacter sp. 10L430, assembly GCF_056395245.1. Lineage (NCBI taxonomy): Bacteria > Bacillati > Actinomycetota > Actinomycetes > Micrococcales > Micrococcaceae > Arthrobacter > Arthrobacter sp. 10L430. Next base: position 170,725 of record NZ_JBFTJD010000005.1, on the reverse strand, counting down.
CTAGTGCCCGTCAGCAATACACCCTGTGCCGCGGGGGAGCGGCCAATTGTGCTCATTGGACCCATGGCGGTTGGCAAGTCGGCGATCGGGCAGCAGCTGGCACAGCAGCTTGGCGCCCCCTTTGTGGACACGGACGCCGTCATCGTTGAGAACCATGGTTCCATCGCTGACATCTTCGCGGGCCGCGGCGAGCGGGCGTTCCGGGAAATTGAGGCGCGGACGGTTGCCCGCGTGGTCGAGGAAGCGGCCGGCACAGCCACGGTGATTTCACTTGGCGGCGGCTCGGTGCTGGACTCCGGAACCCAGCAGCTGCTGGGGCGGTGCACGGTGGTCTACCTCGAATGCGACGCCGAGACCGTGGCCGCGAGGATCGCCAGAAACTCTGTCCGCCCACTTCTCGCCGGCGACGGAATCCACCGCTGGAAGGTGCTGTTTGCCACCAGGAAGCCCGTCTATGAGCGCCTTGCAAACATTGTCCTGGACGTCCGGCGCGGTTCAGTGCCTGAGCTGGGACGCCGGCTGGAAGCGGCCTTGCGTGCCTTCGCCGAAGGGGCCCAAACAGAAGATCCGGCTGCGGAAAACCCCGCCCCGGAGAACATAACCGCGGCGGACGCAGCCGCGACGACGGCGGCCGGCGACACCGCGGCCGCGAAACAGGAAGTTGAAAAGTGAGCGAATCAACGGTCATCAAGGTCACCGGCGAATCGGCCGGGGACAACTACGACGTCGTAGTCGGCCGCGGCCTGCTCGGCACCCTTCCGGAACTGCTCGGTGAGCGGGTACGGCGGGTCCTGGTCATCCACCCCCGGGCCCTGCGGCTCACGGGAGACACCGTCCGCGACGAGCTGGCGGCAGCGGGATTCACGGCCCTGACAGCTGAAATCCCCGATGCCGAGGAAGGCAAGCACATCCAGGTGGCCGCGTTCTGCTGGCAGGTGCTGGGACAGAACGACTTCACCCGCTCGGACGCCGTTGTATCGGTGGGCGGAGGGGCGGTTACCGACGTCGCAGGCTTCGTTGCCGCGACGTGGCTCCGGGGCGTCAAGGTCATCCACATGCCCACCAGCCTGCTGGGCATGGTTGACGCCTCCGTGGGCGGCAAGACCGGCATCAACACGGCCGAAGGAAAGAATCTTGTGGGTGCTTTCCACCCGCCGGCAGCCGTCCTTGCCGATCTGGACACCCTGAACACGCTGCCGAAGAACGAGATCATTTCCGGCATGGCGGAGGTCATCAAATGCGGCTTCATCGCTGATCCGGCCATCCTGGACCTCGTGGAGCAGCACCCCGAAGCCGTCACGGACCCACAGTCGGACACGCTGCGAGAACTCATTGAACGCGCCATCACCGTCAAGGCCCGTGTCGTGTCCGAGGACCTGAAGGAATCCGGGCTGCGCGAAATCCTGAACTACGGCCATACCCTGGGCCACGCCATCGAACTCGTGGAGCGGTATTCCTGGCGCCACGGCGCCGCGGTGTCGGTGGGCATGATGTTCGCCGCTGAGCTGTCCCGCAGCGTGGGAAGGCTGAGCGATGCCGACGCCGACCGGCACCGGACCATCCTCGAGTCCCTCGGGCTGCCCGTGACGTACCGCCGGGACCGCTGGCAGGGCCTGCTGGACGGCATGCGCCGCGACAAAAAGTCACGCGGCGACCTGCTCCGCTTCGTGGTGCTCGACGGCGTCGGAAAGCCCGGCATCCTCGACGTCCCGGACACGTCCCTGCTCTTTGCCGCCTACCAGGAGATTGCGTCCTGATGGGCGACATCAGCGGCGGAACCATTGAATGGCCGGACGGGGGCTTCCCTGGAATCAGGATCAACCCGGAATCCCTCATTCCGGAGATCACCAGCCCCGAGGCGTGCGCGGCAGCGCTTGAGGCGTCCACCGATCCCGCAGACCGTGTCTTCGTCCTGCTTGTGGAGGGCCATGCCGCCGACGCCGCCGAGCTGCTGGCCGAGGCGCGGTACAAGGACCCCGAATCGTTCCGGCTCCGGGCCTTCGAGGCTGAAGTATTACGCGTCTCGCACCGTCATGACCGGGCCGTTGAGCTGTTCAAACAGCTTCTGGCGGAAGTGCACGGAACGCCCAACGAGGCACTCGTGCACCAGTACCTCGGCAGGACCCACTTCGTCTCCGGCCATGTCGGGGCGGCCGTGGAGTCATTCGCCCGGGCACTGGACCTGCGGGTCGCGGAGTCGGCCGACGCGGCGCTCATCTATTCGTCGACTGTGGCGCTGCAGAGGGCGCGGGACGTCCTTGAACTGGCCTCCTGACGGACGCCCGAAGACCGGACCGAACGAGCCCGCCCGCAATTCCGCTAGAATGGTTCTTGGATTTTTGATAAATACACGCTGGCGGGCCGTTCGGCATGCCTGCTTGGCATAACCGGCTGGCAGCAAGAAGCAGTCACATAGAAACCAGAGGAAACCAGTGGCAACCACAAACGACATCAAGAACGGAACCGTCCTGAAGCTTGAGGGCCAGCTCTGGAACATCATCGAGTTCCAGCACGTCAAGCCGGGCAAGGGCGGGGCGTTCGTGCGCACCAAGATGCGGAACGTCATGTCCGGCAAGGTGGTCGACAAGACCTTCAACGCGGGCCTCAAGATCGAAACCGCCACGGTGGACCGCCGCGACTACCAGTACCTGTACCAGGACGGTGCGGACTTCGTCTTCATGGACACCCAGGACTACGACCAGATCACAGTCTCCGGCGCGACGGTGGGCGACGCCACCAACTTCATGCTGGAAAACCAGATGGTCAACATCGCCATCCACGAAGGCAACCCGCTCTACATCGAACTGCCGCCGAGCGTTGTCCTCGAAATCACCTACACCGAGCCGGGCCTGCAGGGCGACCGCTCCTCCGCCGGAACCAAGCCGGCCACCCTCGAAACCGGCTACGAGATCCAGGTGCCGCTGTTCGTCGAGAACAACACCAAGGTCAAGGTCGACACCCGTGACGGCAGCTACCTGGGCAGGGTCAGCGAGTAGTGAGCGCACGCGGTAAAGCCCGTAACAGGGCCCTTGATGTCCTCTTCGAGGCGGAACAGCGATCCGTCTCCGCCTTCGACGTGCTTCGCGCGCGGCGCGAGAGGACCGACCAGATCGTCAACCCCTACACGCTTGAAATCGTCGAAGGCGTGGTTTCGCTTCAGCCTGCCATCGATGAATTCCTCGAAACGTACTCGCAGGGCTGGACCCTGGAGCGCATGCCGTCCGTGGACCGCATCATCCTGCGGATCGGCACCTGGGAGCTGCTGTACAACGACGACGTCCCCGACGGCGTAGCCGTCAGCGAAGCGGTCGCACTGGCCAAAACGCTCTCAACGGACGAGTCGCCGTCGTTCATCAACGGCCTTCTCGGACGCCTCCAGCAGCTGAAGCCCTCGCTGCTGGCCTGACCCGACGCGCGGTCCGCAGACAGCAAGAGCCCCGGCCATTTGGCCGGGGCTTTTTTGCTCCCCGTCGCGGTGCGGTCTTATTGCCGGGCCGTTTTCTTACTGCCCGACGGCGGCGCGCAACGCGACCAGTTCGCGCAGCTGCTGCAGTTCGTCCTGCTGGTGGGCCAGGACATCCCTGCCGCTGAGGATCCGCTGGCGGGTGAAGGCGAGCCGTGTTGCGGCTTTAACGAAGTCCTTCATCTGGGGACCGCGGTTGTATGAGCCGGCCCAACGCACCGCCTGGCGCCTGCCTCCGGCGGTGGCCAGCATCCCCACTTCGGCCGGGGTGAACCAGCCTGCGGCGGAATACTCGAGCAGGCGCTGCCGGGTGAGGCGCGTCTCGGCGACCCGCAGCATCACGATGCACGCCACCGCCAGCAGGAAGATCGGGACCTGCACCAGCACATATTGGGCCAGGAAGTCCTGCCCCATGCTGTTCCAGCGGTTGTGCAGCACCATGGCCGGAATCAGGCCCACCACGAAGGCGGCTACGGAGACGCCAGGATGCCAGCGGCGGGCGGCGAAGCCCATGATCAGGCCGGTGGTGCCAGTAAAGATGGCGTGGGCGAAGGGCGACATGACGCCGCGAAGGAAGAAGATCTGGGCGAGGTCCGTCCCGGGCGTACTGGATTCGGCAATGGCCCGGCCGAAGTAGAGGATGTTCTCGGTGAAGGCGAAGCCCCCGGCGATGGTGAAGGCGAAAACCACGCCGTCCACGGGACCGTCGAAGTTCTTGCGTGCCAGCAGGAGCAGGAGCAGCAGGCCAAGGGATTTGGCGAATTCCTCCACAATCGGCGCCTGGACGGTGGTCATGAAGTCGCGGAAGGATGCTTCATCGGAGTACGGGGCCGCAAGCGCGAAGACCGGCTGGATCAGCAGTGTGACTGCGATGGACACGGCGGCGCCCCACGTAAACGCAAAAAGGAGCAGCCGCTTAGGTTCCGGTTCCCAGCGGTCGATGAGGTACACGGAAAACAGCACTGCGCCGAGCGGAATCAGTGAAGCGACGAACCCGGTCACGAAGCCGGTGACTCCCGTGTTGGCCAGCAGGAAAGGTACAACCAGGAAAAGGCTGACGAAGGCGAGGACCCCTCCGCCCAGGACCAGGGCGAGAACCCCTGACGACGGGCGGGCGGCGACGGTGGATGCCGCCTCCGGGATGACCTGGACCACTGACCCGCCGCTGTGCCCGGGCGCGGGCCTGTAGTTCTGCTGGTGCACGTGCCCCATCCAGCTGGGGTTGGTCTGCTCGTGGAACTGCCACTCCGGGTCGCCGGGGCGGGCACCTGACGGTCCGGGAGCAGGCTGCTGCGGGTTCATCGACATAGTCATGAGCCTAAATGGCGGCGCCCGCCTCGCCAAAGGCCCCTGCGCCGGATGTGACCGAAGACGCCCTCTGCCCGGGCAATGCTGGAACGCCCGTGTGGTAATTTTGGAAGGCAAATGTTCCTTTTTTAATTCCGTCCCGTGAGGCGGGGAAAGGGGAGACGAGCGTTGACTCCTGTCACACAGGCACCGGTACCGGCCAGGGTTGTACTCAACCAGGCGGACATTGACCGTGCACTCACTCGTATCGCCCATGAGATCCTCGAGGCCAACAAAGGTTCGCAGGACCTGGTGCTGCTGGGCATCCCGCGCCGCGGCTATCCGCTGGCAGTCCGGCTCGCCGAAAAGATCGCCGCCGCGGATCCGGCTGTGGACGCTTCCGCGATCGTCGGACAGCTCGACGTCACCATGTTCCGCGACGACCTCTCCCACCAGCCCACCAGGCCGCCGCACCATACGCAACTGCCGCGGACCGGCATCGACAACAAGGTCGTAGTCCTGATCGATGACGTTCTGTACTCGGGCCGCACCATCCGCGCCGCCCTGGACGCCCTGGTTGACCTGGGCCGGCCCCGCATTGTGCGCCTGGCCGTGCTGATCGACCGAGGGCACCGGGAGCTTCCCATCCGGGCTGACCACGTGGGAAAGAACCTGCCCACCTCCTCCGCCGAAAAAGTCCGGGTCCGCCTCGAGGAAACCGACGTCATTGACGGCCAGGCTGTCAATGAAGTGGTCATCGAGGCCGGCGCATGAAGCACCTGCTGTCCACCGAGGACCTGAGCCTCTCCAACGCCGTCCGCATCCTCGACACCGCCGAGGAGATGGCGGCCGTCGGCGACCGCGAGGTCAAGAAACTTCCTGCCCTGCGTGGCCGCACCGTGGTCAACCTCTTCTTCGAGGACTCCACGCGCACCCGCATTTCGTTTGAGGCAGCCGCCAAACGGCTTTCCGCGGACGTCATCAACTTCGCCGCCAAGGGATCGTCGGTGTCCAAGGGGGAGTCCCTCAAGGACACCGCCCAGACGCTGTCCGCGATGGGCGCTGACGCCGTCGTAATCCGCCACTGGGCCTCAGGCGCGCCGCACCGGCTCGCTGCAACCGACTGGATCGACGCTGCCGTCATCAACGCCGGTGACGGCACGCATGAACACCCCACGCAGGCGCTGCTGGACGCCTTCACCATGCGCCGGCACTGGGCAAAACTCGCCGGGCTGCCGTCCGCCGGCGCGGACCTCAAGGGCATGCGCGTGGCCATCGCAGGAGACGTCCTGCACTCCCGTGTCGCGCGCTCCAACGTCTGGCTGCTGCGCACGCTCGGCGCCGAGGTGACGCTCGTTGCCCCGCCCACCCTGCTGCCCATCGGCGTCGACAAGTGGCCGTGCAAGGTCAGCTACAACCTGGACGAAACGCTCGAAAAGGGCGTTGACGCCGTGATGATGCTCCGGGTCCAGGGCGAACGGATGAATGCGTCGTTCTTCCCCTCCACCCGCGAGTACTCGCGCCGCTGGGGCTTTGACGACAACCGGCTCCGCGCGCTGGACAGCCTGGGCCTCAAGGACACCATCATCATGCACCCCGGTCCCATGAACCGCGGGCTGGAAATTTCCGCCGCCGCCGCCGACTCGCCACGTTCCACCGTCCTCGCCCAGGTCCGGAACGGCGTGTCCATCCGCATGGCCGCCCTGTATCTGCTGCTCTCCGGGGACACCCGCGAACCAGCCGCCACCCTGAAAGAGAGCAAGTAATGGCTGAACAATCTGCCGACAACGGCGCCAACAGCAACGCCACCGCCGGAAGCAGCGAAACCTACCTCATCCGCGGAGCGGCCATCCTCGGAGCCGGAGCCGAGGACCTGCTCATCCGCGACGGCGTCATCACCGCGCGCGGCACGGACCTGTCGGAGACAGACACTGCCGACGGCGCCACCGTCATCGATGCCGACGGCCTCATCGCGCTGCCGGGCATGGTCGACGTCCACACTCACCTCCGCGAACCCGGCCGCGAAGACGCCGAAACCGTCGAGACCGGAACCCGGGCGGCGGCACTGGGCGGTTTCACCGCCGTACATGCCATGGCCAACAGCACCCCCGTTGCCGACACGGCCGGAGTGGTGGAGCAGGTCCACAGCCTGGGCCGCGCCGCCGGCTGGGTGGACGTCCGTCCGGTCGGCGCCGTCACAGTTGGCCTTGCCGGGGAGCAGCTGGCCGAACTCGGCGCCATGGCGGACTCCCGCGCCCAGGTCCGCATGTTCTCCGACGACGGCATCTGCGTCCATGATCCCGTCCTGATGCGCCGCGCCCTGGAATACGTCAAGGCGTTCGACGGCGTGGTGGCCCAGCACGCGCAGGAACCCCGCCTCACCGCCGGCGCCCAGATGAACGAAGGCGAAGTCTCCGCCGTCCTCGGGCTGACGGGCTGGCCGGCGGTCGCCGAGGAAAGCATCATCGCCCGAGACGTCCTGCTCGCCCAGCACGTGGGCTCCCGCCTCCACGTCTGCCACGTGTCCACCGCTGGGTCCGTGGAGATCATCCGCTGGGCCAAGGGCCGGGGCATCAACGTCACCGCCGAAGTGACCCCGCACCACCTCCTGCTCACCGACGAGCTGGTCCGCAGCTACGACCCCGTGTACAAGGTCAACCCGCCGCTGCGGACCGACGCCGACGTCCAGGCCCTGCGCGCCGCCCTCGCCGACGGGACCATCGACGTGGTGGGCACCGACCATGCTCCGCACCCGAGCGAACACAAGGAATGCGAGTGGGCGCAGGCGGCAATGGGCATGACCGGGCTGGAGACCGCCCTGTCCGTCGTCCAGCACGCCATGATCGAGACCGGCCTCATGACCTGGGCTGATTTCGCCAGGGCGACCTCCATTGCGCCGGCCGGGATCGGCCGCCTGGCGGACCAGGGCCGCCCCCTGGAGGAAGGCGAGCCCGCCAACATCATCCTGGTGGACCCGGCCGCGCGCTGGACCGTGGACCCGTCCGCCATGGCCACCATGGGACGCAACTCGCCGTTCCGCGGCATGGAGCTCCCGGGCAAGGTCGTGGCCACGTTCTTCAAGGGCCACCCCACCGTCCTGGACGGCAAGCTCAACACCCCCTACCGCTACCCGGCCGACGCCGCCACAGCGCCGGTGGGCGCGTACTGATGGACAATAAGACCCTGACGCTGGTCACCACGCTGCCGCTCATCGCCCTTGTGCTGGTCCTGATCGGCATCGGGTGGCGGAACCGTTTGCGGCGCCAGTCCGACGTCGAACAGCTGCCCCCCGTTCCGGCCGACCTGAGCATGCCGCTTGCAGCCGCGGACGGCCAGTACGTCGCGTCCACCACGGCCGGCGACTGGCTGGACCGGATCGCCGTGCACGGACTCGGCATCCGCACGAACGCGGAACTCACCGTCCACCCGGAGGGTGTGCTCTTTGAGCGGTCCGGAGCCGGGCCGCTGTTCATCCCCGCGGCCAGTCTGTCAGGCGTCCGCCAGGACAGCGGCATGGCCGGCAAGTTCGTCGAGAAAGACGGGCTGCTGGTGCTGAGCTGGACGCTCGGACAGCACGAACTGGACACCGGCTTCCGCACCCGGAGGGCCGCGGACAAACCGGCCCTCCTCCAAACACTTCAGGAATTGATCTCCGCAGGCCCTCAGGCAGATGCCCATAGTGGAAAGTAATACAGTGACGGACACCAACAAAGTGACAGCAAACGCAGGTACTGCGCCTCAAGCAGCAAGTTCCACCCCGGCCGCCCTGGTCCTCGAAGACGGCCGCATCTTCCGCGGCACGAGCTACGGCGCCCAGGGCACCGCCCTCGGCGAGGCGGTGTTTGCCACCGGCATGACCGGCTACCAGGAGACCATCACGGACCCGTCCTACGCCCGGCAGCTGGTGGTGCAGACGGCGCCGCACATCGGCAACACCGGTGTGAACAGCGAAGACGCCGAGTCGCGCCGGATCTGGGTGGCCGGCTACATCGTCCGCGACGCCGCGCGACGCCCGTCCAACTGGCGCTCTGAGCGCAGCCTGGACGATGAACTCGTGGAGCAGGGCATCGTCGGCATCCAGGGTGTGGACACCCGCGCCATCACCCGCCACCTGCGCGAACACAAGACCATGCGCGCCGGCATCTTCTCTGGCGGCGCAGCGCAGGCCACCGACAAGGAACTGGTCGACGCCGTGCTCGCCAGCGCGCCGATGGAAGGCGCCCGGCTGGCCGAAGAGGTCAGCATCGACGAGGCCTACGTCGTCGAGCCCAAGGACCACGGCTGGGACGGCGACCCCCGGTTCAGCATCGCGGCGATCGACCTCGGCATCAAAGCCATGACGCCGATCCGCTTCGCCGAGCGCGGCGTCCGCGTCCATGTCCTGCCCGCCACCGCCACCATGGAGGACGTCAAAGCCGTCAACCCGGACGGCTTCTTCATGTCCAACGGCCCGGGCGACCCCGCGACGGCAGACAACCAGGTGAAGCTGCTCCGCTCGGTGCTGGACGAGAAGCTGCCCTACTTCGGCATCTGCTTCGGCAACCAGATCCTGGGGCGGGCCCTTGGCTTCGGCACGTACAAACTCCGCTACGGCCACCGCGGCATCAACCAGCCGGTCATGGACCGCCGCACCGGAAAAGTGGAAATCACCTCGCAGAACCACGGCTTCGCCGTCGACGCGCCGCTCGACGGTCCCACCGCGGCGCCCGAAGAGCGCTACGGCCGGGTCGAGGTCAGCCACATCAGCCTGAACGACGACGTCGTGGAAGGGCTCGCGTGCCTCGACATCCCGGCGTTCTCGGTCCAGTACCACCCGGAGGCAGCAGCCGGCCCGCACGACGCCGCCTACCTGTTCGACCGCTTCATTGACCTGATGGAAGGCACACGGGACGGCAAGACCGCCGGACTCTCCGGTGAACCCGTGGACGCCGCGCACCCCGCCCAGGGACAGCACAACCCGATCGACAACAACACTGAGGACAAGAAGTAATGCCTAAGAGAACTGACCTTAAGAGCGTCCTGGTCATCGGTTCCGGCCCGATCGTCATCGGCCAGGCCGCCGAATTCGACTACTCCGGCACCCAGGCCCTTCGCGTCCTCAAGGAGGAGGGCCTGCGCGTCATCCTCGTCAACTCCAACCCGGCCACCATCATGACGGACCCCGAGTTCGCCGACGCCACGTACATTGAGCCGATCACCCCCGAGGTGGTCGAGAAGATCATCGCCAAGGAGCGGCCCGACGCCGTGCTGCCCACCCTGGGCGGCCAGACGGCCCTCAACACGGCCATTGCGCTCGACAAGAACGGCGTTCTCGAGAAGTACAACGTGGAACTGATCGGTGCGAACATCGCGGCGATCGAACTCGGCGAGGACCGCGAGAAGTTCAAGGGCGTGGTGGAGCGCTGCGGCGCCGAGTCCGCCCGCAGCCACATCATCCACTCCATGGACGAGGCACTGAAGGCAGCCGAAGACCTGGGCTACCCGATGGTGGTCCGCCCGTCCTTTACCATGGGCGGCTTGGGATCCGGCCTCGCCTACAACGAAGACGACCTGCGCCGGATCGTCGGCCAGGGCCTGCAGTACAGCCCTACCAGCGAGGTGCTGCTCGAGGAGAGCATCCTCGGCTGGAAGGAATACGAACTCGAAATGATGCGGGACAAGAACGACAACGTGGTTGTCGTCTGCTCCATCGAGAACTTCGATCCCGTAGGCGTCCACACCGGCGACTCCATCACCGTGGCCCCCGCACTGACCCTCACGGACCGTGAATACCAGCGGCTGCGCGACATCTCCATCGCCGTCATCCGCGAAGTGGGCGTAGACACCGGCGGCTGCAACATCCAGTTCGCCATCGAACCGGACACCGGCCGCGTGGTGGTCATCGAGATGAACCCGCGCGTGTCCCGCTCCTCGGCCCTGGCCTCCAAGGCCACCGGCTTCGCCATCGCCAAGATCGCCACCAAGCTGTCCCTCGGCTACACGCTGGATGAGATCCCCAACGACATCACGCAGAAGACGCCCGCGTCCTTCGAACCCACCCTGGACTACGTGGTGGTCAAGGTTCCGCGGTTCGCCTTCGAGAAGTTCCCGGCCGCCGACAACACGCTGACCACCACCATGAAATCCGTGGGCGAGGCCATGGCCATGGGCCGCAACTTCACCGAGGCCCTCCAGAAGGCGCTGCGGTCGCTGGAGCAGAAGGGCTCGCAGCTTGACTTCAGCTCCGTCCCGGAATGGGAAATCCCGGAGCTCATCGAAAAGGCCAAGCGCCCCACCACGGACCGCCTGCACCAGGTCCAGCGCGCCATGCTCGGCGGGGCCAGCGTCGAGGAACTCTACGAGGCCACCAAGATCGATCCCTGGTTCCTGGACCAGCTCCAGCTGCTGAACGAGATCTCCCGCGAGATCCGCCAGTCCGGTGCCCTGACCGTGGAGATGCTCCAGCGGGCCAAGCGCCACGGCTTCTCGGACGAGCAGATCGGCGCCCTCACGCACAACTCCGAAGCCGTGGTCCGCGGAGTCCGCCAGGCCCTGGGCATCCGCCCGGTCTACAAGACCGTGGACACCTGCGCCGCCGAGTTCGCCGCCTACACCCCGTACCACTATTCGTCCTACGACGAGGAGGACGAGGTTGCGCTGCACGCCAAGCCGTCCATCCTGATCCTCGGCTCCGGCCCCAACCGCATCGGCCAGGGCATCGAGTTCGACTACTCCTGCGTCCACGCCTCGATGGCGCTGCGCAAAGCCGGCTACGAGACCGTCATGGTCAACTGCAACCCGGAAACCGTCTCCACCGACTACGACGTCTCCACCCGCCTGTACTTCGAGCCGCTGACCCTGGAAGACGTCCTTGAGGTCATCGCCGCAGAGGAGCGCACCGGCGGCGTGATGGGCGTGTTCGTGCAGCTCGGCGGACAGACCCCGCTGAAGCTGGCCCAGCAGCTGGCGGACGCGGGCGTGCCCATCCTTGGCACTTCGCCGGAAGCGATCGACCTTGCCGAGCACCGCGGCGCCTTCGCCCGGGTACTGGACGAAGCCGGGCTCATTTCCCCGAAGAACGGCACGGCCGTGTCCTTCGAGGACGCCAAGAAGATCGCAGACGAAATCGGCTACCCCGTGCTGGTCCGTCCGTCGTACGTCCTGGGCGGCCGCGGCATGGAGATCGTCTATGACGAGCCCAACCTGTCCCGGTACATCGCCAACGCCACGGAGATCACCCCGGACCACCCGGTGCTGATCGACAGGTTCCTGGAAGACGCCGTTGAAATCGACGTCGACGCCTTGTTCGACGGCAAGGACATGTACCTTGGCGGCATCATGGAGCATATCGAGGAGGCCGGCATCCACTCCGGCGACTCAGCCTGCGTCCTGCCGCCGATTACCCTCGGCAACAACGTGCTGGAACGCGTCCGCACGGCCACCCGCGCCATCGCTGAAGGCGTCGGCGTCCGCGGCCTCATCAACATCCAGTTCGCGCTGGCGTCGGACGTCCTGTACGTGCTGGAAGCCAACCCGCGCGCCTCGCGGACCGTGCCGTTCGTGTCCAAGGCCACCGGCGTGCAGATGGCCAAGGCCGCAGCCCTCATCGGCACCGGCGTCACCATTAACCAGCTCCGCAGTGCCTACAAGATGCTGCCGGAAACCGGTGACGGCTCCACCCTGCCGCTGGACGCGCCCGTCTCGGTCAAGGAGGCAGTCCTGCCGTTCAGCCGCTTCCGCACCCCCGAAGGCAAGGTCGTGGACTCCCTGCTCGGCCCGGAAATGCGCTCCACTGGCGAAGTCATGGGCATCGACAAGCACTTCGACACCGCCTTCGCCAAAAGCCAGGCAGCCGCGAACAACGCGTTGCCCACGGAAGGCAAGATCTTCGTCTCCGTGGCCAACCGGGACAAGCGTTCGGTGATAATGGGCGTCAAGCGCCTGTCCGACCTCGGCTTCGAGATCGTCTCCACCGGCGGAACGGCCGACGTGCTGCGCCGCAACGGCATCCAGGCCACCCCGGTGCGCAAGGTTGCCGAGGGCAGCAGCGCCGAGGGCGAAGGCACCATCGCCGACCTCGTCATCGCCGGCGAAATCGACATGGTGTTCAACACCCCGTCCGGCGGCGAAGCCCGCAGCGACGGCTACGAACTCCGTGCCGCGGCCACGTCCATCGGCATCCCGTGCATCACCACGGTGGCCGAATTCAACGCGGCCGTCCAGGCCATCGAGGCGCTGCGCACCTACGAATGGTCCGTAACCAGCCTGCAGGAGCACGCCGCCGCCCTGGTGGCTTCACAGAACGCGGCAGCGCAGAATGCCTGAGCCAGAGGCAGCAGCCACGCCCGGCCGGGAGTCCTTCGGCTCCCGGCTGGGCCAGGCCATGGCCGACCGCGGGCCCCTGTGCGTCGGCATCGATCCGCACCCGGCGCTGTTGCAGGCCTGGGGACTGAACGACGACGCCGCGGGCCTGGAGCGCTTTTCACTGACAGTCCTGGAGGCCGTGGGTTCCCTCGCTGCCGCGGTGAAGCCGCAGGTGGCGCTCTACGAGCGACACGGCTCCGCCGGGATGGCCGCCCTGGAGCGGACGCTGGAGGCAGCGGCGGGGGCCGACGTGCTGAGCATCGCTGATGCCAAGCGCGGCGATATCGGCTCCACCATGGCCGCATACGCCGACGCCTGGCTTCGGGACGGCTCGTCCCTCGCCGCGGACTCCGTGACGTTGAGTCCGTACCTCGGGTTCGAGTCACTCCGCCCCGCCCTGGACCTCGCGGCGGAGTACGGCCGCGGCGTGTTTGTCCTGGCCCTGACCTCCAACCCGGAGGGGGCCTCGGTCCAGCACGTGGGCGGCAGCGACTCCGTCGCCCGCAGGATCGTGCAGGCAGCCGCCGCCGAAAATACGCGGTATGGGGCAACGCTTGGTTCCGTCGGCCTCGTAGTGGGCGCCACGGTGGGATCGGCCCTCACGGACCTCGGTCTTGACCTCGGAGCAGTCCGTGGACCCATTCTGGCCCCGGGCCTGGGTGCCCAGGGTGCCACGCCTGCAGATCTCCGGAAGACCTTCGGCACCGCCTATCCGCAGGTGTTGGGGACGTCCAGCCGGGACATCCTCAAGGCGGGTCCCGGTGTCCGGGATCTGGCTGATGCTGCCGCCCGCACGCTGGACGGTCTCCGCGCCGCATAGTCCATTGATTTCTGCAGCCGCCGAGGAGTAGGTTCAAGGACAAGTCCAACGGCCTCGGCCGTGGATCCATTGGCTACCCCCGGGGGATCACCGTGACCTTGCGACCCTTGTCAGCCCAGGAACGCGCTGATGCGCTGAAAAAAGCCGCCGCAGCGAGGGCCGCCCGGGCCGCTGCCAAGGAGAGGCTGAAAACCGGTGACCTGTCCATCGCAGAGGTGCTGGACTCGGGAGGCAGCGAGGAGGCCATTGCCCGGATGCGTGTCTCCGAGCTGCTCGAGGCCCTGCCCGGGATCGGAAAGGTCCGGGCAGCGGCGATCATGGAGGCCGTAGGCATCGCGGCTTCGAGGCGGGTGCGGGGACTGGGCGTGCACCAGCGCCGGGCGCTGGTAGATTTTATGAACGAGAAATAGATCCATCCGAACAGAGTCATCTGAAGACCGCCCAAAAGGAATACGTGAGCAAGAAACCCGGACTGACAGTCCTCGCAGGTCCTACGGCTGTTGGCAAAGGCACCGTGTCCACCTATATCCGCGACAACTACCCCGGGGTCTGGCTGTCCGTTTCAGCCACCACCCGCGCTCCGCGGCCCGGAGAGGTCGATGGGGTGCACTACTTCTTCAAGTCGAAGGAGGAGTTCGAGTCCCTGGTGGCCGCCGGCGAATTCCTGGAATGGGCAGTCGTGCATGGACAGAATACCTATGGCACGCTGAAGAGCACGGTAGACCAGGCAATCGCCGAAGGACGTTCAGTCCTGCTCGAAATCGACCTGCAGGGCGCACGCCAGGTCAAGGAAGCCGTTCCGGACGCACAGTTCGTCTTCCTGGCACCCCCCACGTGGGACGAAATGGTGCGCCGCCTGGTGGGCCGCGGCACCGAAAGCGCCGAGGAACAGCAGCGCAGGCTGGAAACCGCTAAACTAGAACTTGCCGCTGAGCCGGAGTTCGATCACACGGTCATCAATGATGACGTTCGACGGGCAGCGGACGAGCTTGTTTCACTCATGGGGCTGACCCCGAACCAGCGCTAGGCGCCGGATCGTGCCAGCCCGTTAGAATTTGGAGAATTCGTGTCCACGAACCTTGAAGGCATCATCAACCCGCCGATCGACGAGCTGCTGAAGGCTGCCGATTCCAAGTACGGTCTGGTGATCTTCGGTGCCAAGCGTGCACGTCAGATCAACGCTTACTACGCCCAGCTGCACGAGGGCCTGTTTGAGTACGTCGGCCCCCTCGTTGACACCAAGCTGAACGAGAAGTCGCTGTCCATCGCGCTGCGCGAGATCAACGAAGGCAAGCTGGTCTCCACACCGATCGAAGCTGCCGAGTAACTTCCGCAGAGTAAAACAGACTGCCTGTTGACGGAGGTCACGTGCGCATAGTCCTCGGAGTCGGGGGAGGGATTGCCGCCTACAAGGTGGCATCGCTCCTCCGGCTTTTTACTGAAGCCGGCCATGACGTCACCGTCATCCCCACCGAGTCGGCCACCCGTTTTGTCGGTGTGGCCACCTGGGAGGCGCTCTCCGGAAATCCGGTCAGCAACAGCGTCTTTGACGACGTCCATCTGGTGAACCATGTCAGGCTCGGCCATGAGGCGGACATGATCGTCGTAGCCCCGGCCACCGCCGACCTTCTGGCCCGCGCCGCAACCGGACAGGCCAACGACCTCCTCACCAACACGCTGCTGATGGCTGGCGGGCCCGTGCTCTTCGCCCCGGCCATGCACACGGAAATGTGGCAGCACGCCGCCACGCAGGCCAACGTGGAAACCCTGCGCAGCAGAGGCGTCACCGTCCTGGAGCCGGCCAGCGGCAGGCTGACAGGTTCCGACTCAGGCCCCGGCCGCCTGCCGGAACCGGAGGCAATCTTCGAAGCGGCCATGGCCTTGGCGCACGGACTGCACGAAGCCCCCCACGGCACTGGCGTGGCTGACGCTCCGCTCTTCCCCCTCGCCGGGCGGACAGTGACCATCAGCGCCGGCGGCACCCGTGAACCCCTGGACCCCGTGCGGTTCCTGGGCAACCGTTCCTCCGGAAAGCAGGGCGTCGCGCTGGCCGCTGCAGCCCGGGACGCCGGAGCCGCCGTGCGGCTGATAGCCGCCCACATGGAAGTGCCTGCTCCGGCGGGCGTGGAACTGGTGGAGGTCGAAACGGCCCTTCAACTCCGGGAAGCCGTGCTGTCGGCGGCGGTCGATTCCGACGTCGTCATCATGGCCGCGGCGGTAGCGGACTTCCGCCCCGCGGACATTTCCGGAACCAAAATCAAGAAACGGGACGATCAGGCAGACCCCGTCATCACACTGGTCCGGAACCCCGACATCCTCCACGAACTCGTCGCGGTCCGCGACGCCGGCGGAAGCAGCCAGCTCGTCGTGGGGTTCGCCGCCGAAACCGGGGATGCCCACGGCGACGTCCTCGAATACGCGGAGGCGAAGCTCAAGCGCAAGGGGTGCGACCTCCTGGTGGTCAACCATGTGGGTTCGGACAAGGTTTTCGGCCAGGACCACAACTCAGTAGTCATCCTGTCCCGGACCGGCTCCGAACCCCAGTCGGCGTCCGGCTCCAAGCAGGACGTCGCCGCCGTCGTCATTGACCGCGTCAGCGCCGAGCTGAGCAAGGTCTTCCCGCGAACCTGACAGGCGTAAGCAACGTCTCCTTAGCATGGGGACACACGCTGCCGCAGGCCCGTTTGCCAACAAGTAAGGTAGTTGAGTGACTTTACCGCTGCACATTCCTGAATCCCACGGGTCCGTACCCGCCCCGCTCCGGCTCTTCACGTCCGAGTCGGTGACTGAAGGCCACCCGGACAAGATCTGTGACCAGATCAGCGATGCGATCCTTGACGCCCTGCTGGCCAAGGATCCGGAGTCCCGTGTCGCCGTGGAAACCATGGCCACCACAGGCCTGGTCCACGTTGCCGGTGAGGTGACCACGGACGCCTATGTTGAAATTCCACAGATCGTCCGGGAAACCATCCTGGGGATCGGCTACGACTCATCCGCCAACGGATTCGACGGCGCCCGCTGCGGCGTGTCCGTGTCCATCGGCCAGCAGTCAAACGACATCGCCGGCGGAGTTTTCAATTCGCTGGAAGCCCGGGAAGGCCGTCAGGAAGACGACTACGACCTCCAGGGCGCCGGGGACCAGGGCCTCATGTTCGGCTACGCCAGCGACGAGACGCCGTCCTACATGCCCACGCCGATCTGGATCGCCCACCGGCTGTCCGAACGGCTTACCGAAGTCCGCAAGAGCGGCGAGCTCTCGTACCTCCGGCCCGACGGCAAGACCCAGGCAACGATCGGCTACGACGGCGACCGCCCGGTTTCTGTTGAGACCATCGTGATCTCCAGCCAGCACGCCGATGGATTCAGCCTCGACCAGCTCCGGGCCGACCTCGCGTCGCACGTGATTGATCCGGTGCTGGCCCTTGCGGACCTGGACATCTCCCGCACGGTCAACATTCTCAACCCTGCCGGCGCCTTCGTTATCGGCGGCCCCGTCGGCGATGCAGGCCTCACGGGCCGGAAGATCATCGTCGACACCTACGGCGGCATGGCTCGCCACGGCGGTGGCGCCTTCTCGGGCAAGGATCCGTCCAAGGTTGACCGCTCGGCCGCTTACGCCATGCGCTGGGTGGCGAAGAACGTCGTGGCCGCAGGGCTGGCCAAGCGCGCAGAGATCCAGATCGCCTACGCGATCGGCCAGGCCCGGCCGGTGGGCACTTACGTGGAGACGTTTGGAACCGAAACCGTTGATCCGGCCAAGATCAGCGCAGCGATCGCGGAGATTTTCGATCTCCGTCCCCGCGCCATCATCGACGCCCTCGACCTCAAGCGCCCCATCTATGCCAAGACGGCCGCGCACGGTCACTTCGGCCGCGACGATCCGGACTTCACGTGGGAGCGCCTGGACCGCGTGGACGACCTCAAGGCGTACTTCAACGCCTGAGCCGTTGGCCCGAAGCCGCCGGTGGCCTGAAATGTCGCACCCACGTGCTTGGCTGGTGGTTGATACAGGACGGAGGTAGGCGCCATGGCTTCGAAAGCAGCGGCTTCCAACAGCATGTCGTTCAACGCCGTCCAACCCGCGGCGGACGAGCCGCAGCAGCTGTCCCTGCTGCAGGGATTTCCGGCCAGTTCCAGAACTGCCACCGGACCGCCACTGGCGGCCAGCCTTCCGGTGGCCCGCGTCCTCATTGAATCGTCGCTGCCCCATCTGGACCGGCCCTTCGACTACAGCGTCCCCGCGGAACTGGATGATGCAGCCACGCCAGGCGTGCGGGTCAAGGTGAAGTTCAGCGGCCAGGAACTCAGCGGCTATATTCTCGAGCGGACCGCGGACTCCGACGCCGGCCATGATCTGGTAACGCTGCACAAGGTGGTGTCATCCGTTGCCGTGCTGACGCCCGGCCTGCAGGAACTCGCCGGCCGGGTCGCGGCACGGTATGCGGGGACGGTCAGCGACGTCCTGCGGGTAGCCATACCGCCCCGCGTGGTCAAAGTGGAGAAGGAGATTGCCGCCGGAGAGCCCCCTGCGCCGCAATCCGCTCCCGGGCCAGAAACCGGGTCACTGCCGCCATCACCCGCCCCCGGTCGGGGGTGGGTGGACTACCGGAACGGCAGTGCGTTCCTCCGCCACCTGAACGCCGGCGGCTCGCCGCGAGCGGCGCTCAGCGCCCTGCAGGGCTTCGGACCCCACGGCTGGCCGCGGCTCATCGCCGAGGCCGTGGTGGCTGTCCGGCAATCCGGACGCGGCGCGGTGGTTGTGCTTCCCGATTACCGGGACCTCGACAGGGTCCAGGCCGCCCTGGAGGAGCTCCTTCCTGCCGGTGACATCGCGCGGCTGACGGCGGACGACGGCCAGACGCCCCGCTACCGCAGCTACCTGCGCGTCCTCAACGGAACCGCCGGGGTCGCGGTGGGCACGCGCTCGGCGGCCTACGCGCCCGTCCGGAACCTGGGCCTCGTCGTGTGCTGGGACGATGGAGACGACCTCCACATCGAGCAGCGTTCTCCGTATGCCCACACCCGGGAAGTGCTCCTGCTCCGGGCGGAGCAGGACGCCGCCGCTTGCCTGCTGGCAGGGCACACGCGCAGCACCGAGGCGCAGCGCCTCGTGGAAGCAGGCTGGGCCATGCCCGTGGAAGCCGAACGCTCTGTGGTCCGACGCACTGTTCCGCGTGTCCTCAATACTGCCGACAGCTTTGAGCAGGAGCGCGACCCCCTGGCCCGGATCGCACGGCTGCCCGGAGCGGCGTGGCGGACGGCCAAGGAAGGCCTGGAACGCGGGCCCGTCCTGGTCCAGGTCGCCCGCTCCGGCTACGCGCCGTCCCTTGTGTGCGACACCTGCCGTGAGCCGGCCCGCTGCCAGTCCTGCCAGGGACCTCTGGCGATTGCCGGAGCCTCCGGCAGTTCCGCCGTGCCGCAGTGCCGGTGGTGTTCGACTCCGGCACCAGCCTGGCGCTGCAGCCATTGCAACAACACGAGGCTGCGCCGCGGTGCCACCGGAGTTCTCCGCACGGCGGAGGAGCTGGGCAGGGCTTTCCCCGGCAAAGCGGTCGTGACGTCGTCGGGTGACCACGTCAAAGCGACCGTTCCCGATACCGGGTCACTCGTGGTGGCCACCGTGGGCGCCGAGCCGGTTGCGGCCGGAGGCTACGCCGCCGCCCTGCTGCTCGACGGCGACTCCCTCCTCAGGCGCGAAAACCTCCGGGCCGGGGAAGACGCCGTCAGGCGCTGGTTCAACGCCGCGGCCCTGGTGCGCCCTGCGACGGAGGGCGGCATCGTGGTCATCACCGCCGACGACACCGCCGCCGTGGGGGCGCTGCTGCGGTGGGACGCCTCCGGCTATGCGCAGCGGGAACTGGCGCTGCGCACCGAACTTCTGCTTCCCCCGGCGGTCAGGGTCGCTTCCGTGACAGGCGGGCGCACCGCCGTAAGGCATTTCACGTCTTCAGTCACCGCGCTTCTGGCGGCGGAAGGGGTGGAGTTGCGCGTTGCCGGTCCTGCGCCGCTGCTGCCTGGACAGCAGCCGGCAGCGGGGAAGACCGCGGCGAACGCCGCCAGCGAGGACGTCCGCACCCTCCTCTTCATTCCCTACAGCCAGGCCGGCACAGTGACCCGCCTCCTCAGATCAGTAAAGGCCGCCAGCGCGGCAAAGCGCACTGACGATCCCGTGCAGCTGCGGCTCGACGGCGTGGACGTCCTCTAACGGGTACGCCTGCCGCGAAGAGCCATGACCTCCGCGGCCACGTCCACGAGCTGCCGCGCGGAGGCGTCCCAGCTGAAATCGTTGGCCCGTTCCACCGAGCGCCGTGACACCTCCTGCCAGTGCCGGTCGTCGTCGAGGCCGCGGGCCGCGGCGGCAAATGCAGCAGCCGAATCCGGATCCACATACGTTGCAACGTCGGCACCCACCTCGCGGAAGATCGGAATGTCGCTGGCAATGACCGGCGTGCCCAGAGACATGGCCTCAACCAGCGGCAGGCCGTACCCCTCCGCCTTCGAGAGGCTGACGAGGGCGGTGGTCCGTTTGAGCAGTCCGGTGTATTCGTCGTCGGTCACGCCATTGTGAAAGACCACCTTCGCGCCCGCCGGGATGAGGGCCTCCAGCTCGGCCCGGCGCTGCGGAGTGACCCGGCTCAGCAAGTGCAGCGTGTACTCAGGAAGTTCGGCCATGCCGGCCAGCATGGTCTCAACGTTCTTGTACGGCATGAACGAGCCCATGTAGAGCAGCGTCTTCTCAGCCCCCGCCGTCGGGTCGCGGGGATCTTGGGCCGGCTGCGGCGCGTTGCTGACAATCCGCACCGGGCGGCTGGTCAGCCGGTACTTGGCCATGAGGGCTTCTGTGGTGCGGCTGATGGTGGCCACCACGTCCGCCCGGTTGAGCAGGAGCCGCTGGGGCCAAAATGCCTTGTGGTAGAGCCGCCACAGGATCCGGACCGGAGCGGGCAGGAAGCCGGGCGGCGCCGGGTGCTCGTAATAGATCATGTCGTGCAACGTGAGCACCAGCCCGTACTTGCGGCCCCACGTGCCCATGGTCTGCATGGGGCATACCACCACGTCGGCGCCCAGCTCGTTGACCTTGCTGGCCACAAAGAGTTCAGCGGGGGAAAGCGGGCTGTTGATCAGTGTGTACGGCACGTCCGGCAGCAGGGCCAGCTGCTTGGGATCGCTGATGAGCATGGAAACGTCCGCGATTTTCGAGGCAGCGGCGATGAGGCTGGCGCCGTAGCGGCTGATGCCGTCATGGTGGTCCGTACGCGTGAAGCGGGCGTCGATGACAATTTTCACGCGGCGTGGTCCTTAAGGAAACGGCGGATGAATCCTGCGGCGGGCTCCGGGGTTTCGTAGTGGATCAGATGCCCGACGCCGGGGATCACCTCCAGCGTTCCGTCCGGAAGGAGAGCGGCGAGTTTGTTCTGGTCACGGAGCAGGGCGATTTCGTCCTTTTCTCCGGCCACGAGAAGTACGGGCAGCGTCAGCTTTGCGGCCACCTCTGAAACGTTGCTGCTGACGGACGCCGTAAAGGATTCCAGCAGACTCTCGCGGTTGGCGAACGCGCTGAAGTAGGCATGGTGCTGGCCGTGGATGAACCGCAGGAGTTCCTTGTCCTTGGTTTTCGCCATGGCCACGCTCATGACCCTGACGATGAGCCGGCTGCGCAGCAGGAGCAGCCCCAGGGTATGGGGGAGCCGGGCAGAGACACGGTAGTACAGCACCGCCAGCCGGGTCATGAGGCCCTTGGGCCCCTCCAGGGCTGGTGCTGCAATGGGATTGACCAGTATCAGCGGGCGGACCGCCTGCGGGTGATCGGCTACAAAGTGGGCAGCGATGATGGAACCGAATGAGTGCCCCAGCAAGACGGTGTCCGGCCCCAGGCCGAGAGCCTCCATGAAATCGCCGATGAACTGTCCGTAGCGGCGGACACTGTGTTCGCCGTCGACAAACGCCTCAGAGCTGCCGAACCCGGGCAGGTCCGGCATGATCAGGCGCATGTCGGGCAGCTGGTCGGCCACCCGCAGCAGCCCGTGGTGATCGCCGCGGAAGCCGTGGATGACCAGAATGCTGCGTGTTTCCGGTGTTGTCCGCACCGGCTCGTAGGTCCAGTACGCCACAGTGCCGCCGCGGAGACCGACGTCCGATGCCCTGGTCCGGGCAGCAAGGCTACTGCTGAAGAAGGACGGCGTGGTTGACGGCTCGGAGTCTGCTGTTCTCATGTGCTGGAGTGATCCTAGTTGACGTTGTCGGGGTGGGAGCCGGTGCGGTGGCCGCGGTCCAGGCCGGCGATGTCCGCCATGTCCAGCGCGGACAGTTCGAACCTGTAGATATCGAGGTTCTCCCTGATCCGGTCCCAGGAGCTTGCCTTGGGGATGGCGATGTTGCCCAGCTGCAGGTGCCACCGCAGAATGATCTGGGCCGCCGACACCTTGTGTTCGGCTGCGAGCGCCAGGATGTCGGGATCCTCCAGGACCTGCCCGCGGCCCAGCGGGCTCCATGCTTCCGTAAGAATGCCCAGCTCGCGGTGCTTTTCCCTCAGTTCTCCCTGCTGAAGCCATGGATGAAGCTCAATCTGGTTGACTGCGGGCACCACCTCTGCTGTCTCCAGCAGCCGGTCCAGATGCTGCGGCTGGAAGTTGGAAACGCCGATCGCGCGCACCTTGCCCTCGCGGTAGAGCGTTTCCAGCGCTCGGTACGTTTCCTGGAACAGTCCCCGCTTGGGGCAGGGCCAGTGGATGAGGTACATGTCCACGTATTCAAGGCCCAGGTTGATCATTGAGGTGTCGAAGGCCCGCAGGGTGGCATCGTAGCCCTGATCATCGTTCCAGACCTTCGTGGTGATAAACAGGTCTTCCCTGGAGGTTGGCGGAGCGGATTCGCCTGATCCGCCCGGGGCAGCCTCCACCCCGTACAGCGAAACGATTCCGCGTGCCACACCGGATTCATTGCCGTACATCGCCGCGGTGTCGAAATGCCGGTATCCCGCTTCGAGGGCCGTGGCCACCAGCCTCGCAGTGTCCTCCCGCGGGACCTTGTAGAGCCCGTAGCCCAACTGGTCGATCAGCACGCCGTTGTTCAGGCTGAGCCGGGGTGAGGTATTCATGGCTATGACTCTACCGATATGGCTCCGGATGACAGCAGAGGAGGCGAAATTCAGGCGTGCCACGTGCGGGTCAGTTCCCGCTGTCGAAACTGACAAGCCGGCGGGCTGACGCCTCGTCGAGGATCAGGTCGGTGGCGAGGCCGGCGGCCAGGGCGCCGCGGAGCCCGTTGATTTTGGATGCGCCGGACACCACACAGATCCGCCGGCGCACCTGGCGCAGCTGGTCGAGCGAGGGCCCGGTGGACCGTTCGTTCAGCGTGATGCCGTCCGAGGAACCGTCGGCCCGGAAGAAGACGGTGGCAACGTCGCCCACCACGTCGGAGCTGGCGAGGACGTTCAGGTCGTCCTCGTCGAGGTAGCCTCCGGCGTAAACATGGCTGGGATAGTCCGCGTCCACGGATCCGACACCGAAAATGGCGATGCTCATGCGTGCCTGCAGGTCAAGGATGCGCTGCACGCTCCGTTCATTCCACATGGCCGTCTTGGTGGCTGCGTGGTCGAAAAAAGCCGGTACCGGAAACTGTTCCACCCGGGCGCCGTAGGCACTGCCGAAGCGGCGCATGATGTCGCTGGCATAAGTGATGCCTGTGGTTTGCATGTTGCCGGCCCCGTTCAGCTGCACGACGACGGTGTCGTGCGTGATCTTTCGGGTCAGGTGCCTGCTCACGGCGCTCAGCGTGCTGCCCCAGGCGACGCCAATGATCGCATTTGAATCCACGAGTGGACCGATGGTCCGGGCGGCCTGCATGGCCACGCGGTCCAGTGTTTCCGCCTCATTCAGTGTGTCCAGCACGGGCACCACGTGCACATCCACCCTGTACTGGGACCGGATCAGCCGCTCCAATTCCGGCCCGGTGTCCAGCGGGCTGCGGATCTGGATCTGGACCAGTCCCGTGTCGCGGGCTGTTGAAAGGAGCCTCGACACCGTGGACCGGGACGTCCGAAGTTCCCGCGCGATGGCGTCCATGGTGAGGTCCTGGAGGTAATAGAGCTGGGCAGCCCGGAGGGCTTCGGAATGGCGGGGACGCGGCATGTCACTTTCCGTTCTGCACGTTTGTGCATAGTGCTTGACTCCATTTTCCATTACTTCGAAGAATAGTGGTGAAAGGCGGCGCGCCCTTACGGCGTGCCGCTTAGATCAGCCCAAGGACCAAACCCAAAGGAGCAGTTTTGGGACTCAAGGATTCACCCGGCCATCCGTTCAAATCCAGCGGAGGGGGCACTGAAGCACGTGCCTCTGTGGCAAGCCTCCGGCAGCGGCCCAACGCCCGCGTTCTGATCGTCGGCGGCGGCATCAACGGCGTTGGCACCTTCCGCGATCTCGCCCTTCAGGGTGTGGACGTGGCGCTGGTGGAACGCGGCGACTACTGCCAGGGCGCCAGTGGCGCATCCTCGCACATGATCCACGGCGGCATTCGCTACCTCGAAAACGGCGAGTTCCGTCTCGTGAAGGAATCCGTGGTGGAGCGCAACCGCCTTCTGCGGATCGCGCCCCACTACGTCAAGCCGCTGCAGACCACCATTCCGATATTCAGCACCTTCTCCGGAGTTCTCGCCGCACCCCTGCGCTTCCTCACCCACAAGCAGCAGGGCAAACCGAAGGAGCGCGGTGCTTTCCTCATCAAGCTTGGGCTCAGCCTGTACGACTCCTTTTCCCGCGACGGAGGCAGCGTCCCCCGCCACCAGTTCCGCGGGCGCAAGAAAGCGCTGGCCGAACTTCCCCTGCTGCACCCCGGCGTCAAATACACGGCCACCTACTTCGACGCCTCCGTCCACAACCCCGAACGCCTCACTCTCGACGTCCTCCAGGACGGCGAGAAAGCTGGCGCAGCGGAGGCGGCGGGCAGCGCCCGTGCCAGCAACTACCTCTCCCTGGCATCGGTCAAGGGCAACGCCCCCGGGTCCAGCACGGTGGAGCTGCGCGACGAGCTGACCGGGGAAGTCTTCGACTTCACCGCGGACGTCATCATCAACACCACGGGGGCCTGGGTCGACCTCACCAACCAGGCGATGGGCGCCGCGTCATCCTT
Source organism: Arthrobacter sp. 10L430 (assembly GCF_056395245.1). NCBI lineage: Bacteria > Bacillati > Actinomycetota > Actinomycetes > Micrococcales > Micrococcaceae > Arthrobacter > Arthrobacter sp. 10L430. The sequence continues at coordinate 145,685 of NZ_JBFTJD010000005.1, read as the reverse complement.
CATGGGCGGCACCAAGGGATCACATATCGTCCTTGACCACCCGGGCCTGCTGGCGGCATGCAACGGCCGCGAAATCTTCTTTGAACACACGGACGGCCGGATTGTGCTGATCTACCCCATGGGAGACCGCGTCCTGGTGGGCACTACCGACGTCGACGCCGACATGTCCGAGGATGCCGTCTGCACTGAAGCCGAGATTGACTACTTCTTCGACCTCATAGGCCATGTCTTCCCGGACATCGCGGTGAACCGGGACCAGATCGTCTACACCTTCTCGGGGGTCCGCCCCCTGCCGAAGCACGACGCCACCCAGCCCGGCTTCGTTTCCCGCGATTACCGCATCGAACGGCGGACGCCGGAAGCCGGCGGCAGCGGCGCCGTCGTACTCAGTCTTGTGGGCGGCAAATGGACCACGTTCCGGGCGCTGGCCGAGCACCTGAGCAACGATGTCCTCGCCGAACTGGGCATGGAACGGAAGGTCTCGACGGCGAAACTCGCCATCGGAGGCGGCGCCGGCTTCCCGGACACGGACGCGGGAATCCAGCAGTGGATCAAGGCCCATATGAACGGCTCACGCGACGCCGACAGGGTGTCCGGACTCCTCACCAGGTACGGCACGCGTGCCGGGGAAGTCATCCGCCACCTCGACGCCGGCCCGGACAGCCTGCTGCATTCCACCCGCGAGCTCAGCGTCCGCGAACTGGAATTCATGGCAGCCAACGAGCAGATTGGCCACCTCGTGGATGTCTTGATCCGGCGGACCTCCCTCGCGTTCCGCGGACTGGTCACCGGTGAGCTTTTGAACGAGGTCGCAGACCTGCTGGCCGAGCCGCTCGGCTGGGATGCGGCGGACCGCGCCGCGGAGATCCACCACGCGCAGGAGGTGCTCAAGCGAAACCACGGCGTCGAGGTCCACAGCCTGGTCGCCTAAGACCTGGTGTCCGGGCAGGGCAGCCCGGGCGCAAGGGCAGGGACGGGTCCCGTGGCGGACCTGTCCCGGCCGCCGCCGTCAAGGCCAAAGCATTGGCGGCACAACCGTCCTTCAAACTCGCGAAGGACTGACAACAGAAAACAAGGAGTCAAAGATGTCTCTTGGATTGGTTTTTCTTTCCGAAGTCTTCGGAACCGGCATGCTGACCCTCCTGGGTTGCGGCGTCGTGGCCAACGTCGCACTCAAGGGCACAAAGGGCAACAATGGCGGGTTCCTCATGGTCACGTGGGGATGGGGCATCGCCGTTTTCTGCGGCGTGTACGTCGCCGCCCACTCCGGCGCCCACCTGAACCCGGCCGTCACCCTGGGCCAGCTCGTTCACCGCAACGCCGAATACGCCCCCGGCGTCCCGGTAGACGCTGCCTCCACCTTCACCTACTTCGGCGGGGAGCTCCTCGGGGCCTTCCTGGGCGCCGTGGTCACCTGGCTGGCGCACAAGCAGCACTTCGACGTCGAACCTGAGCCAGCCAGCAAGCTCGCGGTATTTTCCACCGGCCCGGCCATCCGCTCGACGCTCTGGAACCTGATCACCGAAATCATCGGCACCTTCGTGCTGGTCTTCGTGATCCTCACCTTCGGCGGGACCCCCTCGGGGCTTGGCCCGCTGGCTGTAGCCCTTCTGGTGGTCGGCATCGGCGTGTCCCTCGGCGGCCCCACGGGTTATGCGATCAACCCGGCCCGTGACCTCGGACCGCGCATCGCCCACGCCATCCTGCCCATCAAGGGCAAGGGCTCCAGCGACTGGAGCTACTCCTGGATTCCGGTGGTCGGCCCCCTGATCGGCGGAACGCTGGCAGGCCTGGCCGGTCTGCTCCCGATTGTGTTCAACGCCGCCACCTGATCCGAATGACAGCAGCCCCCTGATTCACAGCACTTTTCCTTCACAACGACAAGGACGTCATCATGAGCCAATACGTAATCGCCATCGACCAGGGCACCACCAGCACCCGCGCCATCGTGTTTGACCACAGCGGCAACATCGTGTCTTCGGGCCAGATGGAGCATGAGCAGATTTTCCCGCAGGCGGGCTGGGTGGAGCACGATCCCGCCGAGATCTGGAACAACACCCGCGAGGTGATTGGATCCGCGCTCTCCAAGGCGAACCTGACCCGGCACGACATCGCCGCAGTCGGCATCACCAACCAGCGTGAAACCGCAGTGGTCTGGGACAAGACCACCGGCGAGGCCGTCTACAACGCCATCGTTTGGCAGGACACGCGGACCCAGCCGATCGTGGATGAACTCGCGAAGGAAGGCGGAGCCGAGCGCTTCAAGCAAAAGGTGGGCCTGCCGCTGGCAACCTACTTCTCGGGCACGAAGATCAAGTGGATCCTGGACAACGTCGAAGGCGCCCGGGAAAAGGCCGAGGCCGGAAACCTGGTCTTTGGAAACACGGACTGCTGGGTGCTGTGGAACCTGACCGGCGGCGTGGACGGCGGCGTGCACGTCACCGACGTCACGAATGCTTCCCGGACGCTGTTCATGGACCTGGAATCGCTGCAGTGGGACCAAGAGATCCTGCGCATCTTCGGTGTTCCGGCGTCCATGATGCCGGCCATCAAGTCCTCCTCCGAGGTCTACGGCACCGTCCACACCTCGCAGCTGCTGCGGGAAGTTCCCGTGGCGGGCATCCTGGGCGACCAGCAGGCTGCCACGTTCGGTCAGGCCGCGTTCCAGACTGGTGAGGCCAAGAACACGTACGGCACCGGCTGCTTCCTCATCTTCAACACCGGCGAGGAGATCGTCCACTCCAAGAACGGACTGCTCACCACCGTGGGGTACAAACTGGGGGACGCAGCGCCGCACTACGCGCTGGAAGGGTCCATCGCCGTCACCGGCTCGCTCATTCAGTGGCTGCGCGACAACCTCGGCATGATCAGCACGGCGCCGGAGGTGGAGACCCTCGCTGCCTCGGTGAAGGACAACGGCGGCGTGTACATCGTTCCGGCCTTCTCGGGCCTGTTCGCGCCGTACTGGCGGTCAGACGCCCGTGGCGCCATTGTGGGTCTGACTCGGTTCGTCAACAAGAGCCACATCGCCAGGGCGGCCCTGGAGGCCACCGCCTTCCAGACCAGGGAGGTGCTGGATGCGGTCAACGCCGATTCCGGCGTTCCGCTCACCGAGCTGAAGGTCGACGGCGGCATGGTCGCCAACGATGCGCTCATGCAGTTCCAAGCGGACATCCTGGGCGTCCCCGTTATCCGTCCGAAGGTGGTGGAGACCACCGCACTCGGCGCGGCCTACGCGGCCGGCCTTGCCGTCGGGTTCTGGAAGGATCTCGACGAGCTGTCGGCTAACTGGTCCGAGGACAAGCGGTGGGAGCCGGCGCTGGAGCAGGCCGAGCAGGACCGCCAGATGCGGCTATGGAAGAAGGCCGTGACCAAGTCCATGGACTGGGTCGACGAGGACGTGAAGTAGGCCCAGGCAAGCCGTACCAGAACCAGGGGCCGGCCGTCTCTTTGGAGGCAGCCGGCCCCTGGTGCTGCGGGCGTCCGCGTCACATCACCGGCGGTGGTGGAGCGCAGAAATGGCGGCGTCGGTGCCGTCGCCCGTACCGTGCGCTAGAGTAGCTTTATGCGTGCGATCCTTCTGCTTAGCTAGCCGCCCGGTATCCCGGACATACGGACTACCGAGCGGCCGCCCCTCCATGTGGAGGGGCTTTTGTGTGTCCGGGACGCATTCCCGGCAGGCGGCGGGGGATCAGACCGTTGTGACAGGACAGACGTCATGACAGAACAGAAGAGGGCAGCAGTGAGCGTTCAGCCGGAGACCGAGACCGGAACAACAGCAGGTGCAGCGGAAAGCCCCGAGGAGGGCGCTTACAGCTTCGCGGCCATGGAGGCCCGGTGGCCACAGGTGTGGGAGGATCTCAAGGTCTTCACGCCTGCCGACGACGGTTCCCGGGAGCGCCGCTACGTCCTGGACATGTTCCCCTACCCTTCGGGCGACCTGCACATGGGCCACGCCGAGGCCTTCGCCATGGGCGACGTCGTGGCACGCTACTTGCGCCAGAAGGGCTACGACGTCTTGCACCCCATCGGCTGGGATTCCTTCGGCCTGCCGGCCGAGAACGCGGCGATCAAGCGCAACGCGCACCCGAGCGAGTGGACGTACGCCAACATCGACACGCAGGCCGCGTCGTTCAAGCGCTACGCCATCTCCGCTGACTGGTCCCGCCGCCTGCACACCTCCGATCCGGAGTACTACCGCTGGACCCAGTGGCTGTTCAAGCGCTTCTACGAGCGCGGCCTCGCTTACCGCAAGGACTCACCGGTCAACTGGTGTCCCAAGGACCTGACCGTGCTGGCCAACGAGCAGGTAGTCAACGGCGCCTGTGAGCGCTGCGGCACGGCCGTGACCAAGAAGTCGCTGAACCAGTGGTATTTCAAGATCACGGACTACGCGGACCGGCTGCTGGACGACATGTCCGAGCTGCAGGGGCACTGGCCCGAGCGAGTACTGGCGATGCAGCGAAACTGGATCGGCCGCTCGGAAGGCGCGCATGTCCGCTTCGTGATCGAGGCGTCTGACGGACGAGCCGAGCGTGACGTCACCGTCTTCACCACGCGTCCGGACACCCTGTACGGGGCCACGTTCTTTGTGGTGGCCGCTGACGCGCACCTGGCCCTGGACCTGGTTACCCCTGAACACCATGACGCACTTATGGCTTACCGCGAAAAGGTCAAGGCCCTTTCGGACATCGAACGCCAGTCCACCGAGCGGGATAAGACCGGTGTGTTCACCGGCCGCTACGCCATCAATCCTCTCAACGGTGAAAAGCTGCCCGTCTGGGCAGCGGACTACGTCCTGGCCGACTACGGCACGGGCGCCATCATGGCCGTCCCCGCGCACGACCAGCGCGACCTCGACTTCGCCAAGGAGTTCGGCCTGCCTGTGCGCGCGGTGCTGGACACCGGCGAGGAGGATCCGGCCGTTTCCGGCAAGGCAACGGCCGGGGAAGGCACGCTGATCAACTCCGGTCCTCTCGACGGCCTGCCCAAGGCAGAGGCCATTCCAGCCGCCATCGGTATCCTCGACAGGCAGGGCACCGGCGAGAAGTTCGTGAACTTCCGGCTGCGTGACTGGCTCCTGAGCCGCCAGCGGTTCTGGGGCACCCCGATCCCCATCATCCACTGCGCCGAATGCGGCGAAGTGCCGGTACCCGACGAGCAACTCCCGGTTAGGCTTCCCGAAGACCTGCGTGGCGAGGCACTGTCTCCGAGAGGCACCTCCCCGCTGGCCGCGGCGGCCGAATGGGTCAACGTCGACTGCCCGAACTGCGGACGTGCAGCCCAGCGGGACACGGACACCATGGACACCTTCGTGGACTCGTCCTGGTACTTCCTGCGCTTCGTCTCCCCGCACTACACCGACGGTCCGTTCGATCCTGCGAAGATCAACGAGTGGATGCCGGTCGGGCAGTATGTCGGCGGCGTCGAGCACGCCATCCTGCACCTGCTCTACGCCCGCTTCTTCACCAAGGTCATTCATGACATGGGCCTGCTGGCCGCCGACGAGCCCTTCAGCGCGCTGCTGAACCAGGGCCAGGTGCTCAACGGAGGCAAAGCAATGAGCAAGTCGCTGGGCAACGGAGTGGACCTGGGCGAACAGCTGGATAAGTTCGGCGTGGACGCCGTGCGTCTCACGATGATCTTTGCGTCACCGCCCGAGGACGACGTGGACTGGGCCGATGTCTCGCCCTCGGGCTCGGCCAAGTTCCTGGCGCGTGCCTGGCGCCTCGGCCAGGACGTCACGAGTGCCCCCGGTGCGGACGCCAGCACGGGCGACCGTGCGCTCCGCACCGTCACGCACCGGACCATCGCCGACGCCGCGGAACTGCTGGACAACAACAAGTTCAACGTGGTGGTGGCCAAGCTCATGGAGCTGGTCAACGCCACCCGCAAGACCATCGATTCCGGTGCCGGCGGCGCTGACCCTGCGGTCCGCGAGGCCGTCGAGGCGGTGGCTGTCATCCTCAGCCTCTTTGCTCCCTACACGGCCGAAGACCTGTGGAACGTCCTGGGCCACCCCGCCTCCGTGGCCAACGCGGGCTGGCCCGCGCACGATGACGCCCTGCTCGTGCAGGACACCATCACCGCCGTGGTCCAGGTCCAGGGCAAGGTCAGGGACCGGCTCGAGGTGTCGCCCGGCATCTCGGAGGATGAGCTGCGTGAACTGGCGCTGGCCTCGGAGAACGTCCAGCGTGCCCTCGACGGCCGTGGGATCCGCACGGTCATCGTGCGGGCACCTAAACTGGTCAACATCGTCCCGGCCTAGGCGGGGTTCCGGCCGCCGGTACTTCCGGCGGCCGGCCTAATTGCAGGAGGTGTGCCGTGATTGACCGCGAGCCGGCAGCCTGGCTGTGGTTGAAAGACCACCTGGCCCGCCTCCGCCAAGCCACCGTCCCGGGACCGGTGCCGCCTGCGGCGGAACCCGCCGTCGTCGTGCGTACCGCCGTCGTGACGGACTCTGCCGCGGCGCTTCCAGCTGACTGGGTGCGCGGTTTTTCCCTTGACGGCCGGCTGGCGGTGGTCCCGATGCCCGTCATGGTGGGTGCGGAAATCTACGGCGAGGGTGAGGACGATATCGCCGACACCATCGCGGTGGCACTCGCCGCGGCTACGCCGGTGAAGACCTCCCGGCCATCGCCCGGGCAGTTTGAGCAGGCGTACCTGGCGGCCGAACGGCGCGGCTATGAGGCTGTGGTGTCCATCCATATTTCCGGTGACCTCTCGGGCACGGCGGAGTCGGCGCGCCTGGCTGCCGCCCGTGTCGGGATCCCGGTGGAGGTGCTGGACACCCGGACGGTCGGCATGGCGCAGGGGCTGGCGGTGCAAGGCGCCGTGGTTGCCGCCGCTGACGGCCGCAGTGCCGCTGAAGTGCGGAAGTTCGCCGAGGAGCGCCTCGCGAAGACCAAGGTGTACTTCTATGTTCCGAGCCTGGAACAGCTGCGCCGCGGCGGACGGATCGGTGCCGCCGCGTCGCTTTTGGGCACCATGTTCTCGATCAAGCCGATTCTTGCAGTCGACGGCGGCAAAATCGTGCCGCTCGAGAAGATCCGATCCGCCGCGAGGGCCGTCGCCCGGCTGGAGGAAATCGTGGTGGCTGACGCCGCGGCCAGGCCGCAGGGGGAGGCCAGGCTGGCCATCCACCACTTCGGAAACCGGGCCGAGGCCGAGGTCCTTGCCTCCCGGCTCGCGGTGGCCCTGCCGGACACTCCGCCGGCGCAGATCAGCTCCCTCCCGGCCGTGCTCGCAGCCCACGCCGGACTCGGTGTCCTTGCCGTGATAGTCGGTGAAAGCACTACGTCGGCTGTGGCTGCACTCAGCCCGGTGCCGGCTTCCGGCCATGTTGCTGCGGCACCGGGACGCCTGGCGGATGGGGCGAGTCCAGCGCATCCGGAACGCACGGCTGATCCGGCCGCGGGAAAGAGCAGCTGAAAGCGCTTCTCACACCGGCGGAGTTCAGCCGTTTTTCGCGGGCTTCAAAACAACCGTCCAGCTGCCATCGGTTCGGGTAGAGGAGCACTCGAACGGTATGGGGCTGGAATTGCCGCCGTCGGTGTAGGAGCCGGCCGTGTCGAAGGTGCCGTCCGGCTTTTTGATCGTTGACTTCGTCCCGGGGCTGATGGTGGCGGTGGGGTACTTCTCAGTGAGCCGCATTTCGCAGACGGTGTTGGCCTCATCCACCAGCTCGGCGTCCTGCCCGGTGAGGGCATTCTGCGTGGGTGAGGCTTTCTGCGTGGGTGAGGTCACCTGGGTGCCGTCCGTGGCCTGGGTCGGCGCGGAAGGCTCAACGGACGCCCTGTCCTTTGCCCCTGCGTCCTCGCTTGCCCGGAATGCCTGGGTTGCCACGACGATGGCGATAACGGCAAGCAGGACAACGATTGCCGCGCCGATAGTCACGGTGCGCTTGCGGCTGGATTGGGCCCTCGGCGTCTCAGTGCTCATGGAAGAACCTCTCTCGAACCGGACCGGCTCATCACCGGTGAGGAGCAGGCGCGCCAATACTGCACCCGGCAGCGCACCTGCGTCGAATAATATCCGGTAGACCCTGCGATTTGGTTGGGACCACACGAACTGGCGGTTTGAGGCTATCCACATACGAGCGGCCCGCGCTGGTGGCACGGATGCCGGGTCGCCTACGGTGGAAGGCATGTCACGCCGGACCGCTGGACCTGCAGCCAGCGATCCGTCGCGCAGCCCGGCAGGCCTGCGTCCGCCCGAGGGGGCCGAGCCGGCGGCCCCTGCCTCGAGCCGGCAACCCGCCAGCCGCCTGGCGGCGAGGCTCGGTGCCCCGCAGGTCGGTGATCCCTTCACGGAGCGTGCCGGGCTGCTGGAAATGGGGGACGGCCGGGGATTCTCCTACCGTAGCGGAGACAGGGCAGCCCGTGACTTCCGGGATTCCCCCGCCTCCCACCCTTCCGGCACGGCCGAAGCCCGTGTCAGGTGGCGCCTGGGGGTCCGGGCCGCGGTGCTGCTGGGCATCATGTCATTGCTAGTAGGTGGTTGGTTCTGGTGGCGGGTTGCGGCCACGGAACCGGAAGTTGTCCCCTTGGGCGCCGTGACGACAGGGGTCGCGGCCACGCCTGATGCGGGTGCGGGCGGCGCGGAAGAGGACGTCAGCGACGACGCCGGCGGTCCGGCCGAATCCGGAGGCCCCGGATCTGGCCCGGCCTCGGACGCTCCTTCCGGAAGCGTGGTTGTACACGTTGCCGGCGCCGTGAAGAGAACCGGCGTGGTGAAGGTTCCGCGGGGCGGCCGGGTCCACGAGGCGATTGCGGCAGCCGGCGGCGGAACTGCGGACGCGGACCTTAACCGGCTCAACCTTGCTGCGGAACTGGAAGATGGCGAGAAGATCTACGTCCCACGCCGAGGGGAAGCAGCACCGCCCGAAGCAGTGCCGCAGGGGGCGCAGCCTGGCGGATCGGGATCGGGTTCTTCAGGGACCGGGTCCGGTGCGTCCGCAGCGGGAGGCAGGAGCGGCAGCACCGCGGCCAAAACCAACCTGAACAGTGCAAGCGCCGAGGAACTGGGAAGCCTGCCGCGGGTGGGTCCGGTGCTCGCCCAACGCATCGTTGACTGGCGCGCGGAGCACGGCCCGTTCAAGACAGTGGAGGAGCTTGACGCCGTGGACGGAGTAGGACCCAAAATGCTGGAAACGCTGCTCCCGCTGGTGACGGTCTGAGATGGACGGCAACCCTGCACGGAGGACCAGTAGATGGCACCGGTACGTGGAGGCGGCCGTCAGCCCGGCTTTCGGCGAACCGGCTGCCGGAGGCCCGCCCCGGCGCTCCGGCTTCCATCCGCCACCGTCCAATGGAGGGCCTCCGGCGGCTTCCGGAGTGGTTGGTTCCGGTGCGGTTGCTTCGGGACCGGTCCGGGCGACGGGTCCGCTTGGCCCAGCCCTCCTGCAGGGAATCCGGGACCAGCTGCGGGCACGGCTGTTGCCCGAGCAGCGAGCCACCGATTCGGCCGACGAGAGACGGCGACGGCTTGACCTCCGGCTGGTCCCGCCTGCCTTAGTCGTGTGGGCGGCTGCGGGAGCCGGCCTCTGGCTTAATCCGGCCTGGCTCCTTGGCCTGTGCTGTGCCCTGGCGGCGGGCGCCGGCGTCCTGCTCCTCCGTATTCTCCGGCGCCGCAAGGCGGGAGGGCGCCCTCACCGGAGCTTCCTGCTGACGATGATGGCGGCCCTGCTTTTGGCCGTGGCCGCCGCAGCCCACTCGGTTGTCTCCTCGGCGCAGAAGCATGACGGTCCGGTGGCAGGAGCCATTGCGGCACGCGCGTCCGTTGTGGCGGAAGTGGAAATAGCCGGCGCCCCGCACGCCCTCAGAAGGCCGGGGGCGTCCGGATTGTCCGAACGCTGGGCGGTCAATGCCACGGTCAAATCACTGACCGCCCGGGGCCAGCTGCTGCGGGCCGGCGCCGCGGTGGTCATCATGGGCGGGGAGGACTGGCAGCGTGTGGTCCCCGGCCAGCTGGTCCGTGCTGCCGGGAAGCTGCGCCCTCCCGATGCCGGAAAGGTGGAGGCCGGCATCCTTGCTGCGTCCTCGGCTCCCGTAACCATCAGGGCCGCGGACGTTTGGACGGCAGAACCTGCATCACTGGGCAGGCGATTCGCGGGGGCTGCCGCCTGGTTGGACGCCGATGCCAGAGGACTCCTGCCAGGCATGGTCACGGGTGACGCCAGCGGACTCGATGAACAGCTGAAAACAGCCATGAAGACTGTAGGACTGACCCACTTGACGGCCGTGAGCGGGGCGAACTGCAGCCTGATCCTGGGCGCCCTGCTCCTCGCGGCCCGCAGCCTCCGCCTCGCCAGGGTTCCGGCCGCGGCGCTTGCCCTGGCCGGCCTCGGACTGTTTGTGCTGATGGTGGGGCCGGATGCCAGCGTGCTGAGGGCCGCACTGATGGGGGCCATCGCCTTGGCTTCTCTTGCCGGCGGAAGAACCGGACGCGGCCTGAGCTTCCTGTGCCTGGCTGTCATCGGCCTCCTGCTCATAGACCCGGGACTCGGCACGAGCTTCGGATTCCTGCTGTCCGTACTGGCCACACTCGGCATCATCGTGCTGGGGCGGCAGATCGCGGACTGGATTCCGCGCGCCGTCCCGCGCTGGGTGGCCGCGGGCCTCGCCGTGCCTTTGTCGGCCCAACTGCTGTGCGGGCCTGTCGTCGTCCTGCTGCAGCCCCAGTTCGCCACCTACTCGCTGCCGGCCAATGTACTCGTGGCGCCGCTCGTTGCCCCGGTCACTATCCTGGGAACCGCTGCGGTGCCCCTGGTGCCGCTTGTTCCGTGGCTGGCCACGGCACTGATCGGCGTTGCCGGCTTCTTCGCGTCAGGCGTCGCCGGGGTGGCCAGGTTCGCCGCCGGTTTTCCCGGTGCGGCTCCGCCCTGGCCCGAGGGGGCGTTCGGGCTGCTCACCATGGTGCTGTTTTCTGCCTTGACCTTGATTGCCGTCTGGCAGGCTGCCCACCCGGCCCAAACACGAGGGCTCATTTTTGCCGCCCACCGCGCCACTGCAGCTTCGCTGGAGCAGGTGCTTCAACGAAGGACCCGACGGCGCGGCTCGGCCCGCTCCGCCCGGCGCGGCTTGGTGCAGCCGTTGCGCCGTGGCAGGCTTAGAGTCTGCAATCCGTATCCCGGGAGGAACCAACAGTGGCCGCTGCCCAGCCCCAACGATCCAAGACGTCGGCGACGAATTCGGCCACCTGGCGGGACGTGACGCCAGCGGGAGTGGTGCTGATCACGGGTCCGGAGGAATACCTGGGCATCCGTGCCATGGACCGGGTCCGCTCGCAGGTCCGGGCCGCCGCTCCGGACGTCGAGCTCTCCCGGCTCAACGCAGGAAATTATGAGCCCGGGTCGCTCGCCATGAACGTCAGTCCGTCCCTGTTCGGAGAGAGCAAGCTGATCGAGGTCGAAGGCCTGGAGTCGATGAACGACGCTTTTCTCGCTGACGGACTGACGTATCTGGCTCGCCCGGAACAGGACGCGGTTCTGGTCCTTCGGCACGGCGGGGGAGTCCGTGGCAAGAAGCTCTTGGACGCGGTCAAAGCAGGGGGATGGCCTGTTGTTGACTGCCAGCCGCTGAAGAAGGATGCGGAGAAGACCGCGTTCGTGGTGTCGGAGTTCAAGGCAGCATCCCGGCGCATCGAACCTGAAGCGGTGCAGTCCCTCGTGAACGCCGTTGGCGCCAGTCTGTCCGAACTCGCTGCGGCCTGCAGCCAGCTTATTTCCGACGCCTCGACGGCGGTGGACGCAGAAATGGTTGAGCGCTATTACGGCGGCCGGATCGAGGCCACCGCTTTCAAAGTGGCGGACGCAGCCATGGCCGGCAACGGGCCGGTGGCGCTGTCCACCCTGCGCCATGCTCTGGCCACGGGGGCTGACCCGGTTCCGCTGGTGGCGGCACTGGCCGCGAAGCTGCGGACCGTCGCCAAAGTAGCCGGCGCCCAAGGGTCCTCAGCGCAGATTGCCAAACACCTCGGCATGCAGCCGTGGCTCGTGGAACAGGCGCAGCGTGACGTCCGGAGATGGACGCCTGAAGGCCTGGCCCGTTCCATCCAGGTGACGGCAGAGGCCGACGCGCAGGTCAAGGGCCTCTCGCGTGACCCCGTCTACGCGGTGGAGCACGCTGTCACGGTGATCTCGACGGCTGCCCGCCGCCGCTAACCACCGCTCGCCGCCACCGTCACCGCCGCCGGAGGGGCTGGGCACGTTAAAGAGATGTGGCCGGCACCAATGGTGCCGGCCACAAGCATCAGTTCAGTTGAACTGGAAAACCTTAGAGTGCGTTGACCTTCTTGGAGATCGCCGACTTGCGGTTTGCAGCGTTGTTCTTGTGAAGAACACCCTTGCTGACAGCCTTGTCCAGCTTACGGCTGGCAGTAACGAGCGCAGTAGCAGCGGCATCCTTGTCGGTGGACTCAACGGCTGTGTTGACGGCGCGGATGGCCGTCTTCAGCTCGGACTTGACTGCGTTGTTGCGCAGGCGAGCCTTTTCGTTGGTCAGGATGCGCTTCTTCTGGGACTTGATATTTGCCACGTGTGAACTCTCTTTTTAATGCGGAAATGGTCTAGAGGGCTTTCAGGTTGGCCATTGACTGAGCGGCGTGGGGATACCTATGGCGACCAACCATGAGTGGCCGTCGACCTGCACGGACACACAGCTATGAATAGTAGCAGAATCCGTGCTGAAGACGCCATTTGTCCAGCTCCGGCGCGCCCAATCATCGATTCCGGGACATCACTTCCAGCCGTGGTGTTCCCTCAACGCATCGGCCACCAGGAAAAATTGGCTCCGGTCCAGAACTGCGCCCTCCCGCCTGATGTCCGAAGGGCGGATCTGGAGGACGCGGTTGAGTTTGGCCTCGCTGGGACGCCATTGCCGGTCCCACGGCCCTCTGCCGATGTCGACGTAGTCGCGGCTCCCGCGTGGATGGCCGTCGTGGTCCTTGCTGGTCAGCATCAGGCCGAGCAGATAGCGTCCGTGGTTTCCAACCAGCAGGACGGGGCGGTCCTTCCCGCGGGAATGGTCCTCTTCATAGGGGACCCAGGTCCACACCACCTCACCGGGATCGGGCCGGCCATCGGGGGAGGGGGAGTATCGCAGGGCCGCCGTGCCGCGGAAATCGCCCGGATATGGGGCCGACAAGCCCGCGGTTCCCGCCCGGGCACCCGCCTGCCCCGGTGCGTTGTTCCTCCCGGGCCGCGGTGTCCCCTTCGGGTCCGGCTTCCGGGCTGGGGAGCCGGCGAGGAAGCGAAGCGAAGCCCGGACGGCGTTGCCGAGGGTACGGAAGTTCAGAGCCATGCCGGCAACGATACCGCCGCCCTGTCAGTGCGCCCAGGACACCCACATCTGTGTGGCATGCGGAATGTACGGCGGGGGGCCCGAACGTGGGAGACTAGAGGTTCAGATATGCGGCAGCATCAGGATGGCCCGAGTACGGCCGGAATGACGCCGCGGAAATGCCAACAGTAAGGACCCTGCGTGTCTCCCATGGCCCGCACCGCCCCGGTGCCCGCCGCGACAGATCCGGCCATCATTCGGAACTTCTGCATCATTGCGCACATTGACCACGGTAAATCCACCCTGGCCGACCGCATGCTGCAGTACACCGGCGTCGTTCAGTCCCGCGACATGAAGGCCCAGTATCTGGACCGCATGGATATCGAACGTGAGCGCGGCATCACCATCAAGTCGCAGGCTGTCCGGATGCCGTGGGAAGTTGAGGGCACCAGCTACGCCCTGAACATGATTGACACGCCCGGCCACGTCGACTTCACCTACGAGGTCTCCCGATCGCTGGCCGCCTGCGAAGGCGCAGTCCTGCTCGTGGACGCGGCTCAGGGCATCGAGGCCCAGACCCTCGCCAACCTGTACCTGGCGATGGAGAACAACCTCACCATCATTCCGGTCCTCAACAAGATCGACCTCCCCGCGGCCCAGCCCGAGAAGTACGCGGCGGAACTCGCCAGCCTCATCGGCGGCGACCCGGACGATGTGCTCCGTGTCTCGGGCAAGACCGGCGCTGGCGTCGAGGTTCTGTTGGACAAGATCGTGCGAGATCTGCCCGCCCCCGTAGGCGATCCCAACGCCCCTGCCCGCGCCATGATTTTCGACTCTGTCTACGACACCTACCGCGGTGTCGTCACGTACGTCCGCGTGGTTGACGGCATGCTGCACCCGCGTGAGCGGATCCAGATGATGTCCACCCGCGCCACCCACGAACTCCTCGAGATCGGCGTGAGCGCCCCGGAGCCCACACCCTCCAAGGGCCTGGGCGTCGGCGAAGTGGGCTACCTGATCACCGGCGTGAAGGACGTCCGCCAGTCCAAGGTCGGCGACACCGTGACCAACCTGGCCAAGCCTGCCGCGGAGTCCCTCAGCGGCTATGCCGACGCCAAGCCCATGGTCTTCTCCGGCCTCTATCCGCTGGACGGCACCGACTACCCGGTGCTCCGCGATGCGTTGGAGAAGCTGATGCTCAACGACGCCGCGCTGATCTATGAGCCGGAAACCTCGGCCGCGCTGGGCTTCGGATTCCGTGTGGGCTTCCTGGGGCTGCTGCACCTGGAAATCACCCGTGAGCGCCTCGAACGCGAGTACAAGCTGGATCTGATCTCCACTGCCCCCAACGTGGAGTACGAAGTGACACTGGAGGACAAGAAGGTCGTCCATGTCACCAATCCCAGTGAATACCCCACCGGCAAGGTCGCTGAAGTCCGCGAGCCGATGGTGTCTGCCACCATTCTCGCCCCGAACGAGTTTGTCGGGGCCATCATGGAGCTGTGCCAGAGCCGCCGTGGCGTCATGGGCGGCATGGACTACCTCTCCGAGGACCGGGTGGAAATCCGGTACCGCCTGCCGTTGGCCGAAATCGTCTTTGACTTCTTCGACATCCTCAAGTCCAAGACGCGCGGCTACGGCTCGCTTGACTGGAAAGCCGACGGCGAGCAGGTGGCCGATCTGGTCAAGGTGGACATCATGCTCCAGGGCGAACAGGTGGATGCCTTCAGCGCCATCACCCACCGGGACAAGGCGTACGCCTACGGCGTGATGATGACCGGCAAGCTGCGCGAACTCATTCCCCGCCAGCAGTTCGAGGTGCCCATCCAGGCGGCCATCGGTTCCCGGATCATCGCCCGCGAAAGCATCCGCGCCATCCGCAAGGACGTCCTTGCCAAGTGCTACGGCGGTGACATCACCCGCAAGCGCAAACTGCTGGAAAAGCAGAAGGAAGGCAAGAAGCGCATGAAGATGGTGGGCCGTGTGGAAGTGCCGCAGGAAGCCTTCATCGCGGCTCTCACCACGGACGAATCCAAGGACAAGGCCAAGAAGTAGTGATGACCGTGGCCGGAACCTCCGGAGACTGCTCCAGTGCCTAGCGTTCTACCCCTCGGTGACCCCGCGCCGTCGGACGGCCTGCTCCCGCAGCAGGCTGCCGACGGCGCCGCCCGGCGGGGATTCGGGCTTTACGTCCATATCCCCTTCTGCGCCGTCCGTTGCGGCTACTGCGACTTCAATACCTACACGGCGACCGAGCTCGGCGGCGGGGCATCCCAGGATGCGTACGCGTCGACGGCCATTGCCGAGGTGGAGTTCGCCGCGCGGGCCCTGAAGGAGTCCGGTTTGCCGGAGCGCAAGCTCCGCACTGTCTTTTTTGGCGGGGGCACCCCCACGCTGCTGCCCGCGGAGGATTTGGCCAGAATTCTGGGCGCTGCCGTAAGCCAGTGGGGCATCGAACCCGGCGCCGAGGTGACCACGGAGGCCAATCCGGACTCCGTCACACCGGAATCACTCCAGCTCCTGGCCGACGCCGGCTTCACCCGGGTTTCGTTCGGAATGCAGTCGGCCGTGCCGCACGTCCTGAAGGTCCTCGACCGCACGCACACACCGAGCCGCGTGCCGCTGGTGGTGCAGTGGGCGCGGGACGCGGGACTCGCCGTCAGCCTCGACCTGATTTATGGCACGCCGGGTGAATCGCTGGAGGACTGGCGCTTTTCCGTGGAGACGGCGCTGTCCTACCGGCCCGATCACATCAGCGCCTACGCGCTGATCGTGGAGGACGGGACCAAGCTTGCGGCGCAGATCCGCCGGGGTGAAGTTCCCGGGATCGACGACGACGACCACGCCGCCAAGTATGAGCTCGCCGACCAGATGATCTCCGACGCCGGCCTCCACTGGTACGAGGTCAGCAACTGGTCCGCCACTCCCGGACAGGCGTGCCGGCACAACCTTGCCTACTGGCGCGGGGACGACTGGTGGGGGATCGGACCGGGCGCGCATTCCCACGTGGGCGGCGTGCGTTGGTGGAACGTCAAGCACCCCACCGCCTATGCGAACAGGCTGACCGCCGCAGTGTCGCCTGCTGCGGGACGCGAGACGCTCGACGCCGAAACGCGCGACGTGGAAAAAGTCATGCTGGAGGCCCGTCTCGCCTCGGGACTTGCGGTCAGCTCGCTGTCGGCCTCGGGAAAGCACGCTGTGGCCGGACTCATTGCCGACGGCCTCGTGGCACCCGCCGAAGCGTTCAAGGGCCGGCTGATCCTGACGCTCAAGGGCCGGCTCCTGGCTGATGCCGTCGTGCGCCGTATCCTGCCCGACTAAACCGCTGGAAGCCACACCCCCAGAAGGCGGAACCCGCTGAACAAAGCAGCGGCCCCTGACCCCGGACGGGGTCAGGGGCCGCTGCTGCCTGGGCGGCTACTTGATCCAGCGCAGGTTGTACTGGTAGCGGTGCGGCTGGCCCCGGTTGACGTGGATGCCGGCTGACACCGAGAAACAGGCAAGTGCAATCCAGATCAGCGTTGCGAGCACGGCGAACAGATTGCCCACCACAGGGAGCAGCACCAGGATGTTGGCCAGGAAGGCCGCGATGGTGGGAGGCAGCGTGAAGTTTAGGGCTTCCTTGGATTCCTGGGCGGTGAACGGCCCGCGGTCGCGGAAAATCAGGTAGATGAGCAGCGCCGGCACGCAGCCGAGGATGCCGCCGAAGTGGGCCAGTGTTGCCCACTGCCTGTCCTCGCTTGCGGTGAGCGGAAGCGCGTTGGCAGGAACGCCATGGTACTGGGGCAGGTCCGGGCCCGACTGGGGCTCCCTGCGGTCGCGAGCGTCTTCTGCCACGGTGTCTTCCTTAAACTTGCGTTGGTGCGATATTGCCGGTGGTTCAGGTTTGTGGCCGGCCGGTGGCACCGGACGGCGGCAGCGCAAAGGCGCCTTTCCAAGAATACTGGGTCCGGCGCGGAATGGACGACCGCCCAGCAGGGCCGTCGCCAGGCCAAGCCAAGCGCGACTGTTCCTCTAGCCGTGAGCGGCGTTCAACCCTTTGGCGTAGGCGGCCTGCCCCACGTGCTGGAGGCAATCGGCAATCGTGCTGACCAGCCGCACACCAAGAGTGACGGGCGGGTCCCAGCGCCTGTCAACGATGCGGTCGAGATCCTCGTCGCCGAGACTTCTTAGGAACTCCGCGGTCTGCCGGTGAACGGCCTCGTGGTACTCGAGCAACAGCTCCGGCGTCGCCTGCACCGCATCGACCTGGCCGGTCGAATGGCCGTAGCCGGTGTCACGTTCGGGCAGCGGCAGGCCGAACCGGGCGGCAAACCCCTGCGAGGTCCAGACTTGTTCCAGGCCGGCTGGGGAGGAGACCTGCGCGTCCTCCACCCGGCTGAGGTGCCAGATCAACCACGCGATCGAGTTTCCGGCGCCTCCGGGCCGACGGACCAGGGACTCGTCGTCGACCCCTTCAAGAGTGGCGGCGACGGTGTCACGGATCCGGACGAAGGCGTCCAGCAACAGTTCGTTGGATTTCATCGAGTCCCCTCACTCTGCACTTTCAGTGCCCTCATGCTTGCATGGAAGCGACATCACCGGATAGGGCCCCGCTTCGCGGCTCCGTCACGAAGTTTCGCCAGAAGCAGTCGATTCGACCTGCAGCCGGACCCGGTTCGGACCGGCGATTCGCTTACTTGACACGCCGTTTATCAATGACCTGCGGACAGAGCTGGACGAGGTGATCTGATGCCGATCGTCGTCGACATCGACGTGATGCTGGCCAAACGTAAGATGTCCGTGGGCACCCTCGCGGACCGCGTCGGAATCACGCCCGCCAACCTGGCGGTGCTCAAGAACGGTCGAGCCAAAGCGGTGCGCTTTACGACGCTCGCCGCACTGTGTGAGACGCTCGGCTGCCAGCCTGGAGACCTGCTGCGCTGGGAACCGGAGGATTCGGCGGACCTGACGTCAGCAGACGACGGCGGTGACCCGCCGCTCGCGCGTGGCAGCTCGGAATCGTGAGCTGCCCGGATTATTCATTGCCGGAGGTCCTCAAGAGCGGCATCATCATCCTGTCTTACAAGGTGCAGCACGACGGTAGGTGGTCATGGCGACGGAACGCCACCCTGGGCACCCGGCAAATTCAAGCCCACGGTGACGTCCCGTCGTCGTACTACTTCAGTGGCATTCGGAGCGGTGAGCGGGGCGCGCCCGCCCGATTCAGGCCTGGTTGAAGCGAATCATATTGCCGGAAGGGTCGCGGAATGCACAGTCGCGCGGGCCCCATGGCTGGACGATGGGTTCCTGGAGGACCTCCGCGCCGGCGGCCCGGACCGCCTCGAACGTGGCGTCGAGATCGTCCGTACGGAACACGATGTTGGGCAGGACGCCCTTGGTGAGCAGCTGCTGGTACGCGTCGCCGTCGTCCCGGGAGCGGCCGGCGTGCGGGACGGACAGCACGAGCTCCAGATCGGGCTGGGCAGCGCTGCCGAGAGTGACCCAGCGGTGTCCGTCGGAGCCGACGTCGTTGCGGACGTCCAGGCCGAGAACGTCACGGTAGAACGCGAGCGACTCGTCGAGGTCGTTGACTGTGATGTGTGAGTACTGAAGTGAAATGTTCATATCTCACACGCTATTGCAGGGTTCGCGGGGACGCTTCTTCAATCCTGCTCGGCTTGCGAGCGGGCCGTGTGTGCTGCCTGGCGATGCACGACGGCATAGCCTTCACGGCGTGGTGTTCGCGGGCCCGGTACGCGCTGGGTGTCATGCCCACGATCTCGGTGAAACGTGAGCTGAAGGAACCCAGCGAGGTGCAACCGACCTCCATGCAGGCATCGGTCACGCTCATCCCGGCGCGCAGCAGGGCCATGGCCCGCTCGATCCGCCGCGTCATGAGGTAGTTGTACGGGGTCTCGCTGTAGGCGGCCTTGAACTGGCGGGAGAAGTGCGCCGGGGACATGAGGGCGCCGGCGGCCATGGTGGGCACGTCAAGGGGTCGGGCGTACTCGCGGTCGATCAGGTCGCGGGCCCGGCGCAGATGGGCCAGGTTAGCGAGTTCCTGCGGCGTCATGCCGCCAGTCTAGCTAATCGGTGGCGTACGGTGTAGGCGACTTGGGGGCACTCACGCCGCCGGCCCGTCTCGCTCCGGACGAACCTGTCCGGAAACCATCCTGACGCCGGCGGCCTGAGCCCGAAGGGCTTCAACACTGCTTCCGCCCTCTTAACAGTCAACGCCTCATGCGTCTGCAGGGCACGCGTACTCTCTACCTGACTTTCTGCGCCTGCGGCTACGCATCTGCGCAGGCGGGCAGAACCGACCGGCCTCCATTCCAGAGGGGTCGCTCACGATTGGCGCACAGAAGTCCCATGAGTTGATGAGCCCGAGGATTGGCGACGATGGCTCAGTCAGCCAACGCGGCTTCTGAGTTGAATTGTCCGGGCCCGGTGGATAGCTGCCAGGGAAACGGCGCTGGCCGTGAGCCGGAGGGCGTGGACCCTGTACCACCGCCTCAACAGGGGTTTGCGGCGCAGCTCGCTGAGAGGTTGTGGACTGAAGAACAGGTCGGGGTTGATGAACCGAAGCAGATACACGGTAGCGGCCGCACCGGCCGTGGAGCTGGCGGCAGCCACTACCAGCCAGACCCTGCTGTTGGAATGATTCCACCCTGCAACGAGGGCAGCAATGGCCGCAGGGGCGTTGATCGGGGCGATCGGCGCGTAGTAGCGGCCGGGGCTTCCTGCTTCAAAGGGTGACCGAGGGAGTTCACGGCTTGCTTCAGAGGCCGCGACTCGGTGCGGGACTTTAACGAGGGCCTCATAGAGATTGCCGAAGAACCAGTGCGCGTGGCTGAACTCCGCGACACCCAAGAGCCGATCAGCGAGTAAATCTCGACGGCCTGACGCACTAGGTCCCATGCACACAATCTACCGCCGAGGCTCAGCTCCGGCCATGTAGTTCATGCGGGCGGTCGCCGGGACTGCGGCGTTTGGAGCGGCGGGGCGTGGAAACTATTGAACGTCATGGAGGTCCGCAAGTGTCAGCGCAGGCGGTGAATTTCCGTCGATGTCCAGTACGCCGAAATCCTTCGCAACCGCGGCGGCGACAAGCACCTGGCCGGTCCGCGCGATCAGCTTCGGGTCGTGGAACAGCGCATTGATCACGCGGCCGATGAACTCAGGACTTTCGCTGGTCGAGAGATCGAACGCACCACTTTCCGCCGCTGCCAGGACCGACTCGGTTCGAACCAAGCCGGGATAGAGCGAGATTACCGGAATAGCGAACGGTTTCAGCTCGACGGCCATGTCGGACGTCATCTTGTCCCTCGCTGCTTTTGCGATGCCGTAGATCGTGTTGCCGAGGTGACGCTGCGCGGACCAGAAGCTGATGTTGATGATCAAGCCGCGGTGCCGCGGCGTCATTAGGCGCGCCGCGTGCGACGAACATACAAATGCCGCCCGCACACCGGCGTCCATCATGCCGGTCCAGCGATGCGGCGGTTGATCCCAAAACGGCGCAGCCCACGTGAAGGCGCCCCCTTCGACCATCTTCTCGTAGCCGCCCCAGGCGCAGTTGACGAGGAGATCGAGGCCGCCGCACTCGGACCGGATCGCTTCAAACACACGTGCAGTCTCGTCGTCGTTGAGATGGTCGCATTGCAGGCGGCGTATCTCCAGCGGCAGGTCCGCCTGGTCGATCGAGCGGCCCGTGCCGTAAACGCGGAACCCTGCTGCCAGAAGGCCACGTGCGATGCCCCGGCCGACTCCCCGGCTTGCACCGGTCACGAGAGCAACGTTTCCCGCCGGCGCTTCGTTGCGTTCGTGATCGTTGGTCATGCTAACCGGCCCCGCTTACCTTCCATTCCGCGACCCATGATACGCCGGAGCTGGCGCCTTGGGCCGGCTCCGTTCATGGTTCGCTGCGATGGCCTGCCGACCGTGACAAGCGCCAATGTTCCCATATCGTTGAGCGGGTGATCGATGAGGGCGCGGAGACAACTAACGGCTGGGTGGACGTACCCCACGCGAAGATCTACTGGGAAGCCACAGGGGATCCCAAAGGTGTGCCGGTCCTGTACCTGCACGGAGGCCCAGGCGGCTCCCTTGGAAAAGGGGGCTACCGGAAGCGACACGACCCGGCCCGGTTTTGGACCATAGGTTTTGACCAGCGCGGGTGCGGAAAAAGCCTTCCGACAGTCCAGGACGACCTCGGCCGCCTGTCCCAGAACACCACGCAGGCCCTGCTCGACGACATCGAAGCGGTGCGCGGGCACCTCGGAATCCAGAAGTGGATTGTCACCGGCGTCTCGTGGGGCAGCACGCTCGCTCTCGCCTACGCGCTCAGGCACCCTGATCGCGTACTTGGCATCGGATTGGTGGCGGTCACAACGACAAGCCGCGATGAGGTGGGGTGGATCACCGACGGCGTCGGACGTATCTTCCCCGAAGCCTGGGAGGACTTCGCACATGCCGCCAAGGCAAACCCGGGCGAACGTGTAGTGGATGCCTACGCCCGCCGGCTGGCCGGTGTGGACCGCGACGACGCCCGGTCAGCCGCCTTGGCCTGGGAGCGCTGGGAATCCACGCACATTTCCCTGGACCCGTACTGGCAGCCCGGCCCCATGTTCGACGACGAGCGCGAGCGCATGACGTTCGCGCTGCTTGTCACCCACTATTGGTCCAACGACGGATTCCTGACTGAAGGGCAGGAAATCATGCGGCGGGTTCATGAGCTCGACGGAATTCCCGGCTACCTCATTCATGGTCGCCGGGACATCAGCGGCCCTGTCATCACCGCCTGGAAGCTTCACCAGCGCTGGAAAGGGAGCCATCTCGTCATCGTCGAGGGCGAGGGGCATGGTGGTCCTGAGTCCATGAAGGCTCTAGCCCAGGCTGTCGAAGAGATCGCGGCCGGGCAATAAACGGTCTTTGGATGGGGCCGGGCGTCGAAATCGGCGGTCCCGGCAGGTCCCTAGGGCACCGTAAGGAAGTCGATGACCTCTTCCACCCGGCCCAGCAGGGCCGGTTCCAGATCGGCGTAGGTCCGAACCGCACCGAGGAGCTTTTGCCAGCCCAGGCCGATGTCTTCCTTCGTGGAGTGCGGCCAGCCAAAGGCCGCGAGGATCCCGGTCTTCCAGTCGGTGCCCCTGGGGACCACCGGCCACTGCGCGATGCCCAGAACGGACGGCCTGATGGCCTGCCAGACATCCACGTACGGGTGGCCCACAATGAGCACGTTCCCGGCCGCACCGGGCGAGGCCATGACGGCTTCTGCGATCCTGGACTCCTTGGAATCCGGGACGAGGTGGTCCACAAGGACCCCCAGCCTCCGCCCGGGACCTGGGCGGAACGCCGCAACCGCACCGGCCAGGTCGTCGATGCCGTGCAGGGGCTCGACGACGATTCCCTCCACCCGGAGGTCGTCGCCCCAGACTTTTTCCACCAGTTCGGCGTCGTGCTTGCCTTCCACCCAGATGCGGCTGGCCTTGGCAACCTGGGCACGCTGGCCCTCCACCCGGACCGAACCCGAAGCCGTGCGGGTGGCCGTGGCGGAACCTGCGCGTTTGGCCGCCGGTGCCGGCGGCATTAGCCGGATGGGCCTGCCCTCCAGCAGGAACCCGAACCCCAGCCTGAAGGACCGTGATTTGCCGCGGCGGTCCTCGAGCGCCACGACGTGCATGCCGCCGGACTTCTCCACTCGCGTCACCGCCCCGACCCAGCCGGACTGGACGTCTTCCAGCACCATTCCGCGCTCGACCGGAACCTCCGGCAAATCGTTCTTGGCGGGCGCTGCAATGTCCTGCGGGCCCCAGGTCTGGTACTGCATAGTTCACACCGCTTTGCACTAGGAAGTTGCCACCACGGGCCTGGAACCGGCCTCCGGCGGAATCTGCCCGGAATTTCGCCCGGAGCGGTACCAATGCTAACAACGGGCGGTCTCATATTAGACTTGTTAGCACTTAGGCATGTCGAGTGCTAACGATGGGTTTGTCGGGCGCCCCCTGCCCCTGCCCAGTAACGGTCGATCGGAGGTGGACTATGAGCGAGCCACGCAAGCTCGAGGTGCTGCGCGCCATTGTCGAGGACTATGTCCATTCCCGGGAGCCCGTGGGATCCAAAGCCCTCGTCGAGCGCCACCATCTTGGGGTCTCAAGCGCCACCATCCGCAATGACATGGCGGCGCTCGAAGACGAGGGGCTCATCACCGCTCCGCACACCAGCGCCGGCAGGATTCCCACCGACAAGGGCTACCGGCTCTTCGTGGACCAGATTTCGGCCGTCAAACCTCTGTCTCAGGCCGAGCGCCGGGCCATCCAGTCACTGCTGGAGGGGGCCGACGACCTCGACGACGTCCTGGACCGGACGGTAAGGCTCCTCGCACAACTGACCAACCAGGTCGCCGTCGTGCAGTACCCGCACCTGAGCCGCGCCGTGGTGCGGCACATTGAATTTGTGCAGCTCGCCCCCCGGAAAGTCCTCATCGTGCTGATCGCCGACTCCGGGAAGGTCGAACAGCGGGTCATCGACGTCGGCCAGGAACTCGGCGACGACACGCTGACCGCGCTCCGGACCCGGTTCCTCACGGGCGTCGCCGGCACGGCACTGACAATGCTGCCGCACCACCTCGCCGCTGTCGTGGCGGGCTGCGCTCCGGCGGAGCGTCCGGCCGCCGTCGCCCTGAGCAAGGCCCTGGAAGGGCTCGCGCACAGCAGCAGGGAAGACCGGATGGTCATGGCCGGCACCGCGAACCTGGCCAGGTCCAACGTGGACTTCCCGCTCAGCATCGGACCCGTTCTCGAGGCCCTCGAGGAGCAGGTGGTCATGCTTCGCCTCCTCAGCGACATGGCGCAGGACCCCCGCGGAGTGGCCGTGAGCATCGGCAGGGAGAACCCTTACGACGGACTCGCGGAGGCGTCGGTGGTTGCCACCGGCTACGGACCGGACGCCACCGCGAAGATCGGCATCCTTGGGCCCACCCGGATGGACTATCCCACCACCATGGCCGCCGTCCGTGCGGTGGCCCGCTACCTTTCGAGGATTCTCGGACCGTGACCCCACGGCCCAGTGAACCCCGCACCCCAGGCAATACAACCAGGAAGAGATACGAACTTTGAGCAGCCACTACGACGTTCTTGGAGTCTCCCCGGAAGCCACCGGAGAAGAGATCAAAAAGGCCTACCGCAAGCTGGCCCGCACCCTGCACCCGGACGTCAACCCGGGGGAGGACGCCTCGGAACGGTTCAAGGCCGTCACCCACGCCTACGAAGTGCTGTCCGACCCGCAGAAGCGCAGGGTCTATGACACCACGGGCAACGAGAACGGCACGGACAACGGCTTCGGCGGCGGCAGTTACGCCGGCCAGGGCTTCGCGTTCCAGGATATATTCGACACCTTCTTCGGAGCCGGCGGAACCTCGGGCCCGGCTTCGCGGGTGCGCAGGGGACAGGACGCCCTCATCAGCGTTCGGATCGACCTGCGTGACGCAGTCTTCGGCGCCAATAAGAAGCTGGAAGTCGACACTGCCGTCACCTGCCCCACCTGCGAGGGTTCCTGCTGCCGCGAAGGCACACACCCTGAACGCTGCGACATTTGCGGCGGCAGCGGCCAGGTTCAGCGGGCAGTGCGCTCTATCCTCGGCCAGGTCATGACGACGGCCCCCTGTGGTTCCTGCGAAGGCTTTGGCACTGTCATCAAGGACCCTTGCAACGAGTGCAACGGCCAGGGCCGCATCCGCAGCCGCCGGTCGCTGACCATCAAGGTTCCTGCGGGCGTCGCCACCGGCACGCGCATCCAGCTTTCCGGGCAGGGCGAAGCCGGCCCGGCCGGCGGTCCTTCCGGCGACCTCTACGTGGAAATCCGGGTCAACAACGACCCCACCTACGTCCGCGACGGCGACGACCTCCACGCCACGCTCAACATCCCCATGACGGCTGCGGCCCTGGGCACAGAGATGAGCCTGGACACCTTCGACGGAAAGCAGGAAATCGACGTCAAGGCGGGTACCCAGTCCGGCGAGATCATCACCCTCCGCGGCCTCGGGGTCACGCACCTCCGGGGCTACGGCCGCGGCGACCTCAAGGTGCACCTGCAGGTCGAGACGCCATCCAAGCTCGATCCGGCCCAGGAAGACCTGATGCGTCAGCTGGCCAAGCTCCGCGGCGAGCAGTTCTCCGAGGGCAAGCTCGCCGCCAGCGGCGGCGTCTTCGCGAAGCTGCGGGACCGCCTCGGTAACCTGTAGCGGTGAGCAACCCCGTATTTTTCACCGCCGCCGGAACGCTCGACGGCGCCCATCCCGGCTCGCTGTTCGTGCTGGACGGAGCGGAAGCGCGGCACGCCGTGACAGTCAAACGGCTGGCCGTCGGGGAGGCGGTCGACATCGCCGACGGTGCCGGCCGGCGCCTCACCGGGACAGTGGAGCGGGTAGCGCCGGGAGAACTGACCGTGGAGTGTTCTTCCGTCACGATTGAAGACCGGCCCGGCGTTCGCCTGGTGCTGGTCCAGGCCCTTGCCAAGGGCGACCGTGACGAACTGGCGATCGAGACGTCCACGGAGCTTGGCATCGACGCAGTCGTCCCGTGGCAGTCGGAACGTTCGATCGTGAGGTGGAAGGCCGAGCGGGCGGCCAAGGCCCACGCCAAGTGGCAGTCCGCCGTGTCCGCCGCCGCCAAGCAGGCACGGCGGGCCTGGATCCCGGAGGTGCGTGCCGCCGTCGACACCCAGGGACTGGCGGCGCATGTGGCCGACGCCGCCCTTGCTGTGATCCTCCACGAAGATGCGGTGAAGCCACTGCGCGGGGTGCTGGAGGCCTGGCGTGCGGCCGGCCTGCCGGCGGATGGCCCTCAGGAGATACTCCTGATCGTAGGGCCCGAAGGGGGCATCAGCCCGCGCGAGGTCACCAAACTGTGCAGCGCCGGCGCCGTGACCGCTCTCCTGGGACCGCACGTGCTGCGGTCGTCCACGGCCGGGCCAGCCGGCGTCGTCATCGCAAGTGATGTTTTGGGCCGCTGGTAGCGGCGGTCAGGTAGTACACGCGATCCAGCAGCAGGCGCTGTCCGGCAGCAGCTGTCAGCGGACCGCGAAGCCCCGGGTGTCCACGTTGAGTTCGTCGTCTGCCTGCCTGCGATCGATCTGCGAGACGCGGATCTCGTAGTTTCCCGGGGCCAGGTTGACCGTCAGGCCGAAGACTCCTGAAGCATCCGCCGCCGCGGCCGCGGTGGCCTCGCCGTTCAGGTACTTCTCCTTGTCGCCGTTCTCCTGCACCTTCAGGATCTGCCAGCGCAGCTTGCCACCGGGAACCGTGCTGCGGCCGTTGACGTTGACGCGGCCGTCGGCGACATCCACCCCCTCCTGGGGGTCAATTATCCACACCGGGGCCACCATCCCGGCACTGCGTGCCATGGGGGCGCCAAGCTTGACGTGCCTGAACGCCAGGTAATCGGTGTGGCCATCCACAAGGATCACCACTTCAATCTGCTGGCCGGCGTCGATCAGGCCGGAGCTCGCCCCGGCAGCCGTCGCGGTGTACACGAGTTGCTGGATGGCCCGCTGCGCCATGTCGGCGTCGAGATTGCTGTTGAACGCGTCGGCGGAAACGTCCACGGTGATCACGTTCGTGCCGGAGATGGACGTGGCCAGGCTCTTGGGGTTTTGCCAGGGCGTAAAGAAGTCCGGATCAAGCGGAGTTTCGGACATCATGGCCCGGAGTGCCCTCGTGATGGGGTTTTCCTCGTCCGGCACATCCCGGAACTCCCGGTACAGGAAGACGTTGGTGTTGCTCCGCCCAATCCAGTAGACCGGCGCCTTGTTGGAGGACTGCATCGTTTCCAACGGGGCGCTGGTGGTGGGAACGCCGTCCGTGCCCGCCGCCTTCAGCGACTGGGAGGGAACGTTCGATGATGTGACCGCGGGATCAGGGTCGGCGACGCACCCCGACAGGAGCAAAGCGGCAGGAAGCAGCCCAAGCAGCAGCGCGGAACGCATCCGCGCTGCTGCTTTCGGGCCGGTGGTTCCTGGCTCCCTGATGTCCCTGATCCCTTCGAATGGCCGGTAGGCTGCCCGACATGTGCGGCCGGCACCCGGTGTCGCCGGCGGCTGCGGGCAGGCGGAACCAATGCCCGCCGTCTGTCATTCCAGCATTGCACAAGGCCCCCGGGCGCAGGGCGCCTTTGCCCGCCGGGGCCGGAACTGCAACGGGAACGATATGAGGCCGATACAAAGTTGATACCTAATTGCGGGAACCCCCTTACCGAAAAGGCTGCTGCCGTCGCTGCACCGGACGGTGAGGGCACCCGCACGCTGGCGTAAGATGGAAGGACTCAGAAGGGTTATTTCGAACTGGAGGGAACCAGAGGCCTGCGGGCCGGCACCATGACTGAATCAGCAAACGGAAAGCGCCGCCTCAACACCGGGGACCGCACCACAGGTGACTTCCCGCATACCCTGCCCGGTGTCCGGACGGAGGTGGTCATCTTCGACAACTCTGATCAGATGGTTCAGTCCCTCGGCAGCCACGACGAGGCCCTCCGCTTCATCGAAGAGCAGTACCCGGCCGTAAGTTTCCACGTCCGGGGCAACGAGCTCTCCATCAGCGGGCCTGCCGCCGACGTTCCGCGCATCATGCGGCTGCTCCACGAAGTGCGCGGTCTTGTGGCCCGCAGCACGGTGATCACCCCTGCCGTGCTCCAGCAGCTCGTCGTCCTGCTGCGCAGCCAGTCGCTGCAGAACCCGGTTGACGTCTTGACCCACGACATTCTGTCCAGCCGCGGCAAAACCATCCGGCCCAAGACGCTGAACCAGAAGAACTACGTGGACGCCATCGACACCAACACGGTGATCTTCGGCATCGGCCCGGCAGGTACGGGCAAGACCTACCTGGCGATGGCCAAGGCCGTGCAGGCGCTGCAGCAAAAGGAAGTCAGCCGGATCATCCTCACGCGCCCGGCAGTGGAAGCCGGCGAGCGGCTCGGGTTCCTGCCAGGCACGCTCAGCGACAAGATCGATCCCTACCTCAGGCCGCTGTACGACGCCCTGCACGACATGATTGATCCCGAATCCATCCCACGGCTCATGGCGGCGGGAACCATCGAGGTTGCCCCCCTTGCCTATATGAGGGGCCGTACGCTCAACGACGCCTTCATCATCCTGGACGAGGCCCAGAACACGACCCCGGAACAAATGAAGATGTTCCTCACCCGGCTCGGCTTCGGGTCCAAGATGGTGGTCACGGGTGACGTCACCCAGGTGGATCTGCCGTTCGGAACCCGCTCCGGCCTGCGGATTGTCGAAGAGATCCTGCAGGGCATAGACGACGTCAACTTTACCGTTCTGGACGCGGCGGACGTGGTGCGCCACCGGCTGGTCGGCGACATCGTCAACGCCTACAGCATCTGGGACGAAGTGCAGCGAAACCGGGTCAAGCATTCCGTTCCCCGGGAGCGGCGGGGAGAACACGCATGAGCATCGAGGTAAACAACGAATCCGGCGTCCAGGTGGACGAGGCGCAGCTGGTGGCGCTGTCCCGGTTCATCTTCGAGCAGCTGTACATCCACCCCCAGGCCGAGCTCTCCATACTGCTCGTGGATGAGCCCGCCATGGAGAAACTCCACATCGAGCTCATGGACGAGCCCGGCTCCACGGACGTGCTCTCCGTCCCGATGGACGAACTGACGCCCGGCACGCCGGACAAGCCCACGCCCCAGGGGATGCTGGGCGACATCGCCATCTGTCCCCAGGTTGCAGAGGTCCAGGCACGCAACGCCGGCCACTCCACCCAAGACGAGATGCTGCTGCTCGCCACGCACGGGATCCTGCACCTGCTTGGCTACGACCACGCGGAACCGGAAGAAAAAGAAGAGATGTTCGGCCTGCAGCGTGAGCTGCTCGCGACGTTCACCGGCAAAGAAGCTCCGTCCGAGACCATCAAGTGATATCCCTGCTCCTTGTCTGCATGGCGCTGGTGTTCCTCGCTGCCGCAGCACTGCTGACGGCCGCCGAGGCGGCGTTCAGTTTCCTTCCGCGCCATGATGGCGAACAAGCACTTCTGAAGAGCCGCGGCACCGCGCTCCGCCGGATCCTGGACCAGCCCATGACGCACATGCGCGCACTCCGGTTCTGGCGCATCTGGTTCGAAACGGCCTCTGCTGTTGCGGTTGCGGTGCTGCTTTACAGCCTGCTGGACAACGTCTGGCTCGCCGGACTGGCGGCGACAGGCATCATGGCAGTTCTCGGCTTCGTGATCGTCGGCGTCTCTCCGCGGCAGCTGGGCCGCACGCACTCGGCCGGAGTGGTGCTGTATTCAGCGCCGCTGATCAGGTTCCTCGCCTGGGTGCTCGGGCCCATTCCCGCCTGGCTCGTCAGGCTGGGCAGTGCTGTGGCCCCCGGCGCGCCCGGGGGAGACGAGGCGTTCTTCAGCGAAGAAGAGTTCCGTGAGCTCGTGGACCGGGCCACCGAGTCGGACATGATCGAGGACAACGAAGCCGAACTCATCCAGTCCGTCTTCGATTTCGGGGACACCCTGGTCCGCGCCGTCATGGTGCCGCGCACCGACATCCTGAGCATCGACGCCGGCTCCACCCTGCACCGGGCGATGTCGCTGTTCCTCCGTTCCGGATACTCTCGGATTCCCGTCATCGGAGAAAATACCGACCAGATCCTGGGCATCATCTATCTGAAGGACGTGGCAGCCGCCATCCACGCCCTGGCCCCGGAAGAGGAACCGCCACTGGTGGACGCGCTGGCCCGTGAGGTCCGGTACGTCCCCGACTCCAAGCCCGTGAGCGACCTCCTGCGGGAGCTGCAGAAGGAGTCCACGCACGTTGCCATCGTCATCGACGAGTACGGCGGAACGGCCGGCCTTGTCACGCTCGAGGACCTGATTGAAGAGCTTGTCGGCGAGATCGTGGACGAATACGACACCGAAAGCGCCGAAGTCGTGGACCTCGGCGACGGCACGTACCGGGTCAGCGCCCGGATGAGCATCGACGATCTCGGCGAGCTCTTCGACCTCGAACTCGACGACGACGAAGTGGACACCGTGGGCGGCCTGCTGGCCAAGGCCCTGGGCCGCGTCCCGATCGTCGGCAGCACCGTGGAAGTCGACGGCGTCTCGCTCCGGGCGGAGCGGCTGGAAGGCCGCCGAAACCGCGTCAGCCACATCATTGCGGCCGCCGTTCCAAAAGGCGCCGTTCCGAACGATACTGACCTTGAAGACCTTCTCGACAAGGCAGAACCATTGCAACAGGGAGTTCCACGTGAGCAAGCAGAATAAGGCCGACGGCGGCGCACCCTCCGGCGGTTTCCACGCCGGGTTCTCGGTTCTGGTAGGCCGGCCGAACGCCGGAAAATCAACGCTGACCAACGCGCTGGTAGGCAAGAAAGTCGCCATCACCTCCGCCAAGCCGCAGACCACCCGCCACACGATCAGGGGCATCGTCCACCGCGATGACGCCCAGCTGATCCTCGTCGACACGCCGGGCCTGCACCGTCCGCGCACCTTGCTTGGCAAGCGCCTCAACGAACTCGTTGCCGACACCCTCGCCGAGGTCGATGCGATCGGTTTCTGCCTGCCGGCCAACGAGAAGATCGGCCCGGGCGACAAGTTCATCGCCGCCCAACTCGCCGCCGTCGGCAACAAGCCCATCATAGCGATCGTGACCAAGGCCGACACCGTGGACCGCCAGGCCCTGACCGAGCAGTTGCTGGCCGTCGCCGCCCTGGGCCGTGAGGTCCTCGGCGAGGACGGCTGGAAGGACATCGTCCCGGTCTCGGCCACCGACGGCTTCCAGGTCGGAACCGTGGCCGACGTCCTGATCAGCCATATGCCGTCGTCGCCGCCGCTCTATCCGGACGGCCACCTGACGGACGAACCGGAGGCCGTGATGATCGCCGAACTCATCCGGGAAGCGGCGCTCGAAGGCGTCCGCGACGAATTGCCGCACTCCCTGGCAGTGGTCGTTGACGAGATCGTTCCGCGTGAAGGACGCCCCGAAGACCGGCCGTTCCTCGATGTCCGCGTCAATCTGTACGTGGAGCGGCCGTCCCAGAAGGCCATCATCATCGGCAAGGGCGGCGCCCGGCTCCGGGAGGTCGGGACCAACGCCCGCAAGGGGATTGAGGCGCTGCTCGGCGCCCGGATTTACCTTGATCTGCACGTCAAGGTGGCCAAGGACTGGCAGCGCGATCCGAAGCAGCTGGTCAAGCTCGGATTCTAGCCGCCCCTGCCCCCGCCGGGCCCCCGCCCGGTCCCTGCCAGGCGCTCCGGCACCGGTCCCACGGCACGCTTCCGGCGTTTTCCCAGCCTTGGCGACTAAAATAGGCCGGATCCCGTTTTTAGAGGAAGGTACACCCTGTGGTGCTACGCCGCGACAACCGCGCACAGGGGCCAGGCAAACCTGCCC
Source organism: Arthrobacter sp. 10L430 (assembly GCF_056395245.1). Taxonomy (NCBI): domain Bacteria; kingdom Bacillati; phylum Actinomycetota; class Actinomycetes; order Micrococcales; family Micrococcaceae; genus Arthrobacter; species Arthrobacter sp. 10L430. Next base: position 114,028 of record NZ_JBFTJD010000005.1, on the reverse strand, counting down.
GGCCCGAGCCAGCTGCCCGGCATGCCGAAGACGCCCGCCTGGGCGCTGCCCGGCATTTGAACATGCGCCACATGCCCCTGTGGCTGAAGGTGACTACCGCCGTCGTCTCCGTCATTCTGATCGGCGGCCTGGCGTTCGCCGGATACTGGTACATCAGGCTGCAGTCCAACATTTCGTCGTCCGCCCTTGGGGCCGGCAACAGCCGCACCGACACTACGGACGACGCCACCGGCAGGCTGCAGATCCTGATTCTGGGTTCCGACACCCGCGACGGCAAGAATTCGAATTACGGCAGCACCGAGGATTCCACCGGCTACGGCAATTCCGACGTCATGATGCTCATGGACATCTCGGAGGACAACAAGCGGGTCAACGTCATCAGCTTTCCGCGCGACCTGCTCGTCGACATCCCCAAGTGCACGGACCAGAAGACCGGCAAGCAGTACCCTGCCCGCACCGGCATCATGATCAATGAGGCAATGAAAGAGGCGGGCATCGGCTGCGCCGTGGACACCGTCAACAAGCTGACCGGGATGGAGGTGGACCACTTCATGATGGCCGACTTCAACGCCGTCAAGGAGCTGTCCAACGCCGTGGGCGGAGTGGAAGTCTGCATCAGCGACGCCGTCTTCGATCCCGACTCCCGCCTGCGGCTTCCCAAGGGCAAGTCCCAGGTGAAGGGCGAGCAGGCCCTTGCGTACCTCCGCACCCGTCACGCCTTCGGCGACGGCGGCGACCTTGGCCGCATCAAGGCCCAGCAGGGCTTCCTGTCCTCCCTCACCCGCAAAATCAAGGACGACGGCACCCTGTCGGACCCGGTCAAAATGCTGACCATCGCCGACGTCGTGACCAAGAACCTCACCGTCGACAACGGCCTTTCGTCCGTTCCGGCGATGATCACCATCGGCAACCGGCTCAAGAGCATCGATGTCAGCAAGGTGGCGTTTGTCGCTGTGCCGACCGTCCCCGCCACGAACGACCCCAACCGGCTGGAGGCGGCGCAGCCCGCCGCGTCCCAGCTGTTCGCGGCCCTGCGGAAGGACGTCGACCTGACGGATCCCGAGGGGAAGCAGAGCCCCTCGCCGTCGGCCACGCCGAAACCGAGCACCAGTGCTACGCCCTCCGCCACGCCCAAGCCGACCAAGCCCGCGGCGCCGTATGACAAAACACTGCAGCCGGTGACCGTGGCCAACGGGTCGGCGGTGCCTGCACGGACGCAGGAGATCGTGGAGGCGCTTGCCGCCGGCGGATTCACCCAGGTGGGCCAGCTGGAGGCAGAGCCCACGGCGAAGACCATGGTCTACTACGGGGCCGACTTTGCCGACGTGGCAGCGGACGTCGCGGCACTGTTCGGAATCCCTGCCAGCCAGGTGGCGCCGTCGCCGGGGATCGCCGGAGTGCAGATCTACCTCGGTGCGGACTTCGCCTCGGGCACCAAGTTCGGCAAGACAACGGTTCCCAAGGACATCGTCAACCAGACAGCCAAAGAGGCAACCTGCCAGACGGCCAACCCCGAGCTGATCGTTCAGTAGCGCCGCTGGGCGGAGGCGGAGCGTAACCGCCCCCACTGAAAATGCCGGGCCAACCAACGGTTGGCCCGGCACTTTTTTGCGAATTCACCAGATGTTGACGCGTTCCTCCGGGGACATCCACATTCCATCCTCTTCGGAGACGCTGAACGCGGCATGGAAGGAATCCAGGTTTTTGGCAATGGCGTTCGTGCGGAACTCGTTGGGGGAGTGGGGGTCCGTGGCCAGCCGCCGGATGGCTTCCTCCGGGCGGATCACCTGCCGCCAGCCGGCAGCCCAGGAGGCAAAAAAGCGCTGCTCGCCCGTCAGCCCGTCCAGCACCGGCGGTTCCTGGCCGTCGAGGCTGAGGCGGTACGCCTTGTGGGCGATGGTCAGGCCACCAAGGTCGCCGATGTTCTCGCCGAGGGTCAGCTTTCCGTTGACGGTATGCCCCGGCGCCGCAGAAGGAGACAGCGCATCGTATTGGGCCACGAGCCTGCCGGTCAGGGCCTCGAAGGCCTTGCGGTCGTCCTCGGTCCACCAGTTGCGGAGTTCCCCGGTGCCGTCGAACTGGGACCCCTGGTCGTCGAAGCCGTGGCCGATCTCATGCCCGATCACGGCTCCGATGCCCCCGTAGTTGACGGCGTCGTCAGCGTCCGCGGTGAAGAACGGCGGCTGGAGGATCGCCGCCGGGAAGACGATCTCATTCAGCATCGGGTGGTAATACGCGTTAACCGTCTGCGGGGTCATGAGCCACTTGTTCAGGTCCACGGGCTTGCCCACCTCGTCCAGGTGGCGGTCGACGTCGGCGTTGTGGGCACGTTCAACGTTGCCGAGCAGGTCCGCAGGATCGATCACGACAGCCGAGTAATCGATCCATTCCTCGGGGTAGCCGATCTTGGCGCGGAAGGCGCCAAGCTTGCGCAGTGCCTCGGCTTTGGTGTCCTCGCCCATCCACGCCAGATCCGTGATGCTCTGGCGGTAAGACTCGATCAGGTTGGCGACGAGGCTCTGCATCCGCGCCTTGTGGCTCTCGGGGAAGTGCCGGGCAACGTAAATCTGGCCTACGGCTTCTCCGAGTCCCCCCTCCACGACGGCGACTCCCCGCTTCCAGCGGTCCTTGTTCCGGGGTGTGCCGCTGATTTTGGTCCCGTAGAACGCGAAATTGGCATCCACGAAGGCGGCGGACAGGTAGGGGGCTGCAGAGTTGATGACCCGAAGCGCCAGCCATTCCTGCCAGATAGGCAGGGACTCCGAGACCAGCAGGGCGGCTGCGCCGGCGAAAAAGTCCGGTGTGCTGACCACGAGCTCCTGGCGCTTTTCGGGGACGATGTCCGCCGCGTCGAACCAGGTGTCCAGCAGGGGGAACAGCTCATTGGCCTGGTCAGCGGACTTCAGGTTGTACGTCTTTTGCGGGTCGCGGAGTGTGACGTTGTCCCAGTGGTGCGAGGCAAGGGCGGTCTCCAGGGCCACCACACGGGCCGCTGCGCCCGCCGGATCAGCGATGCCGGCCATGCCGAACATCGTGCCCACGTACTCGCGATAGGCCTGGACTGTCGGCGCAAACTTCTCTTCACGGTAGTAGGACTCGTCGGGGAGACCCAGCCCGCCCTGGCCGGTGTACAGCAGAACGCGTTCGGGGTTGCCCGCATCCGGGGCCGGGTAAATGTAGAACAGGCCGGATACATCGGCACGGAACAGGCGGCCGGCCAGGGCAATCAGTTCGCCAACAGTGGACGTGGCGAACACTTCGGCCAGCCGGTTCCGTATCGGGTCCATGCCCTTGGCCTCGATGGCGGCCTCATCCATGAAGCTGTTGTAGAGGTCGCCGATCTTTCGCTCGATGCCGCTGGCGGAAGCCCCCTTGCCTGCGGCCTCCTCGATGATTTCCTTGACGGCCAGCTCTGCCCCGTCGCGGAGCGCGGTAAAGGTTCCTTCCAGGGGACGGTCGTCCGGGATCGTCGTGCTCTTAAGCCATGCCCCGTTCACATGCTGGTACAGGTCGTCCTGCGGCCTGACGCTGTGGTCGATATTGGACAGGGCGATCCCCGAATGTGGCACAGGAGCTCCTTCGATGACGGGCTGCGGCCGGCGCTGGCACCGGTGCAGCGTCTGCATGGTGGACGTTGCTGGAGGTGTTGCTCCTTCATCTTACGCACCCGTGTTACTGTGAAATGGTGCGCGCAGAACTGCTTCTTCTTAGCTGCCGCGGCGAGGCCTCAGACGCGATCTAGCGCAAGGCCCACCCTCGTCGCGGAGTTTGTGTTGCCCGGCCACCCTTTCAAACAGGAACCACAGAAAAGGCCCCGATAGTAATGCGAAACGCACAGAAGCCCTCAGGAATGCCGGTCCACCGCTACGTACCGTTCCAGGACCAGATCACCGTCGAACTGCCGGACCGCACCTGGCCGGACAAGGTCATCACCAAGGCCCCCCGCTGGTGTGCCGTGGATCTGCGCGACGGCAACCAGGCGCTGATCGACCCCATGAGCCCGGCCCGCAAGATGAAGATGTTCGAACTGCTGGTCCGCATGGGCTACAAGGAAATCGAGGTCGGCTTCCCGTCCGCCTCGCAGACCGACTTCGACTTCGTCCGGCAGCTCATCGAAGGCAACCACATCCCGGATGACGTCACCATCCAGGTGCTGACCCAGGCCCGCGAGCACCTGATCGAGCGGACTTACGAATCCCTGGTCGGCGCGAAGCAGGCCATCGTGCACCTGTACAACTCGACGTCGGTCCTGCAGCGCCGTGTCGTTTTCAACCAGGACGAGGACGGCATCCTGGACATCGCGCTCCAGGGCGCACGCTTGTGCAAGAAGTACGAGGAAACGCTGGCGGACACGCACATCACGTACGAGTACTCGCCGGAATCGTTCACCGGGACCGAACTCGAATACGCCATCAGGGTCTGCAACGCGGTCGCGGACATCTTCGAGGCATCCGCCGACCGCCAGGTCATCATCAACCTGCCCGCCACGGTGGAGATGGCCACGCCGAACGTTTACGCCGATTCCATCGAGTGGATGAGCCGGAACCTGCACCCGCGTGAGGGAATCATTCTCTCCCTGCACCCGCACAACGACCGCGGCACAGGCGTCGCTGCGGCAGAGCTCGGCTACCTGGCCGGTGCCGACCGGATTGAAGGGTGCCTGTTCGGCAATGGCGAGCGGACCGGCAACGTTGACCTGGTCACCCTGGGGCTGAACATGTTCGTGCAGGGCATCGACCCGATGATCGATTTCTCCAACATCGATGACGTCCGGCGCACCGTGGAGTACTGCAACCAGCTGCCGGTGGCGGAGCGGGCGCCCTACGGCGGAGACCTCGTCTTCACCGCGTTCTCCGGTTCCCACCAGGATGCCATCAAGAAGGGTTTCGAAGCCCTGGAAAAGGACGCAGCCGCAGCAGGCATGGACGTCAGCGACTTCACCTGGCAGGTCCCGTACCTGCCGGTCGACCCGAAGGACCTGGGCCGAAGCTACGAGGCCGTCATCCGCGTCAACTCGCAGTCCGGCAAGGGCGGCGTCGCCTACCTGCTGAAGAACGAGCACAGTCTCGACCTGCCGCGACGTGCCCAGATTGAATTCTCCGGCGTCATCCAGCGCCGCACGGACACCGTGGGCGGCGAAGTCAGCGGCGCCCAGCTGTGGCAGCTCTTCCAGGACGAGTACCTGCCATCCGACTCGGCCGACCGCCAGTGGGGCCGGTATTCCCTCGGATCGGTCAAGACTGAGACCGATGAAGACGGCTCCATGACGCTGCACACCACGCTCACCGTGGACGGCGCCCAGGTCCGGCGCACAGGAACCGGCAACGGCCCCATCGCCGCGCTCCTGGACATCCTCGGCCAGGACGGCGTGGATGTCCGGGTGCTGGATTACAGCGAGCACGCCCTGTCGGAAGGCGGAAACGCCCGCGCCGCCGCCTACGTGGAATGCGCGGTCGGCGAGCGTGTTCTCTGGGGCATCGGCATCGATCCGAACACGAGCATGTCCTCGCTGAAGGCAGTCATCTCGGCCGTGAACCGCGCCGTTCGGGACGCCCAGGCCTGAGAGTCCTGACAGGTGCGCCGCCGCTTTCCTCCGGCGGCGCACCTGCAACCCGGAAAGCAGGGTTTTCCGGCAGACAGTGCGAAGATTAAGCGTGGTCCAACAGTCATTTGCAGCGCGTGCCTACCGCGATGATGCCGTGGTGCTGCGCACCCACAAGCTCGGCGAGGCGGACCGCATCATCACGCTGCTGACGAAGCATCACGGGCAGGTGAGGGCCGTCGCCAAAGGCGTCCGGCGCACCAGTAGCCGCTTTGGCGCCCGCCTGGAGCCGTTCATGGTGGCGGATTTACAGCTCGTGTCCGGCAAGACCCTGGACATTGTCACCCAGGCTGTTGCCAAGGGCGCCTACGGCGGGAACATCGCAGCCGACTACGGCAGGTACACGGTGGCTGCGGCCATGACGGAGACCGCCGAAAAGCTGACAGACGTTGACGGCGAAGCCGGAACCGCCCAGTACAACTTGCTCGTCGGCGCCCTGGCGTCACTCAGCCGCGGGGACCACACACCGGAACTGATCCTGGACTCCTACCTCCTGCGCGCCCTCGCCACTGGAGGCTGGGCTCCCAGCTTCACCAGCTGCGCGCGCTGCGGTGCGGCCGGGCCCCACACCGCGTTCTCGGCTCCGCTCGGCGGCATGGTCTGCAGCGACTGCCGGCCGCCGGGTTCACCGGCCCCGGCCGCCGAGACGGTCACGCTGCTGGGCGCACTGCTCACCGGAGACTGGACGACGGCGGATTCCTCGGTACCGCTGCACCGGCGGGAAGCCGCGGGCCTCGTGGCCAGTTATCTGCAATGGCACCTTGAACGTGTCCTGAAATCCCTCAAACTTGTGGAGCGTACCTAACAGTGTCCTTGGGAAAGAAGACCACTCCTGCCCGTCGCCGGACCGCCCCGGTGGTTCGCCCCTACCCCCATCCTTCGGGAGCAGTTGCTCCGGCGATCCCGGCCGAGTTCGTGCCACAGCATGTGGCGATCGTGATGGACGGGAACGGGCGGTGGGCCAACCAGCGGGGGCTGCCCCGCATTGAAGGCCACAAGGCAGGGGAGCCCGCCCTGCTGGATGTCGTGGCCGGGGCCATCGAGCTCGGCATCAAGTACGTCACGGTCTATGCATTCTCGACGGAGAACTGGCGGCGGTCCCCGGAGGAAGTGCGGTTCCTGATGGGATTTAACAAGGACGTGCTGCGGAGGCAGCGGAACCAGCTGGACGAATGGGGCGTGCGGGTGCGCTGGTCCGGCCGGCGGCCCAAGCTGTGGGGGTCCGTCATCCGTGAACTCGAGGAGGCCGAGGCGTACACCGTCGGAAATAGCACGTGCACGTTAACCATGTGTGTTAATTACGGCGGCCGCGCGGAGATAGCGGACGCAGTCTCTGCCATTGCCGAGGAAGTCGCCGCCGGCCGCCTTAAGCCCGGTGCCATCACGGAGAAAACCATCCAGAAGTACCTCGACGAACCGGACCTGCCCGACGTCGACCTTTTCCTGCGCAGTTCCGGCGAGCAGCGGCTGTCCAACTTCATGCTTTGGCAGTCTGCGTACGCGGAGTTCGTTTTCCTGGACACGCTCTGGCCGGACGTGGACCGCCGCACCCTCTGGGATGCTGTGGGGATCTATGCACAGCGGGACCGCCGCTACGGCGGCGCGGTGGATGCCGCGAAGAATCCGGTGGCCGCCGCCAACCAGCCGGGGTAGGACTTCAGCGGCACGGGGGAGGAGCTCTCCTGTTTCCCCGTTCCCCTTCGGTCACGGCAGCCGGCCGTCGAAGGTTTCGTCCTCCGCCGCGTAGCCGCGAATCCACGTGGCCAACCGCCGGTACGCGTCCGTGCGCACCTCAGTACGGGACAGGAAGACGTCGTGCAGGGCGCCGTCGATGCGTTCCACGGTCACGCTCCGGCCCAGCGAGAGGGCACGCACGGCGATGACGTTGACGTCCAGCACGGCGTCGGTCCTGCGCATTGCCTCGGTCCAGAACGGACCGTTGGCGCTGGCACCGGAAATCACGACCAGAATGGGAACCTCGATGCGGAGTCCGCGGGCAACCTGTGTGTGGCCGGCAAGGACGGCGCTCAGCCAGCCGGCCCGGACCGGGAAGGCCATGGGGGGCCGGTACTTGTCGTCCAGGGTCCATTCGCCTTCGGCCGAGCTGCTGATGCTCCGCCAGTAGAAGCCACGCTCGGGCAGCCGGAGCACAGCTTCCGGCCGCAGCCGGGCGAGGGGTTCGACCATGGTTCGGGCGGCCCGGCGGACCAGCGAGCTGCCGTGCATTTCCAGCCAGGGACTGTTCAGGACAAGCTGTGAAACCCTGCCCGGGTTGCGGCTCACCCACAGAGCTGCGACAAGGCCGCCGGTGGAATGTCCCATCAGGACAAGCGACATGGGCGCCGTGGGCCGCACCTCCGAAATCATGCTGACTGCGGTGTCGATTTCCGCGTCATAGTTCCCCAGATCGGCAACGTACCCGCCGTGCGTAGAGGGCTGCAGGCTGCGGCCGTGGTTGTGCATATCCAAGGCAAAGAACTCAAAGCCCTGGCCATCCCAGAAACGCGCCAGCTCCGCGTTGAAAAAGTAATCACTCCAACCATGGAGGAAAAGCACCGCGCGGCGTTTGGCTGCCGGCCCGGCTTCTGCGGTGCCGTCCTTCTGCGGGGCATAGCGGACGAGCGTTGCGGTGCGAGTGACGCCGTCACTGCCCGTGGCACCGAAGGCACAGGACTCGAAGCCGCCGCCCAGGATGTCGCTCTGCCACTCCATGGCACCAGCCTAGACTTTCCGGTCAGGCCCCGCGGCCGCAGCCGCGGCGGCAGAAGGCACCTCGGCCGTGGCGCGCACCCTTGTGTCGGTGCTGGTTTGGTCTCCACCGCCGAAGACGGAAAACTAGAGGCATGCGCGTATATCCGACTTTCTTCAGGCTGGCCTTTTCATGGATGGACGCCGAACGCGCCCACAAAATCGGATTCAAGGGCATCCGCCTGGCCCACATCACCGGCGCCGGGCGCCTGCTGGCACGCTTTACGGCCCCGCCCGCATCCCTGCAGACGAGTGCTTTTGGGCTGACGTTCCCGTCGCCGTTCGGGCTGGCCGCCGGCTTTGACAAGGAGGGCCACGGCATCGAGGCCCTGACTGAACTCGGTTTCGGCCACGTTGAGGTGGGGACCATCACCGGCCGCGCCCAGCCCGGCAACGAAAAGCCGAGGCTTTTTAGGCTTATCGATGACCGGGCAGTCATCAACCGGATGGGGTTCAACAACGACGGCGCCGCGGCGGTGGCACCCCGCCTCAAGTCTGCCCGGGCTGCCCTCCAGCGGCGGCATCCCAAGGTGCGCCCGCTCATAGGGGTGAACATCGGCAAGAGCAAGGTGGTGGAACTTGAGGACGCCGCGGAGGACTACCTGATCAGCGCGCGCAGCCTTGCTCCGGCAGCGGACTACCTTGTGGTGAACGTCAGTTCCCCGAATACGCCGGGCCTGCGGCTCCTGCAGAACGTGGAAACACTCCGGCCGCTCCTGGCAGCGGTGGGGGAGGAGGCCGACAAGGCGGCCGGACGCCACGTGCCGCTGCTGGTCAAGATCGCCCCGGATCTCAGCGATGAGGATGTGGACGACGTCGCGCTTCTTGCGCTGGATTTGGGCCTGGACGGCATTATCGCCACTAATACGACCATCGGACGCACAGGCCTCACGGCGGAGCCGGAAAAGATTGAAGCGTGCGGCGCGGGAGGCCTCTCGGGTGCTCCGCTGAAGGCCCGTTCCCTGGAGGTATTGCGCCGGCTCAAAGCCGCCACCGACGGCCGGCTGACGCTGGTATCCGTGGGCGGCGTTGAGACACCCCGGGATGTCCAGGACCGGCTGGACGCCGGTGCCACCCTGGTCCAGGGGTACACGGCGTTCCTTTACGAGGGGCCCTTCTGGGCAGCCCGCATAAACAGGCAGTTGGCAAAAAGCCGGCGCGGGGCCTGACACTGCCCCGTCCGGGGCGTCCGATGACCGTGGCGTCCAACACGGACCAACAGCAACGCAGTCACGGGAATGCAGTCACGGGAATGCTGTCACGGGAATGCAGAGCAGCCCCCGGCGGTCATACCGCCGGGGGCTGCTTCATTCTGAATCACGGCCGGGAACAGGGCCCGGAGAAATCGGAGGGGTTCAGGACGGGTACTGGCCGCGCCGGACCTGGGGCTTGGGGAGGCGCAGCTTCCGGAACTGCAGGGAGCGCATTGACCCATACCAGACGGTGCCGCGTTCCACGTCGCCGAACTTCTCGGTGAGCCGCTTGCGCAGTTTGCGGGACAGGATGAACACGTCCACGAAGACGGCCAGGAACATGACCCAGAACCCGCCCAGGACGTAAATCATCTGTTCACTCGTGGACGGCACCAGCAGGGAGATGATCACGAAGACCAGTGCGCCGAACATGAGATACTCGCCGAGGCTGAACCGCGCGTCCACATAGTCGCGGGCAAACCGTTTCTGCGGCCCTTTGTCACGGATCGGGAGGAACTTCTCGTCCCCCGTGTCGAGCGCTTGGCGCATCTTCAGACGCTGGTCCTGGACGGCGGCACGCTCTGCCGCCTTCGAGGCCTTGCGGTCCTCGGGCACCAGCGGCCGCTTGCGGGCTGCCTCCTGGGCCTTGCGCTTGGGCGTGGGCACACCCTTGCCGGCAGCCTCGGCCTGCCGGGAAGCTGCCTCGGCAGCTTGTTGGTCTACTACATCCTGCGCCGCTGGCGCTTCCTTTTTACGTCCGAACACGGAAACAGAATACCTTGCAGGGCCGGACTGCCCGTCATGCAGCCGGACAGGCAGAGCCGCAGGTGACGCGGACGGCGTGGGGTCGGGGCGTTATTTGTTGTGGTCTGTGACACAGGTAGTGTTTTGGCCATGACTTCAACATCAGCGGCGACCCCGCAACAATCTGTCGGTTCGGTGGCCGGCGTCGACACGGACGCCCTTCGGAACGCCGTCAGCGCAGCGTTTGGGACCACCATGTCCCAGCTGAAAGACCTGGTCAGTATTCCCGGTATTGCCTGGCCGAGTTTCGATCCCGCGCACCTTGACCACAGTGCCGAGGCCGTCGCCGCCCTCGTGCGGAGCACCGGCCTGGGTGACGTCCGGATACTTCGTTGCGACAAGGAGGACGGGACCCCCGGGGGGCCGGCCGTGGTTGCACGCCGCGAAGCAGCGGACGGCAAGCCGACCATCCTGCTCTATGCCCACCACGACGTCCAGCCGCCCGGCGATCCGGCGCTGTGGGAGTCAGAGCCGTTCACCGCCGTCGAACGCGACGGCCGTCTGTACGGTCGCGGGGCCGCTGACGATAAGGCCGGCATCATGGCCCACATCGCAGCCTACGGCGCCGTGACCCAGGTGCTCGGCGAAGAATTCGGCCTTGGTGTGACGCTTTTCTTCGAAGGCGAGGAAGAAGCGGGCTCACCGACCTTCCGGACCTTCCTGGAAACACACCGCGAGCTGCTCCGGGCCGACGTCATAGTGGTGGCCGATTCCAGCAACTGGAAGGTGGGGGTTCCGGCGCTCACCACCAGCCTCCGGGGCCTGATCGATGGAACCATCGAGGTACAGGTCCTGGAGCATGCAGTGCACTCGGGGATGTACGGCGGACCCGTGCTGGATGCGCCCACACTGCTGTCCCGCCTCATTGCGACCCTCCATGATGCCGAGGGGAGCGTCGCCATTGAGGGTCTTGTGGGACGCGACGAAGCCACGGTGGACCTGACCGAGGCGGAGTTCAGGGCGGACGCCTCGGTGCTCGACGGCGTGAAGCTGGCAGGCAGTGGGAGCATCGCATCGCGGATGTGGACCAAACCGGCACTTTCCATCATCGGCTTTGACGCGCCTGCCGTTGACGTAGCTTCGAACACACTGCTGCCCAGGGCACGTGCGAAGTTCAGCCTCCGGCTGGCCCCCGGCCAAGTGCCGGCAGACGCCATGGAGGCAGTCCGCCGCCACGTCGAGACCCACGCGCCGTTCGGTGCCAAGGTGGTCTTCACGCCCGGGGAGAGCGGGAACGCCTACCTCACGGACCGGAGTTCGGCTGCTGCGGCATTCGCCATGTGGGCGCTGGGGGAGTCGTGGGGCGTACCGGCAGTGGAAATGGGCATCGGCGGTTCCATTCCGTTCATTTCAGACCTGACGGACCTCTACCCGGAGGCCCAGATCTTGGTGACGGGAGTGGAAGACCCGGATTCCCGGGCCCACTCGGCCAACGAATCACTCCATATTGAAGACTTCCGGAATGCAGTCGTGGCCGAGGCGCTGCTGTTGGCACGCCTTAACAGCGAGGGTCTCGGCTGACCTCACCGGTCCTGGCGGCTGCCTGGCGCGGCCATTCCGGGAACAAGTCGGGGATGGCCACGGTTACGCCTGAAGTTAGAGCTACGCGTCTGATCGACGTAGCATGTAGCTATAGCCCATACCGTTTCCGTAGGGGCAGGCACCGTGCATGCGGGGCCGCCAGGACCGTCGTTAGAAGGTAGGCCAATGAGCACTACGACCAATGAAAACAGCACCGAATCCACCGGCACGGCCAGTGCCGAACTGGCGAGCCACGAGGTTCAGCTGACGGACGTTGCCGCAGGCAAGGTCCGCAGCCTCCTTGAGCAGGAAGGCCGTACCGACCTCCGCCTTCGCGTTGCCGTGCAGCCGGGCGGCTGCTCCGGACTGATTTACCAGCTCTACTTCGACGAGCGCCTCCTCGAGGGCGACGCCGTGCGCGACTACGACGGCGTCGAGGTCGTTGTCGACAAGATGAGCGTGCCGTACCTCAGCGGCGCCAGCATCGACTTTGAAGACACCATCTCCAAGCAGGGTTTCACCATCGCCGGTGATAACCGGCGCCGCCACACTGCGCGGACATGTGGGCGAAAACGCGCGGGGAGCGGTAAGCTCTACACCGAGTAGTAAAACCTTTAGTGTGCCGGGATGCCATAGGCCGCCCTGGCAACAGCAACAAGTAGGAAGGGCCGTCTGTGAGTTCGCAGAACCGAACCGGCAGCCGACGCAAAACGATCACTTCGATCTCTGGCTTGGCAATTGCCGGCGCGTTGGTTTTGACTGGATGTTCGTCAGAGGTAGAGAAGGGGTGGCTGCCCACTGAGCGTGGCACCACCAGTAACACTGACCGCATCATGGACCTCTGGGTCAACTCATGGATTGCCGCACTCGTGGTGGGCATTATCACCTGGGGCCTGATTGTCTGGTGCATCGTGGCCTACCGCCGCCGCAAGGGCACTGTCGGATTCCCCCGGCAGACCAGCTTCAACCTGCCCCTCGAGGTCTTCTACCTCACCATCCCGCTGTTCATGGTCCTGGTGTTCTTCTACTTCACCGACCGCGACCAGCAGGCCATCGACGACCGCTCCAAACCGGCCGACGTTGTAGTGGACGTCCGCGGCAAGCAGTGGGCCTGGGACTTCAACTACAAAAAGGGCGACGTCGTCACCGAGGACCTTCACGAAGCGGGTGTCCAGGCACACCTGACCGGCGAGGCCGTCGACAAGGAAAAGCTCCCCACCCTTTACCTGCCTGTCGGCAAGTCGGTGGACCTTGAACTGAACTCACGCGACGTTATCCACTCCTTCTGGGTACCTGCCTTCCTGCAGAAGCGGGACATGATCCCGGGCAAGACCAACTTCATCCGCTTGACGCCCACCAAAGAGGGCACGTATGACGGCAAGTGCGCCGAGCTCTGCGGCGAATACCACTCCGAAATGCTGTTCCGCGTAAAGGTGGTCTCCGAGTCCGAATTCCAGGCGCACATGAACCAGCTGCGCCAGGACGGCAACACGGGACTGCTCGGCGAAGAGTACGACCGCAACCCCGGCCTGATCGAATCGAAGTAAGGGGAGCGACGTGGCTACTTATACCCAATCCGCACCTGTCGGGACCCTCGAGGCTCCCGTAGTTCCGAAATCCAAGGGACGAATCGTCGTCAACTGGATCACCTCCACTGACCACAAGACCATCGGGTACATGTACCTGATCGCGTCCTTCGTGTTCTTCTGCTTCGGCGGCGTGATGGCGCTGCTGATCCGTGCCGAGCTGTTTGAGCCGGGCATGCAGATCCTGCAGACAAAGGAGCAGTACAACCAGCTGTTCACGATGCACGGCACCGTCATGCTGCTAATGTTCGCCACCCCGCTGTTTGCCGGGTTCGCGAACGTCATCATGCCCCTGCAGATCGGCGCCCCAGACGTCGCGTTCCCGCGACTGAACGCGCTGGCCTTCTGGTTCTTCCTGTTCGGCTCCACCATCGCCGTCTCCGGCTTCATCACCCCGCAGGGCGCGGCGTCCTTCGGCTGGTTCGCGTACGCACCGCTGTCCAACACCACGTTCAGCCCCGGCATCGGCGGGGACCTCTGGGTGTTCGGCCTGGCGCTGTCCGGTTTCGGCACCATCCTTGGCGCGGTCAACTTCATCACCACCATCATCTGCATGCGCGCCCCGGGCATGACCATGTGGCGCATGCCGATCTTCACCTGGAACACGCTGGTTACGGCGATCCTGGTTCTGATGGCGTTCCCGCCGCTGGCCGCAGCACTGTTCGCCCTCGGCGCCGACCGCCGGTTCGGTGCGCACATCTTCGATCCGGACAACGGCGGGGCCGTTCTGTGGCAGCACCTGTTCTGGTTCTTCGGCCATCCCGAGGTGTACATCATCGCGCTGCCGTTCTTCGGCATCGTCTCCGAGATCTTCCCGGTGTTCAGCCGCAAGCCGATCTTCGGCTACAAGGGCCTGGTCTACGCCACGATCGCCATCGCTGCACTCTCCGTGACCGTGTGGGCGCACCACATGTACGTCACCGGCTCGGTTCTGCTGCCGTTCTTCTCCTTCATGACCATGCTCATCGCGGTACCCACGGGCGTGAAGTTCTTCAACTGGATCGGCACCATGTGGCGCGGATCGATCACCTTTGAGACCCCCATGCTGTGGAGCATCGGCTTCCTCATCACGTTCCTCTTCGGCGGCCTCACCGGCATCATCCTGGCCTCGCCGCCGCTGGACTTCCACGTCTCGGACTCCTACTTCGTGGTGGCGCACTTCCACTACGTGGTGTTCGGCACCGTGGTGTTCGCGATGTTCGCCGGCTTCTACTTCTGGTGGCCGAAGTGGACAGGGAAGATGCTGAACGAACGGCTCGGCAAGATCCACTTCTGGATGCTGTTCCTCGGCTTCCACGGCACGTTCCTGATCCAGCACTGGCTCGGCGTCGAAGGCATGCCCCGGCGCTATGCGGACTACATGCCGCAGGACAACTTCACCTGGATGAACCAGTTCTCCACCATTTCCTCGTTCGTGCTCGGTGCGTCGCTGATCCCGTTCTTCTGGAACGTCTACATCACCGCCCGCAGTAACGAAAAAGTCATGGTCGATGACCCGTGGGGATTCGGCGCATCACTGGAGTGGGCGACGTCCTGCCCGCCGCCGCGGCACAACTTCACGTCCCTGCCGCGCATCCGCTCGGAGCGTCCGGCACTGGACCTGCACCACCCTGAGCTCTCCCAGTCACACACCATTGAGTCACCGGCACCGGCAGCAGCTGTGCTCGGTAACGCCGACCAGAAGGACACCGCGCAGTGAAGATCGAATCTTGGATTTTTGGAGCCGGAGTCTTCTTCTTCGTACCGGTGTCCCTGATTTACGGTTTCCTCACCAACTGGTCTGAGTGGGTAGGCATCCTGGGCATTCTCCTTGTGGGTGGCCTTGCCGGCATGATCGGCGCCTACCTAGGATTCACGGGCAAGCGTGTTGGCATGCGCCCCGAGGACCGCAGCGATGCCGAGATCCACGAGGGCGCAGGCGAGCAGGGGCACTTCAGCCCCTGGAGCTGGTGGCCGCTCGTGCTCGGCCTGTCCTGTGCAACGGGCTTCCTGGGTCTGGCCGTAGGATTCTGGATGGTCTTCATCGCGGCCGGCATGGCCCTCGTGGCCCTTGTCGGCTGGGTCTACGAGTACAGCCGCGGCGACCACGCGCACTAGGTTCTGAAACGGGCTGTAAAGAAGCCCAGTATCGACGGCGGGCCCCACCTCTCGGTGGGGCCCGCCGTCGTTCGTTTTCATTTTGGCCCTACAAGAGCTCAGCGGTCTTCTGCGACTCAATCAGCCTGGCAAGTCCTGTGAGGGCGTCTTCGGCGTCGATGAGGCTGCGGCCTGCTGGCAGCGCGGATTCAGTCACTCCCAGTTCCACTTCGCAGCCACAGTCAAAGTCAGCTGTCATGACCTCCAGCAGCGAGCGGGCATCCACGGCGGCAATGCCGTCCTTCCGGATGGTCACCGGCAAACCGGTCTCCGTCACGGCCCGGACAAATACCGCGGCAGGGCGGGCATGCAGGCCAATGGCTGCTGAAACGATTGCCTTACGAACTGGCAACAGGACTCCTCTATTCGGACGGATGACGCCGTCGTCTTCTACGTTCGTCCTTAAGAATATCCGTACGGCAGGGCTCCGGGCAGCGCTGGTGGTGGCTGGTCTAGACCTGACGGCGGATGGGCTTAACCTTGAGATGTGAACATGCATCCCAGGAGCGGCGGTCATGGCCGCTAATGCCTCCGGCATCGCCGGTGAGATCGACAGAAAAAGCGGCATCCCTATCTACGTCCAGCTGAGGGAGATCCTCAGGACGTACATTGCCACGTCCTGCCCGCCAGGCTCCGGCCTCCCGTCGGAGCGCGACCTGGCCGAACGTTTCGGGCTTGCCCGGATGACCGTCCGGCAGGCCATTGATGCGCTTGTGGGCGAGGAAGTCATTGAGCGCGTCGTGGGACTGGGTACCTTCGTGCGCAAACCTAAACTCGACCTCCAGGTCAAGCTCACCTCCTACAGCGAGGAAATGCAGCGCCGCGGCATGGTGCCGGCCGCCAAGGTGCTCAGCTTTGAGCAGATTGCCGCCAGTGCCTTCCTCGCGCGCGAACTCCAGCTGGAGGAAGGCACGCCCCTGGTGCGCTTCCGGCGGCTTCTGCTGGCCGATAACGAGCCAATGAGCGTGGACGAGAACTTCATCCCGGCCCACCGCGTGCCCGGTCTCCTGGACGGCGAACCACCCACCTCGCTGTACAACGTTCTGAGCGAACAGTTCGGGCTGGTAATGGAGTGGGGCGAGGACATGATCGAGGCCACCGCCGCCTCGCCGTCCACCGCACGGCTGCTGAACGTCGAAATCGGGTCACCGCTGCTGAAAATCCAACGGCACGCGTTCGTTGCCCGGGCCATGGTGGACTATTCCGTGTCCTTTTACCGCGCCGACAGATACAAGCTCTGGGTGCCGCTGCAGCGTCCCGGAGTAAGGCCCACGCGCAACTACGCGTCCGGGTACCGCCAGCAATAGTCACGCCGCCCTTGCAGGGCCGCCCGGCAAGGCCCGCCGGAAGGGGACGGACGCAGCACCGCCAGCCCTGCCGCCGACCGCACCAGATGCAGAAAGGCCCGGTCCCAAGGGACCGGGCCTTTCACTGCCAACCGCAGGGATTGCTCCTAGTGGCTGAGTGTCTTCTGGCTCTCGCCTGCTTCGACGGCCTCGTGGTGGCCATGGCCGGCTTCCAGCTCAGCCGGTGTGGCCGGGACAACCCGGTCCTCGAAGAACCACTGCGAAAGCTTCGCGCGGCGCTTTTCCTTGCGGTCAACGACGCCGTGCTCGTTGGGCTGCGCGGGGAGCGGTGCCAGAGACTCGAAGCCGACCAGCTTGAACCGCTTGTACTCGTCGAGAGGAGCGTGGACTTCGATGAACTCACCGTGCGGCAGGCGCACAATACGTCCGGTTTCACGCCCGTGCAGGGCGATTTCCCGGTCCTTGCGCTGCAGCGCCAGGGCGACACGCTTCGTCACTGCGAATGCGATGAACGGGCCGACGAAGAACAGCGCCCGCAGCCAGTACGTGACGTCGTTCAGCGCGACGTGGAAGTGCGTGGCGATGAGGTCCGATCCGGCGGCAGCCCACATGACGCAGTACCAGGTGAAGCCCGCTACACCGATCGCGGTGCGCGTGGGAGCGTTCCGGGGACGGTCCAGCACGTGGTGCTCCCGGTTGTCCTTGGTGATCCAGCGCTCGATCCACGGGTAGGTGAACAGCACGGTGAAGATGATGCCTGCCGGAACAAGCGCAGGCAACAGGACGTTCAGGGTCAGCACGTGGCCGAAGATGATGTACTCGAAATGGAAGTTTCCGATGACACCAGGCATGAGACGCAGGGCACCGTCAACGAAGCCGATGTACCAGTCAGGCTGGGTGCCTGCGGACACGGGGGAGGGATCGTAGGGTCCGTAGTTCCAGATCGGGTTGATGGTGAAGAACCCGGCCATGAGCGCAATTACACCGAAGACGATGAAGAAGAATCCGCCGGCCTTCGCCGCGTAGACCGGGCCGAGGGGGTAGCCGACGACGTTGTGGTCGTTGCGTCCCGGGCCGGGGTACTGGGTGTGCTTGTGCACAACCACCATGAACAGGTGGATGACGATCATCAGCAGGATGAGCGCAGGCACCAGCAGAATGTGGAGCGTGTACAGGCGGCTGATGATGGCAGTTCCGGGGAACTCGCCGCCGAAGAGGAAGAAGGAGGTGTACGTGCCGATGACCGGGATGGACTTGATGACGCCGTCGATGATCCGCAGGCCGTTACCGGACAGCAGGTCATCGGGAAGCGAGTAACCGGTGAAGCCTGCAGCCATGGCCAGGATCAGCAGGACGCCGCCCACCACCCAGTTCATTTCACGGGGCTTGCGGAAGGCGCCGGTGAAAAACACACGGAGCATGTGCACGGCCACGGAGGCCACGAACAGCAGGGCCGCCCAGTGGTGGACCTGGCGCATGAAGAGGCCGCCGCGGACGTCGAACGAGATATCCAGCGAGGAACTGTAGGCGACAGACATTTCGACGTTCTTCAGCGGAGTGTAAGAACCGGCGTAGTGGGTCTCGGCCATGGAGGGGTCGAAGAAGAATGTCAGGAACGTTCCGGACAAGAGCAGGGTGACGAAGGAGTACAGCGCCACTTCGCCGAACATGAACGACCAGTGGTCCGGGAAGACCTTGCGGCCAAACTCACGGAGAATGCCTGAGCCGCCGACGCGTTCGTCGACAAAATCAGTAAACCGCCCGGTCTTGGTGGTGGCTACGTAGGCGGGGGCTTCAGCTCTTGATGCTGCGCTCATGCTCATCACGCTCCCAGTAACTTGGTCCTACAGGTTCGTTGAAGTCGCTCGTAGCGACCAGGTAGCCCTCGTCATCAACCGCGATGGGCAGCTGGGGGAGAGGACGGCTGGCCGGGCCAAAGATAACCTTGCATTCCTGGGTCAGGTCGAAGGTTGACTGGTGGCACGGGCACAGCAGGTGGTGCGTCTGCTGCTCATAGAGGGCAACGGGGCAGCCAACGTGGGTGCAGATCTTTGAGTAGGCGACGATGCCGTTGTAGCCCCAGTTCTCGCGGCCCGCAGAAGGGTTGAGGGCCGCGGGATCGAGACGCATGAGCAGGACGACGGCCTTGGCCTTCTCGTTCAGCTTGCCCTCGTGGAGCTCGTTCAGGCCTTCCGGGATGACGTGGAAGGCGGATCCGATGGTGACGTCCGACGCCTTGATGGGCGTGCCGTCGGGGTCGCGGGTGAGGCGCTTGAGCTTGCCTTCCTGCGGGGCCCACATCGTGTGCGACAGCTTGTCATCGGGCCGCGGGCCAAGATCACCGAACACGGCAAGCGCAGGCAGCGGTGCGAGAGCAACGGCGCCGAGCAGGGTGTTCCGGATCAGGGGACGGCGCTTGATGCCCGTCTCCTCCACGATGTCGTCAACAATGCGCACCGCGGCCTGGCGGTCGTCTTCGGTGCGGATCGCATGACGTTCCTCGGAGACCTCGTGGTCCGGCATGAGGGCCTTGGCCCAGTGGACAATGCCGGTGCCGATGCCGAGCATGGCAAAGGCTGTACCCACGCCGAGCAGTGCATTCTGCAGCCTGATGGTAGCAATCGAGGAGTCATCGCCCAGATCGATAGCGAAGTACGCCACCAGGAAGATCACGGTGCCTACGACCGATGCGCCGAAGAGAACGGCAACCTGCCGTTCTGCTCGCTTTGCGGCCTTCGGGTCCGTGTCAGCCAGGCGCAAACGGTGCGGGGGAATTCCAGGATCCTGGAATTTCTCCACCTCATTCTGACCAGCCGTAGCTACGGTGCCCGAGTGGTTCGGACTGCCGTCACTATGGTTGCCCATGATTCGCCTCATCCTTCTCTCGTCTCGGCAATGCCGAGTTAATGTTCAATTTCAAACCTGCTGAACGGTCAGCAGGACATTCTTGTTGTGATCTGCGCGTGCTAGGACGAGCGGGACGTCAGCCAGATGGTGAAGGCGATGATGACGCCGAGGCCGGCGATCCAGACGAACAGGCCTTCCGATACAGGGCCGAGGGCGCCAAGGTCGGCGCCGCCGGGCGAGCCGTTGGCCTCGATCTGCTTGAGGAACGTAATGACGTCCCGCTTGCCCTCAGGGGAGATGTTCGCGTCATTGAAGACCGGCATGTTCTGCGGCCCGGTGACCATTGCTTCGTAGATGTGCTTGCCCGAGACATCGGCGAGGGCCGGAGCGAACTTGCCGCGGGTCAGGGCGCCGCCTGCTGCAGCAGCGTTGTGGCACATCGCACAGTTCGTGCGGAACAGCTCGCCGCCCTTGGCGGCGTCACCCTTCTCGTCGAGGACGCCGGCTTCAGGGATGGAGGGGCCGGGGCCCAGTGAGGCGACGTATGCGGCGAGCTGGTGGGTCTGCTGTTCGTTGAACTGGCCGGGCTTCTTGTAGGCCTGGGGACCATTCATCTGCATGGGCATGCGGCCGGTGCCTACCTGAAAGTCAACGGCAGCAGCGCCGACACCTACCAGGGACGGGCCGGCCTGCGATCCGCTGGCACCCATGCCATGGCAGGTGGCGCAGTTGGCGGCGAAGAGCTTTCCGCCTTGCTCCGCATCACTGGCGCTGAACTCGGCGGTGCTGGCTTTTGCCTGGTTGACGGTGGTGGCAACGGCGTACAGCCCACCAGTGAGGAGGAGCCCCATCAACAGCAGCGCAATGGCTGCCAGTGGGTGACGTCGCTTCTGCGAGAGTGCCTTCACGTGGTGGTTCCTTTATTCGATCGTGCGTCGGCTCCAGGAGCCGCTTCTTGAAATTCTGTCTCTTGTGGAAGAAGAGCCATGTCCTGGCTACTTGAGGACATAGATGACCAGGAAGAGGCCAATCCAGACGACGTCCACAAAGTGCCAGTAGTACGAGGTGACAATCGCCGACGTCGCCTCAAAGTGACCAAACTTCTTCGCGGCGAAGGATCGGCCAATGATGAGGAGGAAGGCGATCAGGCCGCCGATGACGTGCATGCCGTGGAAGCCGGTGGTCATGTAGAAGGCCGAACCGTAAGCGTTGGTCGAAAGGGTCACGTGCTCCGAAACGAGCATCGCGTATTCCGTCGACTGGCCGGCCACGAAGAACGAGCCCATGAGGAACGTCAGGGTGAACCACTCGTTCATGCCCCAGTGGGTGAACTGCAGCGGACCGCCGCTGCGTCGCGGCTGGAGCCGTTCTGCGGCGAAGACGCCCATCTGGCAGGTAAAGGAACTTGCCACGAGGACGATCGTGTTAACAAGCGCAAAGGGGAAGTTGAGCTTGGCCGTCTCTTCAGCCCACATCTGTCCGGAAGTTGACCGGAGTGTGAAGTACATGGCAAAGAGACCGGCGAAGAACATCAACTCGCTGGACAGCCAAACTACGGTTCCGACAGAAACCATATTGGGGCGGTTCAGCGTGGGGTGCGCCGGGGTACTGGGGGCATGGGTCGCAGATGTCACATAGACATTATGTCTGTAAAACTCCGTCCTGCCCAACGCAAACCGCCTTTTCGGGGGACTTTTTCTACAAAGACGCGAAATCGCGCGGAAAAGTTCCCGGAGGGGTTCACATTGGTTTTTGGAACCTGCACCTCGATAGCATCAGGAGGTGACTTCACAGGTATCGGCACAGGCGGCAGGTAACACCTGGCCGCGGCTCATTTCCGCACTGATGGACGGCAAGGACCTGACTGCGGACAACACGGCCTGGGCCATGGACACCATCATGTCGGGTGAGGCGACGCCTGCACAGATCGCCGGATTCCTGGTGGCACTGCGTGCCAAAGGGGAGACGGTAGACGAGATTGCCGGCCTGGTGGAGGCCATGGTTGCCCATGCGAACCCCATTGCCATCTCCGGCGAGAAGCTCGACATCGTAGGCACGGGCGGCGACCAGCTGAACACAGTGAACATCTCCACCATGGCTGCGCTTGTCTGCGCCGGAGCCGGGGCGAAAGTGGTCAAGCACGGCAACCGCGCGGCATCGTCGTCGTCGGGTTCGGCTGATGTGCTGGAAGCCCTTGGTGTCCGGCTGGACCTGCCCATCGCGGATGTGGCACGCAACGCTGAAGAGGCCGGAATCACTTTCTGCTTTGCCCAGGTTTTCCATCCGTCGTTCCGCCACACCGCCGTTCCGCGCCGGGAACTCGCCATCCCGACGGCGTTCAACTTCCTCGGACCGCTGACTAACCCGGCGCGGGTGCAGGCCTCTGCCGTTGGAGTTGCCAACGCGCGGATGGCGCCGCTGGTGGCCGGGGTACTGGCCAAGCGCGGCAGCCGGGGGCTCGTCTTCCGGGGAAGCGACGGCCTGGACGAGCTGACCACAACCGGTCCGTCAACTGTCTGGGAAATTCGCGGCGGTGAGGTCACCGAGCAGCTTTTTTCGCCGGCGGAGCTCGGCATCCGTCAGGCGACTGTTGAGGAACTCCGCGGCGGAGACGCCCAGGCAAATGCCGCCGTCGTCCGCCAGGTGCTGGCCGGTGCAGCCGGTCCCGCGCGCGACGCCGTACTGCTCAATGCCGCCGCCGGCCTGGTGGCCTATGACCTGGAAGCCGCGGGGACTTTGACCGAGCGCATGCGCCGGGCCCTGCACCGCGCCGCCGAGTCCATCGATTCAGGATCCGCCGCAGCAGTCCTCGACAAATGGGTCAGCCTGACGCGGGCATAAGACATAGAAGCAAAGAAGTGGCCGGCACGGTTGTGCCGGCCGCTGCTTCTTAATCACGTAGGTCCTGGCGGGGTGAGCGGCTACTCCTCGAAGCCCAGCGCAAAGGCGGCGTCGAGGTCGTGCTGGGAATACGCCCGGAAGGCAATATGGGTGGTGGTGTGCACCACGGCGGGCACCTTGGACAGCTTGTCCGCAATGACGTCCGCAAGCTCATCGTGCTGTGACACGCGGGCAACGGCGATGAGATCCCACTCTCCAGTGACGGAGTAGACCTCGCTGATGCCCGGGATGGCAGAAATCTCCTCGGCCGTTTCGGGGATTCGCGAGGCGTCTGTCTTGATCAGGACGAAGGCGGTGATCACTGGTAGCCCTTCCGGATTGTTGTGCCGTGGCGGTGCCCGGCGGGTGCGTGCTGTGCTGCCAGCCTAGTACATCAGCCTTGCCTCCGTGATCTCTGCCACCGCAGAAATCCGGCGACAAGCAGGCGGTAGCCAAGGAGGAAAACTGCGAGGCTGATCAGCGCCACGATGACGAACGGCAGCACCACTGTCTGCCCGGTGAGGGCCCGCAATGCCATGCCGACGCCCACCGTTCCGAGCCAGACGGCAACGCCGGCCGGCCACAGTGCCAGCGGGCCGTGCCAGAGCCGCAGGAGGAGCCAGGCGAGTGCCGCGCCGGCGAGGAACGGCCATGCTGTAAGCAAAGCGCCTGCTACCACGTCACCCCGTGCGTGTGCGTCGCGGCCGATTGCGGCGAAGGTGATGATAAGCAGCGCGTCCGCGGTTGCCGCGAATGCGATGACGGCGGGGGCGGAGTGCCTGGTCTTGGTCAGGTCTTCTTTGGAACGCATGCCTTTGAGCCTAGCCGTTTCGCGCAAACGTGTTGCCCCGGCCGGTTCGATCGGTGACGATTGCGGACAGGAACGCGTAACACTTACGTATGGAGGATCAATGAGGCTCATACAGGTCGCGCAGCGCGCCGAGGACCTTGACCGGGCGGCTGCGTTCTACTCGGCGTTGCTCGGCACCGCGCCGCAGGCGGTCTTTGATCCGCCTGGCCTGCTCTTCTTCGACCTCGGTGGCGTCCGGCTTCTGCTCGAGAGGGGCGCGCCGCCGTCGTTGATCTATCTGGAGGTCCCCGATATCAGGGCGCTCATGCCCGAACTGGAGGCCAGGGGAGTGGAAGTGGTTGCTGCTCCGCAGGTGATCTTCAGCCACGGGGACTCAAGGCTTGGCCCGGCAGGAACCGACGAATGGATGGCCTTCATCAGGGACAGCGAAGGCAACACAGTGGGACTTGTCAGCCAGTTGCCAGGCAGCGGGGCGGCCGGCAAGGGAGAAGCCCGGTAGGGGTCTACGGCGGCGGCGCAGGCCCCTCCTTTGGCTCATCAGCGGCGTGCCGCGAAACAAACACCGGACACCTGGCGTGGTGGAGAACGGCGTGCGCTGTGGATCCGATGGTTCCTCTGATGAGACCGTGGCCCTTGCTTCCCACCACCAGAACGCTCGCATCCGTGGCCATTTTGAGCAGACCGCGCGGAACGGACGAGTCCAGTACGAGTTCGTCACTGACGTCCGAGCCGGGAGCCAGGGCCTGCGCCGTCTGAATAGCTGAATCGAGCAACGCCCGGGATGTACTCAGGCTTTCACCTGCGGCGCCACCTGGCTTCCCGACGCTGAAGTGGATTCTGCGCACATGAACCAGCACCAGCCCAACGCCGGCGGCGGAAGCCAGAGCGCAGGCATCCGCCAGGGCCCCCGTGTTGCCGGGATGCTCCACCCCGACGACCACAGGACCCCCGGGGTTGTCCTCAGACCGGATTACCGCGACCGGGCAGTTTGAAGTGGCAGCCAGTTCCAGGCTGACGGAGCCCACGAGAAGTCCCATGAACCCGCCGATGCCCCGGCTACCGATCACCAGCATTGTGGCCCCCGCCGCCGCCCTTCGCAGGTGCTCCGCGGGCCAGCCGTAGAGCAGGCTGGTACGGATCTTCACCTGCGCGGCGGCAGATGTTGCATGGTCGAGGCCCTCAGCAAGGACAGCCTCCGAATAGTGCTGCAGCCCGCTGTCTGGGATGCCTTCGACCGGACCAAGGTCATGCGTCAGGAGTGGCCACAGGGAACAATGCACGAGATGAAGCTCACAGTGGCGCAGGTCAGCCTGGTGTGCAGCCCAGCGCACGGCCCGGCCTGCTTCAACGGATCCGTCGTAGCCGACCACGATGCTCTGAGTGCTAGGCATCGTCTTGACCTGGAGGGATGGGGCCGGACGCCGGAGCCGGCTGAGCCAACAATCCCGGCGGCAGTTCCGTGCCATGCGCAATCAGCACCGAGCACTTTGCGTGTTCGGCCACAGTGGCGCTGACGGCGCCGAGCAGGAGGCCTTCAAATCCGCCGTGGCCGCGGCTGCCCAGGATAAGCAGTTGCGCACGACTGCTTTCCTCCACGAGCACCTTGGCGGCGGCTCCCTGCCTGATCATCACTTCAACAGCGACGGCGGCCTTTGAGCCCAGCGCCTCGGTAACGGTCTGCGCACAGACCTTCCGCGCTTCCTCATCCGGCTCCCAGACGACCGGCTCAAAGGTTCCGAAGGCAATGTGGAACTGCCAGGCGGCCACGGCGACGATCCTGGCCGAGAGCAAGGGTGCGAGAGCGGATGCCCAGCGCAAAGCCAGGATGGATGAAGGACTCCCGTCGACCCCGACGACAATTGCGGCTTTAGGCTGGCCCTCCGGCGGGTTCATGATGCCGAGGCTACACACCTTCACGGCGTGCGCACAGACCGGCAGACAAAATCATCAGGTCGCTTCGATCACTTCTATCAGCTTCTGGAGCGGGGCAACCTCAGACTCGAGCGAGGAAGGAGTAGACCTCATGTGCGGGTCGGTTGATGGTGATCTCGTTCTCGGCGTGAGCCATCGTGTTCCTGTCGGATGAGCTTTCATTTTTGTAACGCTCGCCACAGGCGGCGCTGTAGTTCATGACCTTACGGGACAGCTGGTTCCGATGTGTTGGCCGCGCATGAAACGGGGGAGCAGTAGCGATCCGCGGCGGACCGGCCTAGCATAATTCGCGTGGCAGGAGCCGCCCGACTACTAGGAGATCGCCATGACAACGCTGTCAGGTCGCCCAAACACCGCGCTGATGGTCCTCGACGTCCAGGTGGGCGTTGTGGCCGAGGCCCACCATCGCGACGCGGTAGTCGCCAACATCGGCACGCTCATAGACAAGGCCCGCCAGGAGGGCGTCACGATCGTGTGGCTCCAGCATTCGGACGAGCACCTGGCGAAGGGGAGTGATGCCTGGGAGTGCGTTCCTGAACTGGTCCGCCGAGATTCGGAACCGTTGGTGCACAAGACGTTCAGCGACTCCTTCGAGGACACCGACCTGGAGGAAGTGTTGTCCAAGGCTGGGGTCGGCCGCCTGGTCGTGGCCGGAGCGCAGACGGATGAATGCATCCGGTCCACGATCCACGGCGCCCTCGTGCGTGGCTATGACGTGACGCTGGTCGGTGACGCGCACACTACGGAGGACCAGAGCGCCTGGGGCGCTCCGCCGCCGGACCAGGTCATCGCACACACGAATCTTTACTGGAAGTATCAGACGGCGCCCGGCCGCACCGCCGGCGTCACTGAGACGCAGGATGTGACGTTCAGCCGCTGAACCGACTTCGCAGCCGTGGACCCGAGACCATACGCTGCCGGCGATGGCATCCGCGGCGGCGACAACGGCGGTGTTCAGCTGGCCTGAGTAGGAAAGCACGCTGATTCCCAGAGGGATGTTGCCCTGCACCACACCGATCTGGAACAGCTCGCGCACCTGGCCGCCCGGCGAAGTAAACAGGCGCCGGTGAGCCCGGCGGGTTGCCCAGCAGAAGATTCACCAGCCGCTGGTGAAACATCGAACGGACCATCCATCGCTGCAGGAGGCGGCCGCCCGGTTGGTAGGGCGAATGCGGGCGCTGGGAGTTGGCGAAATCAGATGACATGGGGCCGGGAGCCGGTGGGTCCTTCAGAGCTGTGGCGTTGATGCAGACCGTGAAGGTCCCAGGCTGCGGTTAGGAAGATCGGCGAGCGCTTGTCAGTCTGAGTTGACAACTGCCGCTTGTCAATCCAGACTGACAGCATGAATGCTGATCAACTGTCCGCTCATATTCATTCAGTGGACCCGGCCGTTGGACTACGCGCCGTCGGCGCCCTTCGTCGCTTGGCAGAACAGGTCGAAGCCGTTCAGGTAAGAGCTGCCCGACAACAGGGGTGGACCTGGGAGCAAATCGGTGACGCCTTGGGCGTCTCGCGGCAGTCAGTACACGCCAAATACCGAGAGTGAGATGAACCATGTTTGAACGGTTTGCCGACGAAGCCCGCCGGATCGTTGGCTTTGCGATGGAGGAAGCCCGTTCCAGCGGCGACAAGCGACTGGGCACGGATCACCTGGTGCTGGGAGCGCTTCAGTTCTCCGGCCCGGCCGGCATTCTTGGGGTTACGCTCGATGACGCAAGGGCCGCGGCTTTAAAGCTTGACCAAGCCGCACTCGCGTCAATCGGAATAGACGCCCGGGGCTTTGAGCGGGCAATTACGCCTGGCCGAGGAAAGAAGCCACCTTTCAGCTCGGGTGCGCGGTCGGTCATGGAGGGCATGCTTCGGTACGCCGTCGAGCAGAAGTCACGACAGATCACCACTGCGAATCTTCTGTTGGCACTTCTGGACCGCGAAGAACATGATCCTGCGGCCGCGCTCCTTAGCGAATTGGGCGTCGACAAAGCCGAGGTCCGGCGCAGGGTCCTTTCCTCCTGATCCCGAGCTGGTTCGGTGCCATCGATCATTCGTAGGCAAGCACGCCGAAGGCGACTGGCCACACACGGCACGGGGGAGAGATCTCCGTGTTTCCTATTCGGCGATCTCGGATCAAGACCCTAGTTGGTCGCGGCGACGGGTCGAGGTTGACCAGCTGGTCATAGAGGGCGACGACCTGTGACCAGTCCGTCTCGCGTATGTCGCGGGCGGAGGTGTGCACGGCGTTAATCGCTGCGAGGATCTGGGAGGCACCCGGAGGGGTCCCGGTGGCCAGGCGCTCGCGCACCAGGCGATGGCCTTCGGCTACGAGCGCCGAGTCCCATGCTTCCCGGTCCTGCTCGTCAAGGGTGACGAGTTCGCCAGTGGCCGATATCCGGGTGGTGCGGCGGGCCTCGGTGAGGAGCATCAGGGCCAGCAGCCCGGCCACTTCGCCGTCCTCCGGCATGAGGGTGCGGATCAGGGGAACAATGGCGCAGTGGTATACGTTGCAGTCTCGTCAGACAAGTACGTCATAGAAAACGTCAGAAATGAGAATCACTTAAGTGGCAACCGATTACGACGAAGTCCGTTCCGACGTCAAGGAATCTCAGGACCGTTCTCTGGAGGCATTGCAGTCCGCGAATGCCCCGGATGCCCGCAGCGTCGTCAGCGAACTGGATGAAGCCGATGCATTGGACGAGGGCCTGACCCCGGGGGGAGAGATTGTCGCCGAGGAGCTCATCGTTCAGGTCATTCCGCAGGCCGCGGACGAGTTCACCTGCTACTCCTGTTTCCTGGTCCGGCACCGGTCCCAACTCGCGCGCGAGAGCAACGGGCACTCATACTGCATCGAGTGCGAAGGCTAAAGGCTGTGGTTCGCTGGGAGGACATAGCACGAAGGAAGAGTCTGAGACGAAGCCCAGCCCGAAAATGGTGTCGTTCAGCCAGGAACTCGACGCTTTAACGACTGTTGCACAGGAGCAGAGGGCTCTATGGCCGGAGGTTGGGATATCCCGTTGACTGCACCGAGAGCTCAGGCCGCGGGCAAGGCCCGCCCTCCTGATGCTAGCTTGACGTAACAAGATCGGAATGCGGCGTGGCCGGGACCCCATCCAGGTCACACCTCGTCGACTCTGTGGCCTGGTTACCTACCAGCACGTCATACAGGCTGTGGACGCTTCGGAAGTCACATGGCCCTGCGCGGCAACCTAGGCCTTTGAGCAGACGTTGGAGGGCTTGTCGACGACGAATCCTTAGTAGCAGGGTTCTCCTCGTTACTGCGGCTGGAGGCCCTTCGTGACCTTGTAGTGGAAGCCTGTGCGGTCCTCCGCTGCCCACACCTCATAGAACTCGGCCTTCTCGAACAGCCTACGGTCCTCAGCAGGAGGACGCAGCCAGAGGATGGTCCCGTCGTTGGTGACGGCATCAACGTAGCCGCTACAGACGGGACTACCCTGCTGTCGAATCTCGATGCTGGCTCCGGTGAGGAGAGTCCAGTCGGTGATGCGTCTAAGTTCCACGGGGTCAGTTGTCCTTTCGGAATGTAGGGGATTGATGTCCCCTGGCTGTCAGCGCACGCGGTCTGCGCCGGTGGAGGAGTTAGGCAATTTCGCGGGCTGCTCTGCACGCTCCAGCTGAATTTTCCCTGGTCGGACTGGGTTACTTCGCCGCCGTTTCGACTTTCTGAGAGGGATTTCCCCTGTGTGCGGTCTGGTCCGTTGGAAAGCAGGCCAGTGCCGTCGCATGGGCGTGCTGCAGTGCTTCCAGAACGGGAAGTGCGCGGTGTTCTTCCGACAGGATTTCCACGCCCCATGGGCCTTCGAAGCCCAGGGATTTCATTGTCCTGATAAACCCGGTGACATCCTGGTCACCTTGTCCGCACAGGCGGCGGTTGTCGCGGGTGTCTTCGAAAAGGGAACCCCTGATTTCCGCATCCGCGTCATTGAGCTCCACCCCGAAGATCTGTTTCGCCTCGAGGCTGCTGGACAGCTCTGCGAGGGTCGTTCCGGCACGGAAGACGTGCCAGTAGTCGACGACTAACCCGCACCCGGGCATATCGACCTTTCGGATCAGATCCGCTGCCGCAGGAATTCGTCCGACCATCGAGAACGGCATGGGTTCTAGGGCAATGCGCGTACCCCGGAGCGCGGCTTCGGCAGTCAGGCGCCGGAGGGGGTCCACGAGGAAGTCGAGGTCATCCAAGGGTTCGCCAATGGAAGTTCCGACCTTGATGAAGCGGGCGCCGAGTGTCTCTGCGGCATCGAGGAGGAGGTCGAACTGGGGCCGCCACCGGTGGGTGAGGCTCTCGTCCCACCAGTCGGTGAGGAGTTCAACTTCGACATAGCGGAGGCCAGCGGCGTCGATCAGGCCCCGAAGGGCCGGAAAGCCCAGTGTTGAGTGTGCTGCGGCCAGGTCGTCGTGAGCGAGCCCAAAACCTGACCAACCTGTGGAAGCCATCGCTTCCAGCCGGTCCGCGATTGGAACGGGGCTTGTCTCCGGGATTTGCAGGGGCGCTACGTCGCCGGCGCTGGTCCAGCAGGATGCGACAAGTTCCAGGGCAGAGGTCTTGGCCATCGTTCTCCTTTGAAACAAATGAGGGCCGCCGCCCGATCCGATGTGTGCGTTCTAGTATGTAACCACAAACTGTTGGAACGGTCTATTGACTTCTGCAACCCTTGCATTCTAGAGTTGGACCGTTCCACTGAGAGATGTGGATCACATCCGTTCACACAGCGACGGCCTCCCTTTTCCCTCCGTGCCGCGGCATGAGGCATAAGCGATCCCGAGGCCGAAAAATGGCACGAATCAAAGGAGATTTCACGTGGCAAAGTTCACTTGGCGTCGGGGCGTTATGGCTCTCGCCGTCGTCCCGCTTCTGACGTTGGCGGCATGCTCAAGCGGTGGCGGCAAGACCGAAACGGCATCTACGGGAGGCGGCGGCCAGGTTGCGGACACCGCGCGCATCAAGGTCGCGATGATCACGCACGCCGCTGCCGGCGACACGTTCTGGGACATCGTGCGAAAGGGAGCCGAGACCGCCGCGAAGAAGGACAACGTCGACCTCCTGTACAGCGGTGACGCTGAGGGCGGGCGGCAGGCGCAGCTGGTGCAGCAGGCCATCGACCAGAAAGTCGACGGTATCCTCGTTACTCTGGCGAAACCGGACGCGCTCAAGGACGTTGTAAAGAAAGCGGTGGACGCCGGGATTCCGGTGGTGAGCTTCAACGCCGGTGAAGATCAGTCCAAGGTGATGGGTGCAATGACCCACTTTGGGCAGAGCGATAAGCTCGCCGGTGTCACTGTCGGAAAGCGGCTTGCCTCTGAAGGCATCAAGCACCCGATCTGCGTGGTTCAGGAGCAGGGCCACGTCGGCCTTGAGAATCGCTGCGCCGGTATCAAAGAGAACGTCCCCGGCGCGGAGATCCTCAACGTAAATGGCGCCGACATGACGTCCGTCTCCTCCACGGTGACCGCTAAGCTGCAGGCCACCCCCGATGCGGACGCCATCGTCGGCCTGGGCGCCCCGTTCACGTTGACCATTGTCAAGGCTGTCAAGGAGACCGGAAGCAAGGTAAAGGTTGCATCCTTTGACCTCAACGGTGATCTGGCCAAGGCCATCGTGGACGGGAGTGTCGAATTCACCGTGGACCAGCAGCCATACCTTCAGGGCTACGGCGCGGTGGACGCCATCTGGCTGAACAAAGTCGGCGGTTTCAAGGTCGGCGGGGGGCAGCAGGTCTACACCGGCCCGGCCGTCGTGGACAAGACCAACGCAGCGGACGTCTCAAAATTCGCGCAGGCCGGCATCCGCTAGGTCACAGGATACCTGGCTGCGGGAAAACCGGTCCTGGTTCTCCCGCAGCCAGAACAACAAGGAGTTTTGTATGACACAGACGTTAGCAAAGCCGGCACCGCTGGTCGCGGATGAGCGGATTGGGCGCCGGAGCCCGCTTCAAAATCTGCTGGGACGCCCGGAAGTTGGCGCCCTGGTGGGTGCCGTTGTCCTGTTCGTTTTCTTCTCACTCGTATCTACTACTTTTATCCAGCCGAACGCTTTTGCCACGGTCCTGTATGGCAGTTCCACGATCGGGATCATGGCTGTGGGGGTGTCGTTGCTTATGATCGGCGGCGAGTTTGACCTTTCCACTGGCGTGGCTGTGATCAGCTCGGCGCTGACCGCGTCGATGTTCAGCTGGTTCTTCAGCGTGAACGTCTGGGTGGGCGTGGCCTTGGCGCTGGCCATGTCCCTGGCCATCGGTTTCATCAACGGCTGGATCCTGATGAAGACCAAGCTGCCCAGCTTTATCGTCACGCTGGCGACCTTCCTGATGCTCACAGGCCTGAACCTGGGCCTGACCCGTCTGATCGGCGGCGGGGTCTCCTCCCCTTCCATATCCGCCATGGACGGTTACAAGTCCGCGCAGGCCGTTTTCTCCTCCTCCGTGAACATAGGGGGTGTTGACGTGAAGAACACCGTCTTTATCTGGATCGCTCTGGTGGCTGTCGCGTCCTGGGTATTGCTGCGCACCAAAGTGGGCAACTGGATCTTCGCCGTTGGCGGGGACGAGAACGCGGCCCGTGCTGTGGGTGTTCCTGTCAAAGCCACAAAGATCGGCCTGTTTATGGGCGTTGGCTTCTGCGGCTGGATTCTGGGCATGCACAACCTCTTCGCCTTTGACGCGGTGCAGTCCGGTGAAGGCGTGGGCAATGAGTTCCTCTACATCATCGCGGCTGTCATCGGCGGGTGCCTCCTCACCGGTGGCTATGGTTCGGCAGTGGGCGGCGCGATCGGTGCTTTCATCTTTGGCATGGCCAACAAGGGCATCGTTTACGCGCAGTGGAACCCGGACTGGTTCAAGTTCTTCCTGGGCCTGATGCTGCTGCTGGCCACCATCGTCAACCTCATCGTCAAGCGCCGCGCAGAGCTCAAGTAAGGGGCGGAACACATGAATGCCAAACTGATCGACCAACAGACCCTGCTCAAGAATGAAAAAGACCCCCTCACCCACACCCCTGTCCACCTGCTCTCCCTTGAAGGCGTAGGCAAGCACTACGGCAACATCGTGGCGCTCAGCGACGTCACCATGGCTGTCGACAACGGCCGTGTAACCTGCGTTCTGGGCGACAACGGCGCAGGCAAGTCAACCCTGATCAAGATCATCGCCGGCCTGCACCAGCACGACGCCGGGATCCTCGACATCATGGGCGAGGAACGGAAGTTCAGCTCCCCCCGCGACGCCCTCGACGCCGGCATCGCGACCGTGTACCAGGACCTCGCCGTGGTGCCCCTGATGCCGATCTGGCGCAACTTCTTCCTCGGCTCCGAGCTGACGTCCGGCTTCGGCCCGTTCAAGAGCCTCGATGTCCAGCAGATGAAGGACATCACCAAGCATGAACTCGCCGAGATGGGCATCGACCTGCGCGACGTGGAACAGCCCATCGGCCAGCTCTCCGGCGGTGAACGCCAGTGCGTGGCCATCGCCCGTGCCGTGTACTTCGGCGCCAAGGTCCTGATCCTGGACGAACCGACGGCCGCCCTGGGCGTGAAGCAGTCCGGCGTAGTCCTGCGCTACATCCTCCAGGCCCGCGACCGCGGCCTCGGAGTAACCTTCATCACCCACAACCCGCACCACGCCTTCCCCGTCGGAGACCGGTTCCTGCTGCTCAAGCGCGGCAAGTCGATCGGCTACTACGACAAAAAAGACATCACCCTCGACGAACTGACGGCGCAGATGGCCGGCGGCGCCGAGCTCGCCGAACTCGCCCACGAACTCGAACAGCTCGGCGGCCACAACGAGGCCCTCAAAGAAGTCCAAGCCGAGGTCGCGGACGTCGCTGACGCAGCACACGAAAGCACCACCAAGCGCCACTGAGCGCAACCGTTTACAACCAGATGGAGCAACCATGCACATGCTAATCGCCGGAACATGGCGCGGTGCCGCCGACGGCAGGACCGAGGACGTCCGGTCACCCTTTGACGGCCGGATCATTGATACGGTTCCGGTCGCGACGGTCGAGGACGCCCAGGCCGCCGTGGACCGGGCCGAGATCGGCGCCCACCTGCAGCGGTCCACGCCGGCACACGTGCGTGTGGACATCCTCTTGCGCGCGGCTGCCCTGGCCGACGAGCGTGCCGAGGACATTGCCCAGGCCATCAGCGCGGAAACCGGGAAACCCATCACGGAGGCCAGGGGCGAAGCCAGCAGGTCGGGAAACATCATCCGCCTCGCCGCCTACGAGGGAAGCCAGCTTTACGGTTCGACTCTTCCGCTGGATGCCAACGCGGGTACCGGGCTGGACAAGATCGGCTTCACCCTGCGGCAGCCCGTGGGCATCGTGGTTGCCATCACACCGTTCAACTACCCCGCGTTGCTGGTGCTGCACAAAATTGCGCCGGCATTGGCTGCAGGTAATGCCGTGGTGCTGAAGCCAGCCCGAGCGACGCCGCTGACCGCGTTGAAGCTGGCGGAGTGCTTCGTCGACGCCGGCCTCCCGCCGGAGGCGCTGTCCGTGCTGACCGGACCCGGCAGCACCCTGGGCGATGTGCTCGTTACCGATCCCCGGGTACGGAAAGTCTCCTTCACCGGATCCACCGCCACAGGCACACGGATCAGTTCCATCGCGGGGGTCAAGAAACTGTCCCTGGAACTTGGCGCCTCATGCCCCGTGATCATCCTTCCGGACGCCGACCTTGAACTGGCTTCCAGCGCCGTGGCAGCAGGCGGCTTCATCAACGCCGGGCAGGTCTGCATCTCAGTGCAGCGGGTCATCGTGGACCGCCGCGTCGAAGCAGATTTCCTGGACGCCCTCGTGCCCAAGGTGGAGGCCATCGCTGTCGGCAACCCGAAGGAAGCCGACACCCGGCTCGGGTCTTTGATCTCCGAAGAGGAAGCGATCCGCGTCCACTCCTCGATCGGCGAAGCCCGGCACTCCGGCGCCAAAGTGCTCACCGGCGGGGACCGCGACGGCGCCGTCGTCACCCCGGCCGTTATTGCCGGCGTCGACCCCCGCTCCCCACTGAGCCGCAACGAACTGTTCGGACCCGCCGTCGCCGTTTCCTCCGCGACGGACATCGAATCAGCCATCGCCATGGCCAACGATAACGACTACGGTCTCGGCGCCGGCATCTTCACCAGCGACGTCGCCGGCAGCATCCGGGCCATGCGCCAGATCGACGCCGGCAACATCCACATCAACTGGACTCCGCTGTGGCGGGCCGACCTGATGCCCTACGGAGGACTCAAAGGCAGCGGCATCGGCAAGGAAGGCGTCCGTTCCGCAGTGAATGAAATGACCGAGGAAAAAACGGTCATCCTGCACGGACGCCCCTGGTAAACCCACCACCTACTGGAATAAGGCAATGACCACTAACTCACAGACCATCAGGCTCACTACAGCCCAGGCCCTCATCAAATACCTGTCGGTCCAGCACTCCGTTGCGGACGGCGTCAGGCGCCGCCTGGTCCCGGCCGCTCTGGGAATCTTCGGGCACGGCAACGTCGCCGGCCTCGGCCAGGCCTTTGACGAACTGGCCGATGACATGCCCTTCATCCAGGGCCGCCACGAACAATACATGGCCCACATTTCGACGGCGTTTGCCAAGGCGAGCCGCCGCCAGGCCGTCCTCGCCGTGACCGCATCCATCGGTCCGGGCGCCCTCAACCTCGTGACCGCCGCCGGACTGGCAACCGTCAACAGGCTTCCGCTGCTCCTCCTGCCCGGTGACACTTACGCAACGCGGCACCAGGGCCCGGTCCTGCAGCAGCTTGAACACCCTATCGAGGCTGACGCCACGGTGAACGACGCCTTCCGGCCCGTCTCCCGCTTCTTCGACAGGATCACCCGCCCGGAGCAGCTCCTGACCGCACTGCCGCAGGCCATGCGGGTACTGACCAGCCCCACCGATACCGGTGCCGTGGTCATTTCGCTGCCCCAGGATGTGCAGTCCCACGCGTACGATTTCCCGGCCGAATTCTTCGAACCCCGCGACTGGAAGATCCGCCGGCCGCTGCCGGACCCGGAAGAGGTCGACGACGTCGCCCGGCTTCTCCGCTCGGCGAAGCGCCCGGTGATCATCGCCGGCGGCGGTATCCACTACTCGGACGCCCACGCTGCACTTGAAGCGCTGGCCGGTCAGGTCGGAATTCCCGTGGTGGAGACCTTCGGCGGCAAGGGCGCCGTGACCAAGGATGAATGGTGGCAGGTGGGCGGTGTGGGCCTGGAAGGCAACTTTGCCTCCAATACCCTCGTCAAGCAGGCTGATTTGGTCCTGAACGTCGGCACCCGGCTCACCGACTTTGCCACCGGTTCACAGTCCATCTTCGAGAACCCGGACGTCCGTTTCGCCTCCCTGAACATTGTGGACGCCGACGCCCGCAAGCAGGGCGCCACCGGGATTCTCGCCGACGCACGCCTGGGACTTGAAGCCCTCGCCCAGGCGCTGGAGGGCTACAGCACCAGCGAAGCCTGGCAGGATACGGTCCAGACCGAGAAGGCCGGCTGGGCACCCATCCGGTCCAAGTGGCTCGACGCCGACACCGCGTATAACCCGGAAGACCACCCGGATGCGCCCGTCACCGGGGCCCTGCTGACCCAGCCTCAGCTGATTGGAATCATGCAGGAACACGCACGCTCCGGTGACACGGTCATCGCCGCTGCCGGCGGGGCTCCTGGCGACCTGCAGAAGGTCTGGGACGCCACCGGCAACCGGCACTGCCACCTGGAATTCGGGTTCTCTTGCATGGGATACGAAATCGCCGCCGGCATGGGCGTCCGCCTGGCCGAAGGCAACAATGACAACCGTGTGGTCACGTTCATCGGCGACGGTACGTTCCTGATGGCACCCACGGAGATCCTCACCGCGGCGCAGGAGGGGCTCAACGTCACCATCATCGTGTCCGAAAACCACGGCTATCAGGTCATCCACCGCCTGCAGATGAACCGCACCGGCAAGGAATTCGGCAATGAGTTCCGCTACCGCACCACCGGTGGCAGCGTCGCAGCCGCTGACGCCCCCAAGGCCCGGCTCGACGGCGACTACCTCAAGGTGGACCTGCGGCAGATCGCCGAAGGCCTCGGCGCTCTGGCCCTCCGCGCCACGTCGGCGGCCGAGGTCCGGGAGGCATTGTCCTCGACCCGGGACACCCAGGGTCCGGTGGTCATCGTGGTACCCACGGTGCCCCACGTTGACCTGCCCGGCGGCGACGTCTGGTGGGACGTTGCCCCGGCGGAAGTCTCCGAACAGGAATGGGTGCGCACACTCCGCACCGACTACGAGAAGGCACGCGGCAGCCAGCGGTGGTTCGGATGAGCCACGGACCACTGAACGCAGGCCAGCTGCGCCGGCGTCTTTCCGAGGGCGACGTCACGATCGGCACCTTCGTCGGACTGTCATCAGCGACGGCGGCCGAAGTCTGCGCCGCGGCCGGAGCCGACTGGATCCTGATCGACCTCGAACACGGAGCCGGCGGTGAAGAAGCCGTCCGGGACGGCGTAATCGCTGCCGGAAGCTACGGCGTCCCCACCATCGTCCGGGTCGAATCCGGAGACCGCATCCGCATCGGCCGCGTCCTGGACCAGGGCGCTGCCGGAATCATGGTTCCACGGCTGGACACGGTTGACCAGGCCGCGGAATCGGTCAGGCACATGCTGTATCCGCCCAAAGGGGACCGCGGCGTGGCCACCTACAACCGCTCCTGCCGCTGGGGCATGGACCGCCGAACGCTCACCGAACCGGACCAGGAAACCCTGGGAGTTATCCAGATCGAAACCCTCGAGGCACTGGAGTCCGTCGAAGACATCGCCGCCCAGGACGGCGTCGACGTCGTCTTCGTCGGACCCCTGGATCTCTCCTACGCCCTCGGGGTCCCGCTGCAGCTGGACAGCAACGTGTTCCAGGAGGCCCTGCAGCGCGTCGTAGCCGCGGCGCAGCTGCACAACAAAGCGGCCGGAATACTCGCCGTGGACGGCATGGGAGCAGCCAAATATGTCCGCCAGGGCTTCCGGTTCGTGGCCATCGGCTCGGACTCCACCATCATGGCGGCGGCGTTCCGCGACGCCTTCGACACCGCCCGCAACTGACCAACAACCAAAAGAAAGACAAGAACGTGAACGCAGAATCTCGCACCATCGGCGTCGGCCTCATCAGCGTCGGATGGATGGGAAAGCTCCACTCCCGGGCCTACCAAACCGTCCCCTACGCCTACCCGGAGCTTGGCCTGAAGACCAAGCTCGTCATCGCAGCCGACACGGCCCCCGGCCGCGTGGACTATGCCCGCGACGTCCTCGGCTTCGCGGAAGGCACCACCGACTACCACGACGTCCTGAACCACCCCGACGTGGACGTCGTCTCCATCTGCGCCCCCAACTTCCTCCACGCTGAAATCGGCATCGCCGCCGCCAAAGCCGGCAAGCACTTCTGGATCGAAAAGCCCGTCGGACGCGGCTACCAGGAAACCGCCGCCGTGCAGGAAGCCGCCGTGGATGCCGGCGTCGTCACGTCCATCGGCTACAACTACCGCCACGCCCCGGCAGTGGAGCACGCACGGAAATTGATTGCTGACGGCCGCCTCGGCCGGATCACCAACGTCCGGGCGGTATTCTTCTCCGGCTACGCCTCCGAGCCCAACGGCGCCCTGTCCTGGCGCTTCGACCGGAAACTCGCCGGCACCGGCGTCCTGGCCGACCTGTTCAGCCACGCCACCGACCTGTGCCAGTATGTAGTCGGACCCATCGCCGAGGTAACCGCGCTGACCAGCACCGTCTACACGCAGCGGCCCAAGCTCGCCATGGGATCCGGCACGCATTTCGCAGTGATTGAAAACGGTGACATGGGGGAGGTCGAAAATGAAGACTACGCAGCAGCGCTGGTCCGCTTCGGCCCGTCCGCGGTCGGCGCAGGAGCCGTCGGCACCATCGAGTCCTCCCGCGTCGCAGTGGGCCCAGAATGCGGTTACCAGATTGAGGTCTACGGCACCGAAGGCTCCCTCAAATGGGACTTTGAGCGCATGAACGAACTCAAGGTCTGCCTGGGACGCAACAACG
This sequence comes from Arthrobacter sp. 10L430, assembly GCF_056395245.1. Lineage (NCBI taxonomy): Bacteria > Bacillati > Actinomycetota > Actinomycetes > Micrococcales > Micrococcaceae > Arthrobacter > Arthrobacter sp. 10L430. The sequence goes on along the minus strand of NZ_JBFTJD010000005.1, from coordinate 75,626 downwards.
AGGAGCAGGGCTACACCACCGTGAACGCCAGCCCGCGCCACGGCGACTATGCCTACTTCCAGCCCGGACCCGGCAACAGCATGGGTTTTGACGACCTCAAGGTGATCGAGGCGAAGAAGTTCCTCGTCGCCGTCGCCGGCGGAGCCCAGGACAACTCCAACATCCACGATGCCGCCTCCGCCGCCGCGATCGTCAGTGCCGCCGAAGCATCCTCACTCTCCGGCCAATGGCAGAAGATCGAGGAAATCCACGGCACCACGGCAGCGCGGGTGTAGCGATGACCACTGCATCCGCCCGTCGGCCCACGATCAAGGACGTCGCTGAACGCGCCGGCGTATCCAAGTCCTTGGTTTCCCTCGTCCTGCGCGACTCACCGCGCGTCAGCGACGAACGCCGACAGCGGGTGCTCAAGGTTGTTGAGGAGATGGGCTTCGAGCTGAACCTCGCGGCCCGCTCCCTGGCAACCCGGGACAACGGAACCATCGGCGTCCTGGTCAGCGACATGCACAACCCGTGGGCGTTTGACGTGGCCGACGCCGCCCGGACCGTTCTGGAAGAGGCCGGACACACCGTCCTCTTCAGCGCGGTCACGGCGGCCGGCAGGGGAGTGGACCAGTCCATCCTCCAGGCTTTCAGGGACCTGCGCGTGGCGGGCCTGCTTGTGGTGGGAACTGTCCCCGACAAGGCGCCGTTCAACCGGGCTGTGTCCGGCGGGGCCGTGGTCTTTGCCGGCGGCGGACCGGACTACATCGACACCGCCGATGTGGTCCGCAGCGATGATGCCCTCGGCATGAGCTTGGTTGTTGAGCACCTGATCGCCCAGGGGCACGAGAACATCGCGCATCTGGGCGGGCTTGGCGGCTCGGTGGGCCGGGCCCGCGTGGACGGATATTCCGCAGCCATGGAAGAACACGGGCTGGCCCGCCACATCCACGTCGTCGACGCGGACTTCTTCCAGGAGTCCGGCTACGTGGCCGCCCAGCGGGCGCTGGGCTCCTCGCGGTCCAGGCACCAGCGTCCCACGGCGCTGGCGTGCATCAACGACCTCGCCGCCTTCGGCGCGATGACTGCTGCCGATGAACGCGGCGTCGAAGTCGCCATCACCGGATACGACAACATCGCACTGGGTGCCATGCCACGCCTTGGTCTGACCACCGTTGACCCGGACAGCTCCGGCATCGGCGTCGCCGGGGCGAAAACGCTCCTGCAGCGCATCCAGGACCGCGACTCAGACGGCGGCGGCTTCGTCCACCAGCCCATCGTCCCTGAACTGGTCATACGCAAGTCCAGCCTGCTCGGCCTCTAAACACCTTCACTCCCATACCGTCACCCCGCAGGCTGCCAAGCCCTTCGGGAGTGCACCCTCACATCTTCAAGGATGACGATGGCTTCAATAACCACACCCCAAATACTCGTAGCTCTCGGCAGCGTAGAAGCCGGACTGGTCGAACCGGAACTGGCTCCGCACCAGCAAATCATCCACAACCCTACCGAGGATGACCTTGCCCGGGCTGATGCCGCCATTGTCCGCGCCGCTTACCGGGTGGACCGTGAACTCCTTGACCGCATGCCCGCACTGAAGGTCATCGCCAGGACCGGCGTCGGCACAGACCTTGTGGACGTCGCGGAGGCTAACCGCCGCGGCATCCCTGTGGTGATCACACCCGGGAGCAACACGGCGTCCGTCGCCGAAGGCGTGTTCTCCCACCTGCTGGCACTGGTCAAGAAGCTGTCGACGCTGACGTCTCTGGTCCGGGATGGCCGCTGGGACGAGCGGTCCGGGGTGGCCGTCGGGGACCTGGAGGGCTTCACCCTGGGCATCATCGGATACGGGCGCATCGGGCGCCGCGTGGCCCGGATCGCCGAGGCCTTCGACCTCAAGGTCCTGGCCTTCGATCCGTTCGCAGACGTCGCCGCCGCCATCCGCTGCGAATCCGTCGAGGAACTGCTGGGCCGCAGCGACTTCGTCACCCTGCACGTGCCTTTGACGCCGGAAAACCACAACCTCATCAGCGCCGATCGCCTCGCACTGATGCCCGCCGGGGCAATCCTCGTCAACTGCAGCAGGGGCGGACTCGTGGACCTGGATGCGGCCCACGAAGCCCTTCTCACAGGGCAGCTGGGCGGACTCGGTCTGGACGTCTACGACCCCGAACCGCCGGCCCACCACGCCGTCTTTGACCATGCGAATGTGGTCCTGACGCCCCACCTCATGGGATTCACCCGCCAGGGAATGGCCCACACGGTCCGCGACGCCGCCAAGGGCGCCGTCGACGTCCTCGCAGGCCGCTCCCCGGCAGCAGTGGCCGCCCCGTGACAAACAGGGGCGGCCCCACCAATCTCAACCATGCTCAATCAACCGCAGACGGATCAACCGCCGGCGGGAACCAGGAAAGGACCCTTACCCATGTCCAGTGAACGACCGCTCAAGGTTGCACTCTTCGGATCCGGCCGCATCGGTCAGGTCCACGCCCGGAACATCGCCGACCACCCCGATCTGGAACTGGCTTGGATCGCTGACCCGTTCATCAAGGGCGCGCAGGAACTCGCCGCCGCCACCGGAGCCCAGGCCGTCGAAACCGCCGATGAGGTTTTCGCCAACGCCGACCTGGACGCCATCATCATCGGCTCGCCGACGCCCACCCACGTCGACCTGATCTCCCGGGCAACGGCCGCCGGCGTCGCAGCGCTCTGCGAAAAGCCCATCGACCTGGACATCGACCGTGTCCGCGAGTGCCGGGACCAGATCCGCGGCACCACCAGCCCGCTGATGCTTGGTTTCAACCGCCGGTTCGACCCGAATTTCGCCTCGCTCCGAGCACGCGTTGAGGCCAGCGAAATCGGCCGCCTGGAACAGCTGACCATCATCAGCCGCGACCCGGCTCCCGCGCCCAAGGCGTACATCGAAACGTCCGGCGGGATCTTCCGGGACCAGAGCATCCACGACCTCGACATGGCCCGGTTCTTTGTCCCGGACATCATCGAAGTATCGGCAACCGGCTCGAACCTGTTCTGCGACTACATCGAAGAGGCCGGTGACTTCGACTCGGTGGTCATCAACCTCCGGGGACGCGGTGGCGAACAGATCACCATCATCAATTCCCGCCACAGCGCCTACGGCCACGACCAGCGGCTCGAAGCCTTCGGCAGCGAGGGCCTGCTGACCGCCGGCAACATGGCCCCCACCACCGTGCGCAAGTACAGCGCCGCCGGCACCGAAGAGTCCGACGCCTACCTGCCGTTCTTTCTGGAACGCTACGGCCAGGCCTACCGCAAGGAGCTGGACAGCTTCGTCAAGGCCATCCGCGGCGGTACCAGCTGCAGCCCCGGCTTCGACGACGGCGTCATGGCCCTCGTGCTGGCCAACGCTGCCGAGGAATCCGCCAGGTCCGGCCGCGTCGTCACCATCGGAAAGGAGTAGGGATGAACAGCCCGCTCCTCGCTGACAAGGTGGTCCTTGTTAGCGGCGGCACCCAAGGCCTGGGTGCCGGCATTGCCCGCCGGGCAGCAGCCGAAGGCGCCGCCGGAGTGGCCGTGACCGGCCGCAACGCCGACTCGGGCGAACGGCTCGCCGCCGAGCTGGAGAAGTCCGGCGTCAAGGCCCGCTTCATCAAGACCGATCTGGCAGATGTCGACCAGGCCCGGAACTCGGTCCTGGAAACCATCTCCGTGTTCGGACGGCTCGACTGCGCCGTGAACGCCGCAGGCCTGACCACACGCGGAACCATGCTGGACACAACACCGGAACTCTTCGATGCGCACATCGCCGTCAACCTGAAGTCCCCGTTCTTCATCATGGCCGAAACGATCAAACACCTCCGTGAACGAGGAGCTCCCGGCAGCATCCTGAACGTCATTTCCATCGCCGAACTCGGCGGCCAGTCTTACCTGGCGCCCTACGTGGCGGCGAAGGCCGGGCTGGCCGGTGCTACCCGGAACGCCGCCCACGCCCACCGCTGGGACAAGATCCGGATCAACGGCCTGGACATCGGCTGGACGGCCACGGAGGGCGAAGAAGAGACGCAGCGGAAATTTCATGGCGCAGGAGACGACTGGCTGGAAAAGGCCAACGCCTCGGTGCCGATGGGCAAGCTCGGCCAAGTGGACGAGATCGCCGAATTTGCAGTTTTTCTCCTCTCCAGCCGGAGCGGAGTGGTCACCGGCTCGGTCATTGACTGGGATCAGAACGTACTTGGAGGATCAGATTGAGCACCATCACCAGCCGCCTTGCCGCCGCCCCCATTTCCTGGGGAGTATGCGAAGTCCCCGGGTGGGGGCACCAGCTTGACGCAGACCGCGTCCTGTCCGAGATGACCGCGCTGGGCATCACCGCCACGGAATTCGGCCCGGCAGGCTTCCTGCCGGAGGAAGCCGCCGCACGCGCCGAGGTGCTGCAACGGCACAACCTGCAGGCCATCGGAGGATTCTTCCCGATCATCCTGCACGATGCCGCCAAAGACCCGCTCAAGGCGGTTTCGGCGGAACTGGACGCCTACCAGGCAGCAGGGGCCAGCATCATGGTGCTGGCCGCGGAGACCGGCGTCGCCGGGTACGATCAACGCCACGAGCTCGACGCCGATGGCTGGCAACTGTTCGGCCGGAACCTGGACACCATCGTCAAGGCCGCCGCGGATCAGGGCATCCAGGCAGTGGTGCACCCGCACGTAGGCACCATGATCGAGACAACGTCGGACGTCAACCGCGTCCTCAACGACACCGCCGCGAACCTTTGCCTGGACACCGGACACCTTCTGATCGGCGGCACGGATCCCGGGCAGCTCGCCCGGGACTACGCCTCACGCATCGGCCACACGCACCTCAAAGACGTGCGCAAGGCCGTCGCCGAGCGGGTCCAGAACGGTGCAATTTCCTACACCGACGGGGTCAAGGCCGGGATGTACGTGCCCCTGGGCCAGGGGGATGCCGGAATCGCCGACATCGTTCTGCACCTCCTGGAAGCAGGTTATGGCGGATGGTTCACGATGGAACAGGACACCATCCTGGAAGGCGCACCGGCAGGCGACGGGCCCGTGCGGGATGTCCGGCAGTCTGTGGCCTTCCTCCGTAACCTGGAAGCCGGGCTCGCCACATGAGCGCGGTGCGCTGGGGCGTTCTCACCACCGCCCGCATCGCCCAGGACAGGTTCCTGCCGGCCATGCACAAAGCCCGCAACGCCACCGCCTCGGCGATCAGCAGCCCGAACGGCCGCGCCGCCGAGGTCGCCGCCCGCTTCGGCATCCCGGCCGCCTACTCTTCACACGAGGAACTGCTCGCCGATCCGGCCATCGAGGCCGTCTACCTGCCGTTTCCCAATGGACTGCACGCCGAGTGGATCATCGCAGCGGCAGAGGCGGGCAAGGACATCCTCTGCGAGAAGCCACTGGTGGGAAGCCTCGAGGACTACGCCCGCGTCGTCGAGGCCTGCCAGAGCAACGGTGTGAGCCTGATGGAGGCGTTTATGTACCGTTTCCATCCGCAGCACCAGAAAGTCCGCGAGTTCATCGACGCGGGCCGGATCGGGCAGGTTATCTCGATGCATGCGCGCTTCCACTTTGTGATGGACCGCAGCCCGGGGGAGGTCCGGCTGGAGACGGGTCTTGAGGGAGGTGCCGTCAATGATGTGGGATGCTACGCCGTCGACATCATGAACATGGTGATGGGACGGGCTCCCGTCAGCGTATATGCCAAGGGAACAAGCCCCGCGGACCCTGTGGAGACCACCGTCGCCGCGATCCTTGATTACGACGGCGTCATCGGAACCCTGGACTGCGGCTTCGAAGGACCCCGCGTAAACACGTTCCAGATCATCGGCACCAAGGGACAGATAACGCTCGACAATGCGTTTGACCCGGACCCCGGGGACCCGGCACGGGTGACCGTTTCTCTCCGGGACGGCGGCACCGAGGCCTTCGATGTCATCGAAGACCCGTTCAAGGTCGAAATTGAACGGTTCAGCATCTGGGCCCGGAGCGCCGGGCAAGAGGTTGTCCATCAGGAACTGACCGAGCAGAACCTGGCCGTCCGGCTGGCCCTCCATGAATCTCTCGCCGCAGGCCTCCCACGGAACGTCGAACCGGTGCACGCCGTGGAACACCACTTACTTCAGGAGCAATAACAATGACCGTCATCAACCACTTCATCAGCGGATCCGAGGCCTCCGGCACCGGAACCGACACCAAGCCTGTCTACAACCCCGCTACGGGCGCCGTAACCGCAGAGCTGCGGCTGGCCAACCCGGCGGATCTTGACGCGACCGTCGCGGCAGCGAAGGCCGCGGCCGTCAGCTGGGGCGATATTTCCCTGGCCAAGCGCACCGCGGTGCTGTTCAAGTTCCGCGAACTCGTCGCCGCGCACGTGGATGACCTCGCCGAACTGATCACCGCCGAGCACGGCAAGGTCCTCTCCGACGCGAAGGGCGAGATCGGCCGCGGCCTGGAAGTCATCGAGTTCGCGTGCGGCATCCCCACCCTGCTCAAGGGCGACTACTCGGACCAGGTCTCCACCGGGATCGACGTGTTCTCCTTCCGCGAGCCGATCGGCGTCGTCGCTGGGATCACCCCGTTCAACTTCCCGGTCATGGTGCCTTTGTGGATGGCCCCGATGGCGATCGCGACCGGCAACGCCTTCATCCTCAAGCCCTCCCACCGGGTCCCCTCCGCGGCCATGCTGCTGGCCGCCCTCTTCAAGCAGGCAGGCCTGCCCGACGGCGTGTTCCAGGTCCTGCACGGCGACCGGGAGGTCGTTTCCGGCCTCCTGACCCACCCCGACGTGGACGGCATCTCCTTCGTCGGCTCCACCCCGGTGGCCAAGCACATCAATGAGGTAGCCACTGCGCATGGCAAGCGGGTCCAGGCCCTGGGCGGTGCGAAGAACCACGCGATCGTCCTGCCCGACGCCGACCTCGACAACGCCGCCGACCACCTCGCCGCCGCCGCATTCGGCTCCGCCGGCCAGCGGTGCATGGCCATCTCCGTCGCGGTCGCCGTCGGTGATGCCGCCGATCTGCTGGTGAAGAAGGTCGAGGAGCGCGCCGTGGCGGTCAAGGTCAAGAACGGCACAGAACCGGACGCCGACATGGGCCCGGTCATCAGCGCGGACTCCAGGAACTTCATCGTAAAGACCATCACCGAAGCGGAAGCCGCGGGAGCGGCGATGGTTGTCGACGGCCGCCACCTGGTGGTCCCCGGCCACGAAGACGGCTTCTGGGTCGGCCCCACCGTCATTGACCATGTAAAGACCGAAATGAGCGCCTACACCGAGGAGATCTTCGGCCCGGTCCTCGTGGTGGTCCGCGTGGAGGACCTGGAGGAGGGCATCAAGCTCATCAACGCCAACCCTTACGGCAACGGCACCGCTATCTTCACTTCCTCCGGCGCCAGCGCGCGGAAGTTCCAGCGCTCCGTCGACGTCGGAATGATCGGCATTAACGTGCCGCTGCCCGTACCCGTGGCCTACTACTCCTTCGGTGGCTGGAAGGCCTCGCTCTTCGGCGACAAGCACATCTACGGCCCCGAAGGTGTGTCCTTCTACACCCGCGGCAAGGTCATCACCTCCCGCTGGCCCGAAGCCAGCCACGCCTCCGGCGCTTCATACAACTTCCCCTCCAACTGACCGGATCCCGTATTGCGGGGGCCCGGCACGGGGAGACGCCCCTGTAGATCGGCCGCGCTAAGGGGCAGCGCGGCCGATCTTGGGGCTGCGGACAATCTACAGAGCCGTGACGCTTCCATGAAGCACGCGGGTTCGCTAGCACCCAACCGGACCACACAGACCCAATGCGGTACTACTGTCGGGATCTCTGAACGGCAGCCTGCACATTGCTTCTCGGCTTCTCGGTTTCCCGCGTGGTGGAAACCGGCTTTCCCGTGTGCGCGCCGGGTGGAGCTTGGCGTTGCAGGATAGCTAGAAGTTGAATTCCTCTTGGTGGAGTTGTCGCCGCGGCAGGCCGGCCTGCGTTAAGGCCATTGTCGCGGCGGAGGAGAACCTGGGTGATGCGCATATATAGACGTCCCGGGCTGCAAGATCCGGAACTATGGTCCTGAGGCTTTGGGCGGTGATTGCGTTGCGGGGGTCGGACGCCGGTCCAGTCAGGAAGATCAGCTGTGCTCCGCGGTGCCGGGCGATGTGTTCGAGCTCGTCGCGGAAGAGTATCTCGTCGGCGGAGGAGGCCCGGTACAGCAGGGTCAGTTCTCTTCCGGGGACTGGCAGTGTCTCAAAGAGGGCGCGCATCGGGGTGATTCCGACCCCACCGCCTATCAGGAGGACTCCCCGGCCTTGACGCCGCTCTTTCGTCATGGCACCGTACGGACCTGCCGCGAGGACTCTTGTACCCGTTCGCACTGAGTGGATCAATCGCGTTCCGTCGCCGACCGCTTTGACGGTTATTCGCAGAAACTGGTTGTGGGGCGGGGCCGAAAGTGAGAAGGGGTGGGACGATCGCCACAGCGTCCTGGTCAGGAATCTCCAGCGGAAAAATTGTCCGGATTCGGCGTTGAGCTCGTGGAGGTGACGGCCCCGAAGAATGATGCTGACCACTCCGGCTCCCTCATCGACTATATGATCCACACGCAGCCTGTGGCGCCATACCTGTGTGAGCGGGGCCAGAACCCTGTACCGCAGGATCAGCCCGAAGCTGAGCGTGTAGAGGAGGCTCCATGCCACCTGAACGAGGGGGAGGCCGGCCAAGTCGGGGCCAGCCAGCTCGTGGAAGAAGGACAAAGCGATCGCCAGGTAGGTCAGCAGGTGAAGGAAGTGCCAGGTTTCGTACCTTAGCCTTCGGCGCATGCTCTGCGCCGAAATGATTCCAACGGCGAGAAAGATCACCGTTCCCGCTGTGGCCGCGATGAGTCCCGGCATGCGGAGGACATCGATGGTTGCGGCCACCAACGAGGTGCCTTGGCCCATAGCCCAGGCCGCGGTCGCGGCAACGCCGTGGATAAGGATCAGGCAGACGATGGCCCTGCCGCCTACGCCGTGCCATCGGGCCAGCCGGTCTGCACCGACTCCCCGTTCCAGGGCTGGTGCACGGGACATCAGGGCCACCATTACTGTTACTCCGTAACCGGCAAGCAGGCCGGAGGTGTGGGCCAGGAGGGGCAGATTGAACCGCAGCGGCTGGGGAGCGCTAACGTCGGCCAGGGCAGTGGCCGCGATGGCGCCGGCTGTAATCAGCCAGAGCACCACAGCAGGCGGGACAGTCCGCGGAGCAGTCTCCGAGGGCACACCCGGGAGTGTTGATACGTCCCATTGACGGTCGGCTGACAGGGTCATCGTCTTCTTCCTTCGAGGCGGCCAGGTGGCTGGACTCGCCTATGTGTTGTTTTGATGGGCAATCCTCAACGTCCTCCCCGGCCGCGGCCGCGGGCCGTCCTGTCCCTGGCGGGCGCTGGGACTGGTTGTTGATTCGGTGCGGCAAGTACAAAGGAGTCGTTCGCGGTCGCCACGGAGACGGCGGTGGGCTGAACGGGCGAGACGGCTGGTGCGTTCAGGCCGAGCTGCAGACCGGTGATGGCGGCAGCGCCGATGACCGTCACGGACAGTGCCCGCTGGAGCCGGGCCCATGCCCGAGATCGGCCTCGTGTTGGTGGCCGGACTGGTCCGGGTCTCGGACGCGCGGGTGCTGCGGTGCTCACGGCTGGTTCCGGCCGGCCACGACCGGGTACGCGTTCCCCGCAGTTTCTGCGGTGATGTCCGGTGCTGCTGACGATTCGTTCGAGATCTGCCAGGTGGTGCCAAGCACAGCCGTCAATGCCATGGCGGCCAACGCCGACGTAAGGCCCGGGCGGCCGGTGGTCAGTGGGGCGATGGGGCGGTAGGTGATCATCAGGGTCCTCCTTGGAACGGGTGTTCCGGTAACCGCTCTACTGCGGTGGAATAGTAGGGGACTTAGCGAGACCTTTGTCCTGGGGTGCAGTGGCGAGGTGGTCGGGACGGCCCAGCCCCGGTGACCCCACCAGGCCCAGAAGTGAGATGTTCCGGACACATGTTCCGCTGCGGTCCTGCCGCCCATTCAGGTTTGAGCGCGGACCGCGACGCTGTTTGGCTCCGTGCGCGGCCGCGCGGCCCGACGGTCAGATTTGCGAGGCTAAAGGGCCTTCGGGCGGACGCAGCAGTGCAGCGTCCGCCCGAAGGAGTACGGCAGGATCAGTGGCCGCCGTTGCCGCCGGTTTCGGTGACGGTGAAGTTGGCGTCGAGTTTGACGGTGGCGTGAGTGCCGTCGGTTTTGGTGATGTGGGCTTCGTAGGCGGCGCTGCCGTCGCCCTCGGTTTCCATGCGGTCAACGGTGGCGCCAGTGTAGGCAGCAAGCACCGCGGCCTTGACCTTGGTCGCCGTGTCACCGGTGAGTTCCGTTTCGTTCCCGGTGTTTGACCCGTCGGAGGCTGCCGTTGATGTGTTGGTGGTGGCGGCGTTGGCAGGCAGGGACATGGCCGTGAGGGCGCCGCCGCCGATGAGGGCGCCGACCAGGGTGGCGCCTGCCGCGATTTTCCGGACGTTGTTCACAGTTATGCTCCTTGCTGGTCCACTCCGGATTTCGAAGCTGTTCCAATCCTCAGGTGGAAATCTGTCGGACCACTATCACCCTGCTGTGCGCATACTGTGAGCTTTTCGGGTTGGACGTTGTCCGCCGTGAGGGTGTGGATGACGACCGCGTCGCCCAACGTCAGGTTCGTCCGGGTGAGGCCGTGCTGACGGTTCGAAGAACAATGCCGGCCTTTGCCAACCGAATCTCGGCACCGGGATGCTGATCTCCGTACCTTGGTTTGCGGGCCGCCACGAACACTCAGGCCACGCCAGCCACACGTCCTTGGCAGGGCGTGGCTATGGGAGGGTTCCTTGGGCGGCCTTGCGCCCGGTGGGTCCACCTCCCGGGCCACGAAGGATGTACGCGATTCCGACGGCGAGTAAGGCATCAATGAGCGGTCCGTCGACGTAGATCCAGGTATGGGTGACATCACCACGTACCAGGTCGGGTCTATGCCCCCACAGCGAAGGCAGAGAGCGTTCCCACGTTCTGGGCTCCCGAAGGCGCCCCCGAGAATCGTGCTGACCAGCCCCAGGGTCAGCAGGATCTCGATGGCCAGGCACTGCGGATCGGTGAAGCCCGGCCCCGGGACGGTGGCCCCGTTGTCCCCTTGGAGCCGAAGATCCCGCGCAACACAGCCGCGGCCAGGCCGGCCCCGGCCGTCTGGGCAAGGATGTAGCCCGGTACGCGGCGCCATTGGAAGTCTCCGCATAACGCGAAGGCTATGCTGACCACCGGGTTCAGGTGGGCTCCGGAGATGGCACCCATGAAGAGAATGATCGCGAACACCATCTCAAATACACCACAATCATTGCCAGCAGAGCCAGAAAGAACGGGACAGGCAACGGGGCAAATCCCAGCACATCGCAAGCGGGGACAGCGGGAGAAAGACGGTGTCGGCCACCACGCCCAGGGAGGCGGCCGGGAGGCCTGCCGAGGGCCGGCTGCGCAGGAACGGGACCCTCCTGGTCCACATGGCCAAAATGATCAGCGTCTGGGTGGGTTCCTGTGTCGACACGGTCGCCGGGGATGGCCAGCTGCCCGGTGTCATAGAGGAGGTTGTTCAGCAGGATCTGCCCGGGCAGCATGGGCAGGAAACTCAGGACCACGGCAGCGACGGCGGCGCTGAACATGTTGCCGAAGTTACTGGAGGTTCCAACGACGACATATTTCATCGTGTTCGCGAAGATCCGTCGTTCTTCATCACTCCTTCGGCCAGCACGCCGAGGTCCTTTTCCAGGAGCACGACGTCGGCCGCGTCCTTGGCGTCGTCCGTGGCGCTGTCCACGGACAGGCCTATGTCGGCATGGTGCAGGGCAAGCGCATCGTTAACGCCGTCCCCAAGGAAGCCAACGGCCACGCCGTCTTAGCGAAGCAGCCGGACCAGCCGGGCCTTTTGTCCCGGGAGACCCTGGCAAATATGCCCGTTTGCCGGGCGGCGGCCCGGAGCTCCGGATCCGACAGGTTTTCGATCTGTGTACCGGTCAGCGTTCCGCCTGAGACCAGCCCCAGATCGGAACAGACCTTCTCGGCCACCCGGGGGTTGTAGCCCGTGGCGACCTTGACGGCGATTCCCAACGAAGCGAGCTTTCCACGGATGGATACGGGTCCAGCATTGAAATGGCCCCGCGCGGCAACCTGGGCCTTTGCGCAGTCGAGGTTCACGGGAGTCGGTGCCGTCAGCGCTTGTCGCGGTCGTTGAATTCTTCGTCCAGTTCGTAGTGGCGGAATTCCGTTTCAGGGTCGGGTTCGCCGTCAACCACGACTTCGTGGTCGAGCTGGCGTTGGACCTGACTGTCCAGGACCTGTAGTTCGTGGTCCAGGACCTTGCCCAGATCCTCCGGGAACGCGTCTTCCGGAGTGAGGTGCAGCTTTTCGATCATTGAGTCCGCCATGCTTTCATACTGTGCCTTGTTTTGTTCAGTGTAGCTGTGATGAACAGAAGGCGTGTCCGCCCTTTCTGTTGGCATAGCTACGCACGGTTCGGATTCCGTGCCCCCGCGGTTCCGACTGCTCAGCGTCTCCGCCCGCGTCCATCTCTCGACCTGCCGTCCGCTCGTCGCTAATGTGGCACGCAGTGATATCGATTCCGGGCTATCCCGATCGACGCACAGGCAGAGGCGGCATCTGGTCGCCGTTCACGCGAAGGAGCGCACCATGGGAATCCTCTCAGTCGATCTGTTCATCACCCTCGACGGCGTGTACCAGGCGCCGGGCGGCCCCGACGAGGACCGCGAGGGCGGCTTCGAGTTCGGTGGCTGGCAGGCAGCGTATTCCGACGACGAGACCGGCGAGGCGATCGTCGCCGGCATCAACCGCATGGACGCACTGTTGCTCGGACGCAAAACCTACGACATCTTCGCGGCGTTCTGGCCCACCCGGGGCAACGACGACCCGATCGCGGTGACGTTCAACGCCTTGCCGAAGTTCGTCGTGTCGCGCTCCCTGACCGACCCGGCATGGGACGGAACCACAGCGCTGTCGGATGTCGCGGAGGTGGCCGCGCTGAAAGACCGGTTCGACGACATCCACGTCATCGGCAGCGGAGGCCTCGCACGGTCGCTGCTCGAGGCCGACCTCGTCGACCGGCTGAACCTCTTCCTCTACCCGCTCACTTTCGGATCGGGTAAGCGGCTGTTCGCCGACGGCACCGGCGTGCCGGCAGCATTCCGCGTCGCGCAGCCGCCGCGGGCCTTCCCCAAAGGCGCGATCTCGCTCGCATACGAGCGCGCGGGCGCGCCGATCACGGGCATCGACATCAGCCAAGGGTAGCGGCGCCCGGCCCTCGGGCAGGTGTCGCGCCCTCGGCATCCGCTAAGCCATGGCCTGTTGCATGCTTATGCGCATAGCAAAGGCGTCTACGGCCCGTCCTCGATCCGGTGACACGGGCAGCATGCAGTTGGCAGAACGAGCAGACCATAATCTGCGGGCAAGCCGAGCCGCAGGTCTCCTGTCGGGCGTTGCCATTCAGCGGACTGGCTCTGGGAAACGGTCGTTCATGCGAGAACTCCGTGCTGGATGCGAATCGGCCCTTTCGCGTAACCGCAGTTTCCAAAGCCTGCCGGCTGTCAGGCCAGAATGAACCGCATGACCCTTACGACGTTCGCCCTCATCCGCCATGGCCAGACTGACTGGAATGCGCAGCGCCGGCTGCAGGGATCCAGCGACATTCCGCTCAACGGCATCGGCCGCGGCCAGGCGTCCAACGCCGCAAAGTAGAAATCAGGCCCTACTCTGACAAGCTTTGGTCGGCCGACCTGGCGTCCGGTTGAGGTGTGCCCTAACTGGAACGCAATACCGGGACTGGACTCGTCCAGGTCAGGGGCGACCGGTGGCGGTGCGCGTGAGTGACCGCCAGCAAGACCACCTGACCGCGATCACCAGGCCGTTCTCGATGAGGCAGGAAACGTATGCCGGTGGCGCGACCTGTACAGCTACTCCGGCACCCGCGGCATCGTCGTGATCTTCTCCAATCCTGGGCATCGTGAATTCTGAAGCCGGCAAGTCATCCATTTGCGGCAGGCCGGGTCTATATCAAGGGCGTGATCGTCAGGCTCTCGAGTGTTGCCGAGCCGCCGTGGGCGTAGATGGAGACTCCGGTGCTTGTTTTGTCCGGGAAGATCAGGTCGGTGAGCACCAGCTCGCCGTGTTGGGCGAAGACCTCAACAGAGCAGTGGTCGACGTAGATCTTCAGCCTGTATCGGCCGTCCCAGGCGTTGATGGGCGCGGTGTCGACGGAAGGGAATCCATCATGGAAGCCCGTGTCACCCGAGGCGGTCCGGTCAAGGATGAGGCGGCCCTGGGCGGGGTTGATGCCGATTCGGGTTCCTTCCGTGCCGCTCCCACGAACGATGAGGCCGAATTCCTCGGCCGTCCCGGCCGTAAAGTCGGCTTCGATGAGCTGAACCGTGCCCGTGGCGGCGGGGATCGGGCGTGTTTCCCCGGCCAAATGGATGGGGCCGGACTGAACTGCCGGCACCTCACCGCGGCAGACGGCTTCCTCGACGACATTCTGGACTAATCTGGTGCGGCCGCCAACGGTGGCCAGGGAGAGTTCCCGGGGCAGAGACATGGGGCTGCGCCACGGTGACGTCGGGATCTGATTGGCATAGTCCCAGTTGTTCATCCAGCCGATCATGATACGCCTGCCGTCGGGGGCGTCGCTGAAGGAGACGGCGGCGTAATAGTCCCGTCCCCAGTCCAGCCAGTGGTACTCCTGAAGGCGGTCGGGGTCCTGCGCCCCGCTGGTGATGGTGGAGTCGGAGGTGAATGTGACGCCGTCGAAGTCTCCTGTGAAGTACTGCCCGGCTGAACCGCCGTTCGGGCCGCCGGGATTCAAATTCACCGTCAGAACCCATTTCAGCTCCTGTGGATTGCCGTCCACCGGCAGGGCAAACAGGTCCGGACATTCCCAGATGCCGCCGGTGGCGTTGGCGGGGCCGAAATCGCTGAGGTGTTCCCAGGCTTTCAGGTCCTCGGACTTGTAGAGGACTACTTTGTAGTTTTCGGCTTCGACGGCCGCCATCACCCAGTAGGAGCCGGCCCCGCCGTCGTAGCGGAAAACTTTTGGGTCACGGAAGTTGGCCGAGTTACGGCTGAGCACGGGATTGCCCGCGTATTTTTCCCACGTGAAGCCGCCGTCCAGACTGTAGGCCAGTGACTGCGCCTGGACGCCGTGCAACGGCGAGGCATTCTTGTAGGCGCTGGTGTAGACGGCTACCAGCGGGGGCGCCGTTGCGGTGCCGAACCCGCTGCTGTTTTGGCTGTCGAATACTATGCTGCCGGAGAAGATGTCCTCCTGCTCGTCGCAGGCAATCGCGACAGGCTGTTCGGTCCAGTCGGCGAGGTTTTCCGAGGTCGCGTGGCCCCAGGACATGTTTCCCCAGGTGTTTCCGAAAGGATTGTTTTGATAGTAGAGGTGGTACACGCCCTGATGGTGGATCAGCCCGTTGGGATCATTGAGCCAGGTGTTTCGGGCCGTGTAATGCAGGGCGGGCCGGAAGGTTTCAGAGTGTGTGGTGGTCACGGCCGTCATGGGAGGTGTCTCGTTTCAGGTTCGGGATGAGGCAAGGAAAGGGCCTGGATCGTGCGGTGATCGGCAGGTTTGCGGCGGTGTTGGGGCGCGAGAGCCGTGGTTGGTGGTCAGCTGACCAGGCTTGCCCCCGCACTTCGGACGCGGAGGGGACGCTGATTTCCGGGCCGATTGAGGTCAGGAACCCTGTCGAAACATCCAGACGGGCGAGTCCGTAGGCCACATTCGCCGGTGAGCCCCCGGGGTGGTCGGTGGCGGGCTGGGGGCGGTCAGGCGGCAGATCCTGGCACTTTGAGCGCCCAATGGAATTCGCTGAGGGTGACACGTTCGCCGCTTCCCCGATTGGCGTTCCGTTCCGTGGCATTCCTCTTCGGCGGGCGGACGGTCTGGGTCCTGCGGGCGTCGGGGACGGCGGAGAGCAGCAACTGTGTGTACGGGTGATGGGGGGCGGCCATCAGCTCGATGCTCTCACCGCCCTCGACCAGATCCCCGGCGCACATCACCAGGGTTGTGTCCGCGATGTAGCGTGCGGATGCGAGGTCGTGGGTGATGTATAGCATGGACACGCCCCGTTCATCGCGGAGTTTGCGCATCAGATTGAGAATTCCGATGCGGACCGAGACGTCGAGCATTGAGGTGGGTTCGTCGGCCAGTATGATTTCCGGTTCCACGGCCAGGGCTCTGGCGATGGCGACGCGCTGCCGTTGTCCGCCGGACAGCTGGTGGGGGTAGCGGTCCAGCATCTGCTCGCCCAGGCCGACCGTTGCCATGAGTTCACGCAGTTTGACTTTGAGGGCCTTCGGGCTGTCGTTTTCTCCGTGAAGCTGTAGCGGACGTGTCAGGAAGTGCTCGATGCGGTGTGCCGGGTTGAGGGATCCGAAGGGGTCCTGGAAGACCATCTGGACCTTGCTCCGGTATTTCATTGATGCCTTGCGCCGTTCGGAGGCAAAGATGTCTTGTCCGTCGATGATGAGTTGGCCGCCGGTGGGCTGCTCAAGGCGGGCGAGAATGCGGGCGATGGTGCTTTTTCCGCTGCCGGATTCCCCGACAAGTGCCACAATCTCGCCGTGGTTGATGTCAAAGGAGACGTCGTTTACCGCGCGTACGGTCGAACGGAAGGGAAAGCTTCCCAGATGATAGTCCTTGCTCAGGTTGCGTACCTGGACCAGGGGCTCGGTCGCCCTTTCGGGGCGGGATGAGGTGCTGTGTGCGGGGCTCATCGGCGTGACCTTACGCGGGGGACGACGTATTCGGGTAGGAGTAGGCACGCTGCGTCGTGGTTTTCGGCTTTTGGAAGGAGCGGTGGCGCGACGGTGCGGCACGCGTCGATAGCGAGCGGGCACCGGGGGTGGAAGCGGCAGCCGGTGGGAGGGTGGGCCATGTTCGGCGGGGCGTCCGGGATGCCTGTCAACTCAACTCTCGGGCCGGTCAGCGGCGGAAACGCTCCCATGAGGGCGTTGGTGTAGGGGTGAAGCGGGTTCTCCAGCATGTCCTTGGAGGGAGCGACCTCGACCAGCTTTCCCGCATACATCACGGCCATGCGGTGGGAGAGCTCGACCATGAGTGAGATGTCGTGGGTGATGAACAGAATGGAAAACCCCAGCCGCTGCTGAAGTTCTTTGATCTGGTGCATGATGTCCTGCTGAACCACCACGTCCAGGGCCGTGGTGGGTTCGTCCATGATGAGAAGGGAGGGTTTGAGCGCCAGCGCGATCGCGATCACTGCCCGCTGGCGCATTCCGCCGGAGAGCTGGTGCGGGTAGGACTTGAGGCGGTCGGGGCTGATGTCGACAAGTTTCAGCAGCTCCGCGGCACGTTCGCGGGCGGCTTTCTTGGGCATCCTTTCATGCGTGGTAAAGACGTCGACGATCTGATCTCCGATGGTCATGACGGGGTTCAGGGAGTTCATCGCGCTTTGGAAGACCATCGCCACGTCGCGCCAGCGGGTGCGTCGCAGTTCTTCTTCGCCCAGGTCCAGGAGATTCTTTCCGTTGAGCTCGATGGAGCCGCCTGTGATTTTTGCCGGGGTCTGCAGGAGCCGCATGACCGCGTTTGCGATGGTGGACTTGCCGCAGCCTGATTCACCGGCGAGGCCGAACACTTCTCCTGCGCCGATGTCGAAGCTGACACCATCGACGGCGGTAACGTTTCCGATTTCTGCCGTGTATTGGACCTGCAGGTTTTTCACGCTCAGCACGGGAGCGGCGGCGGTCCGGCCGATGTTTCCCCGGTCCTGTTCAGTTAGGGTTTCCATCTGTCAGCCTTTCTTTTCCACGCGCAGGCGGGGGTTGGTGATTTCATCAACGGCGTAGTTGATCAGGGCCAGGGCAAATGCGACGACGGCGATGGCTACGCCCGAGGGCAGGAGCACCCACCAGTCGCCGGTCATCAGGGCGCCGTCGTTGTTTGCCCAATAGAGGTTGGTTCCCCAGCTGACCGAGCCGGTATCGCCGAGCCCCAGGAACTCCAGGCCTGCCTGGGCGCCGATGCCGTAAATGACGCAGCCGAGCAGGGTGCTCATGACGATGGAGGCCATGTTGGGCAGGATTTCCCGGAACATGATGCGCCAGGCTTTCTCACCGGTCACCACGGCCGCGGCGACGAAGTCCTTGCTGCGCAGAGACAGTGCCTGGGAGCGGAGCACACGAGCGCTGCCGGCCCAGCCGGTGATGACCAGGACGATGACGACAGTGGCGGGGCCCGGGGGCAGGAAGGCGGCGAGGACCACCAGGAGTGGAAGTCCGGGGATGAGCAGGAAAATGTTGGTCAGCAGCGAGAGTAGTTCGTCGATGGCCTTGCCGAAGTACGCGGAGGCGATGCCGACGAGGCAGCCGATGAAGGTCGCCGCTATGCCCACGATGAATCCGACCGTCAGTGAGCTTCGCGATCCCCACAGGGTCAAAGCGAGCACGTCCTGGCCTTTGGAGGTGGTTCCGAGCAGGTGGGCCGCGGATGGCGCCAGGGATGCTTCGGGGCCGAAGTCGGAGGGGTTTCCCGGGGCCAGGAGGGGTGCCAGCAGTGCCAGGAGGGCAAATACGACCAGGACGGCCAGCCCGAAGAGGGCCTTCTTGTTCGTGAGGATGCCGTGGACGAACCCTCCGTGGGCCAGTCGTCCGGGGACCGGAGGTTCGGGTACTTGAACGGTGGGGTTGCCGGCCGTGGTGGTCGCGGTAGGTGTTGAGTTTGTAAGTGACATGGGGGACCTGTTTCTAGCTGACCCGGACCCGGGGGTCCAGCCGTACGTAAATGATGTCGACCAGGAAGTTAGCTGCCAGCACGGCGGCGGTGATGGTCAGGAAGATGCCTTGGGTCAGCGGGTAGTCCAGCGCCTGGACGGAGGTCAGGAGCTGGTAGCCGATGCCCGGGTACGCGAACACGGTTTCGGTGAGGAGAGCGCCGCCGACGACGAAGCCAAGGGACATGCCGAACGACGTCACTGAGGGCAGCATGGCGTTGCGCGCCGCGTACTGGAACATGATCCGTGCCGGACGGAGTCCCTTGGCCCGAGCCATCGTGATGTAGTCCTCAGAGGTAGTGGCGATCATCGTGTTGCGCATCCCCAGCATCCAACCGCCGATGGAGACCAGGACAATGGTCAGGGCCGGGAGGATGAGGTGAGCGGCTACGTCGCCGATGTATTCGAAGGAGAACGAGGCGCTGAGCCCCGTGGAGAAGGCATGGCTCAGAGGCAGCCAGCCCAGGGTTATCCCAAACAGATATAGAGCGGCCATGGCCAGCCAAAAGTAGGGAAATGATCCGACGAAAATCAGCAGCGGAGGAAAGACGGAATCCAGGAACTTTCCGCGCCGCCATGCTGCCAGGACGCCGAGGAAATTGCCCAGAATGACGGCAATAACCAGGGAGGTGCCGCCGAGCAGGAGGGTCCATCCGATCTGTGATCCGATCACCTCCGAAACGGGGGAGGGGAACCGGGACAGCGAGATGCCCATGTCCCCACGGAAGATGTTGCCGATGTACGCGAGGTACTGTTCCCAGAGGGGCCGGTCGTCCAGACCGAAGAGCCGGCGGAGCGCATCCACCTGGTCCGGGCGCATCTGAGACTGGACTTGGGAGAACATTCTGCTGACGGGGTCCCCGGGCATCAGCCGCGGGAGGAAGAAATTCAGGGTGATGCAGGCCCAGAAGGCGATTACGTAGAACCCCAGGCGGCGGAGGAGGAATACCATGATTCCGCTTCTTTCTTGATGATTGTTGCGCCGCCCGGGGATCGGTCCGGGTCCGGCAGGTGGTAACGGTGCGGTGCGTGTGTGCAGCGGCTTTGGTGGCTGTTCGGGGCCGGTGGCCCCGAACAGCCACGTGATGCCTACTGGGCCGGCTTGAGTGAGGTCAGAACCAGCACTGTGGTGGCCGAGCGGGCCGAAAGAGTTGCATACGGGTTATCGTTGCTGGGCCAGCCCGTGAATCGCTGGTCGGTGTAGGCGCCCCACGCCGGACCGGAAAACAGCGGGATCACCGGGGCCACGTCATTGAAGCGTGCCTCCAAGGAGTCAATGAGGGTCTTCTGCGCTGCCGGGTCTGCCGTTGCCGCCAGCTTGTCGAGCGTTGCGGTCGCTTCCGCGTCGCCGAACCGGTGGTAGTTTTCGTTGGCTTTTTTGCCGACCGGCACAACAACCTTCTGTGACATTACGCCGCGGTAGAACTCGAAGGGCGTCGCGGCGGAGTTGCTCCAGACGATGCCGCTGTCGAAGGATCCGTCAGTGTACCCGGAGACGACCTGGGACCAGTCAGGGGAGTTGACCTCGACCTTCACACCGAGTTTTTCCATGTTCTTGGAGATGATCTGACCGACGGAGAGCCAGTCCGAAGATGCCGAGCCGACAGAGAACTTGAACTGGAACGGCTTGCCGTCCTTGAGGGTGCGGATACCGTCGGTTCCCTTTTTGTAGCCGGCGGCATCGAGCATCTGGTTGGCTTTGTCCGCGTTCAGCTTCGTCCAGTCGCACTGCTCGACGATGCCCTGGTCGCGCCAGCTGTTGTAGGCGTCGCTGAGGCCGGTGCAGTCGGCGGGGTGGGTGTAGCCTGACATGCCCAGGCTGGCGACCTGATCGCGGTCCACGGCCATGCTGAGTGCTTTGCGTACGACTGGATCGTTAAAGGGAGCCTTGGTGGTGTTCAGCTGCCAGTTGATCGTGCCCCCGGTGGTGGGGTACCAGAAGTGGCGGTGTGCCGGATCCTTGTCGATGAAGGTTTTCTGGACGTTGGGGATGAACTGGTCGCTCCAGTCCACGTCGCCGTTCTGCAGGGCGAGGTTGGCCCCGGAGTTGCCGGCGAATGCCAGCATCCTGATCCCGGTAAGCTGCTGCTTTTCCGGCTGCCAGTAATTGGGGTTCTTATCAAGTTCGAATGACTGTGTCTGGAAATGGGAGACCTGTGTGTAGGGGCCGGTGCCCACCGGGTTGTCGTTGGTGGCCTTTGCCGGGTCCGCGATCTTGGACCAGACATGCTTCGGGGCGATGACCTGCTGGCCGACTTCGTAAAGTCCGGGTGCGTAGGGCTTGTTGAAATCGAAGCGGACGGTGTGTGCGTCGACGGCGGAGACCTTGGCCAGGTAGTCGAATCCGCCTTGGATCTTTTTCTGGAGTTCAAAGGTGTACACAACGTCGTCGGCGGTCAGAGGCTGTCCGTCTGACCACTTAACCCCGTCGCGGAGGGTGAATGTCACTCCCTTGCCGTCTTTGTCTGCTTTCCACGATGCCCCGAGCCAGGGTACGGGTTCGCCCTTGACAGGGTTGACGATCAGCAGGGCCTCAAAGACCGACTGCTGCGTCATCGGAAGCGCGTTCGGGGAGAACGGGTTGAAGTTGCTGGTGAACGTTGCGGTGTCCTCCCGGGGGATTGTCAGGAGCCCGTTGGAGGAGCCTCCACCTTTTGCTGCGCCTCCAGATGTGTTTCCGGCGCTGCAGCCGGTCAGAGCCAGCGCGCCGATCGCCAGTGTGGCTGCAACCACCGACAGCGACCTTTTGGGATGGATTTTGGGCATGAGGGAACTCGATTCGTCAGTGAAATGGAGATGGGGTTAGCGGATGGTGGACGTCAGGACGCCGGGACCGGCAGGCGCGCGGATGTACGCTCCACCAGAGGGCATTCGATAACGTGTTGGAGCGGGGCCAGATCGCGGTTCGCTGCCAGTTTTGCCAGCAGCGCGACGCCGGTTGCGCCCATTTGCCGGAACGGCAGTGCGACGGTCGTCAGGCTCGGTCGCAGGTAGTTGGCGATAATTTCCTGGTTGTCGAAGCCAACCACGGAGATATCGTCCCCGATACGAAGCCCTCGTTCTTTGATGGCGTCGTAAGCGCCCATGGCCATACGGTCAGTGGCGCAGAAGATCGCGGTAGGCGGCAAAGCGCTGTCAAGGAGGGAGGACGCCGCGCGGTAGCCCTGATCTGCCTCGCCGTCCTCGTTAATGATCAACTTCTCATCTAGACCTATACCTGCCTGTTCAAGGGCGCGGATGTAACCGGACCGGCGGCCGATGGCTGCTGGAATGACCGGATCAAGGTTGATGAGCCCGATCCGGTCGTGTCCGGCCCCGATGAGCCTCATCGTGGCGGCGTAGCCACCCTGAGCCTCGTCAGGAATGACGGAATGGAGTTTGGCCGCCTCGTCAAAACAGTGAACCAGGACCGTCGGCACCTCGTCCGCAACAGCAGGCAACCGCACACCCCTATGCCAGCTTGTTGCATAGATCAGACCCTCGACACGGTGCTCGAGCATCGTCTCGATGGCCTGCCGGTCGGCGTCAATGCTGCAGTCAGTGCTGGCGATGAGAAGTGTCTTACCCTCCCGCGCGGCCTGTTCCTGGGCGCCCCGGACGATGTTGGCGGCAAAAGGCGCGGTCACGATTTCCGTAATAAGCCCGTACAGCCTGGTCTGCTTGGACGCCAACGCTCGTGCTCCCGCGTTCGGGCGGTAGCCCAGTTCGGTCACGGCCCGGTGGACGCGGTCACGGGTTTCTTGTGGAATCCCGTTTCCCGTTCCACCATTCAGGACAAAGGAAACCGTCGTCCGGGAGACCCCGACATGGTCCGCGACATCCTGCATCGTCACTTTGGCCTGCCGTGAGTTCGTCTTCATTGACCGTCCGATGTCTAGTAACTAGGGCTGAACTTTGGATAAGAGTCTAGCTGGATCCACTTATGCGCGTTACTAACGCGCGTTAGTGGATGTGAGGTAAAACATATCCCGCGTTGGGTTGGGGTGTCAAGGAGCATGTGAGCGACCACTGTAATAACCAGCCGCCTGAGTGCATGGCAGATCACAGCGCAGGAAGGGGACATACCGGCCCTGGGGCGCATGAAGTGGTCGCCATGGTCCAGCTACCGTGCTTGTTCATGCGGCGCCGTCGAGGGGCAGCAGGTCCTGTCTTGCAGATTATGCAATCGGAGCACTTCAGGTTGGCGTAATCTTCGCTATCGGTACTCACCGTGAGGGCGGCGGGTAGCGCGGTCTGACTCACGTCAGGGGGCCGGGACCATCCAGAAACCGGCGACAGCAGCGCTGCCCGGTTCAGTGGTCATGCGAAAGGCATGTGCCGATACCGGCCCTACGTTAAGGTCCAGATTCACGCTTTTTGCCTTTCCGCAATCGAGGGCCAGCTCGTGCCCCGTTCCTCCTCGGCGATCGGGCTGCGAGATGGTGAGCGATGCCTTGAGTACGCCGAGGCATGCAGCGGTTACCTTGTAGCTTCCCTTGGGTATGCCAATGACCGAGGCGCGGTACCCGTCGCCGCCCAGTCCGCCTGAGCCGCCCAAAACGACACCATCAGGTCTAGGGCCCAGGCGGAAATCCAGTTGCGCCTGGTTACTTGCCCGGACGGCGGCGAGGTCGGGGTCGGCCTTTGGCGGGGGAGGGGGTGCTGGCCGGGAGGTGCCGGCGTGTGCGGTAGCCGGAGCCGCCTCCTCGTTCATGTATTCACAGGAACATAAAGCCACTCCAGAACTGGCTAAAACCAGTAACATCGCGATACCGCGGATCCAACATTTACCCCCAAGAGTTGACATGCCCGAAGCCTATCTCCATCCTGGCGGAGGTAAACCGTACTTTTGCACTAGTGAAGTTGCACCGGAGCCTTCCTCAGTTCTTCAACCGTCCTTAGTCAAGATTGATGCGTTTCCCGTGCGGTTTCAGTCTGCGCCTCGTCAGGAGTGGGGATCGCACGGGTAGGCAATGTGGGTCTAGCTGTTTCGCCGGCCCGCCCCGGCGGGCAGTTGCAGACCATCGCACCACGGGCCCCCTTCCGAGCCGCAGCTTGACATAATGTAGATTATCGGCGTTTAAACAACGGGAGTAGAAGTGGATGCGAGAACTCCCGCCCCTGGGAGAATCCGGTGTTTCCGCAGGTCAGACGTAGTTTCGCAGCCCTTCATGATTCTGGCGCGTCATTTGGATTTGATCCACTGCGGCCGAAAGTTATAGGTTTCCTGCATCTAATGCATGTTTCCATGGTTTAGGGGTTGCAGTGAGTGGTGCCGTTCCGGGTTTCGTCCCGCGGATGCTGGTGGATCCGGATGTTGGGCTTTTTCGAGCCGATGAGCGGGTTTTCACGGCCATGCTGGATGGCTGGCGGGCACAGATGCTGGCCCGCGGGCTCACGACGCAGACCATCAAGCAGCGCTGCCAGCTGCTGGAACGGTTCCAGGGATTCACCGGTGAGTTTCCGTGGCAATGGCGTCCGGCAGACGTCGATGATTTCCTGGCCGGACTGCGTTCCGGTGAGAAGCCGATCAGCCTGAAGACGCTGCGCTCCTATAGCAATGCCGTGGCGATGTTCTGCTCCTATCTGACGCATCCTGGCTATGGATGGGGTGAGTTCTGCGAACGGACTTTTGGCGATATTCCGAGCCAGATCTGCTTTGAATGGAACACGCCCAGGCACACGACCGATGACGCCGTCCCGGCAGCGAGGCGGGCGTTCACCAAGGTGGAACTGCAGCGGATTTTCGATCACATCGACGATCTCGTTGACCGTGAGTACGCGGCCGGCACCAAGCGCTGGCTGCCACTGTTCCGCGATTCGGTGGCGTTCAAAGTCTGTTATGCCTATGGGCTTCGCCGGCGTGAGATGACGATGCTGGATCTGGAGGATTTCGGCCCCAATCCCCACGTGAGTGAATATGGCCGCTTCGGTGCCATCCAGGTGCGGTTTGCCAAAGGCACGGCAGGTTCCGGGCCCCGGCGGCGCACTGTTCTGACGGTGCCGGAGTTCGACTGGGTCGTCGATCAGCTGAGGACGTGGACATCCGGAGGGATGCGGGCGAACTTCGCAACAGCGGACCGGTCATCGGCGATGTGGCCAAGTGAGCGGGGCGCCCGGATGTCGCTTGGTTCGTTCGGGGATGCCTTCGCAGCTGCACGTGACGCCGTTGGATTACCCAAGGAACTGGGACTGCACTGCCTCAGGCATTCCTATGTGACCCACCTGATCGAAGCCGGCTACGACCCGGCGTTCGTGCAGACACAGGTTGGCCACTCGTACGCCTCGACCACCGGCCTCTACACATCGGTATCGTCGGACTTCAAGCAGAAAACCGTGCAGCAGATGATTGCACGCCGCATCACGACCTTGGAGGACTCAGATGCCTGAACAGCGCCGGATCGGCTACCGCTGGAACTTGCGTGCCCTCATGGCCAAGCGCAACCTCTGGAAGACCACGGAGTTGATGCCCCTTCTGAGATCCCGCGGAATCAATCTCTCCGAGAGCCAGGTCTACCGGCTGGTCACGGCCACGCCCGAACGCATCCCGGCCAGGACGTTCGCGGCGCTCTGCGACATCCTGGACTGCACCCCAAACGACCTGTTCGAACCATTCGTTGAGATGCGCGCCGCGGCGACAGCCAACGCACCGCAGCGCAGCGAAGACCTCGGAATCCAACCAGGTAACCCGATCGCCAAGCGTATCCGCCTCGTCACACCCGAGGACGGTGAGTAGGCCACGTAAAGCAGAGGACCCCATCCGCTGGCCGGTCCCCTGCAACCGCTGCGGCCAACACCACCAAACCGTCGCACGATGGCCCGACGGCGGAGTCTGCGGCTACTGCTACCAGCAAGCCAAACGCACCCGCGGCACCTGCGCCTGCGGCCACGAAGGCGTCCTGCCAGGAATTATCGATGAGCAGCCGGCATGCCGCCGGTGTTCGGGCGTTCGGCTCAACGTCGACTGCGTGGGCTGCGGAGAAGAGGATGAACTCTACAGCGGTGGACGCTGCTGGACCTGCGTCCTCGGCGATGTCGTAGATGACCTGCTTACCAACCAGGCCACTGGTTCAATGGCCAAGGAGCTGATCCCGCTGGCAGCTGCGCTGAAGTCGATGAAACGGGCCAACAGCGGCCTGACCTGGATCCAACAAAAGCACGTCACAGCCTTCCTCCGGAACCTCGCCGTCGCGCCAAACATCAGCCACGAAACCTTCGACGGATTACCCAACACACGCACCCGCGAATACGTCCGCGGACTCCTCATAGAACACGGGGTGCTCCCCCAACGCGACGAGCTGCGGATGCGCTACGACAGCTGGGCGGCAGAAGCCATCGAACGCGTGAAGGACCCTCAGCACCTTGACGTGATCCGCCGCTACATCCGCTGGCACCACCAACGACGGATGAACCAGATGGGCGAAGTCACCCGCGGCACCTTCCTGCGCGCCAAGCAGCAGGTGACCGTCGCCATCGACCTGCTCAACTGGCTCACCGGCCACGGCACCAGCCTCGCCGAGCTGACCCAGGCTCATCTCGACCTCTGGCAGGCAGAAGGAGCCACAACCAGGCGGATTGCTGAACACTTCCTGAAATGGGCAATCAAGACCAAAACCGCACCCGCAGGACTGACTATCATCCCGCATCGTCGAGGAACGAGCGCCAAGCTCGACAAGACAGGGCAGGACGAAGCACTCGGCCGCGTGCTCCACTCCGGCGGCGAAATCGAGGCACGAGATCAGGCCGCCGCGATACTGGTCCTTGTTTTCGGGCAACAGGCAGAACGCATTGCCCGCCTGACCTGGGAAGACGTGGCGATTACCGAAGAACTCGTCACCATCCAGCTCGGATCAATAAACATTGCGATGCCGGCCCCGTTGGATGAGCCTTGGCGGGAATTGGCCGAGAACCCCAGACATGGCCTCACGGCCGCGCATCCCAACAGCAAGTGGGTCTTCACAGGACACTCCCCTGGAAACCACATCCACCCCGGATACCTAACGCAACGCTTGACCCGGATCTTCAGCACTCGCGCCGCCCGGCTCGGAACCCTCCACGAGCTCACCAAACTCGCGCCCGTCGCCATTATTGCCGAAGCCCTGGGCTACTCCCCCAAAACTATTGAACGGCACGCCACCAACGCAGCTTCCACATACATGCGCTATATCGCCGCCCAGCAGGGCGGGTGAGTTACTCCGGCTCACGAAAAACCGTGCATGCCAGTTAATGCTGCTGCCCTACGGCCGCCTGCCTCCGCCATCTTGTCGACCCTAGCCCGAGGGTTGATTGGAGGATGAGCCTGCGTTGCCGCACGGCATCAAAAGTGAACTCGAGGTTGTGCCGCTTATCTGGCTTTGTCGGCATCCCATCCGTCGTCGCTTTCCAGATTTCTTAATTGTTCTAAGAATGTCTCGGACCGCAGCTCAGGATGGTCTGCGGTCACGGCTTCGACTTGGTCCGCGACGGTCCGCCACGCGCCAGCCATCCAAGCCATCGGATCCGCGCCGTTTTCCCGGAGAAACGCATCGAGCGCTGACCGGCGATATACCAAACTCTGGCCCTCTTCCTCAGTGACAGGGCCACGACCAAGTGCATTCAGGCTCTCCAGCACCTCAGCACTGACACCGTACCCGACTAAACCGCTCAGGTAAGCTGCGGCTTCCGTGCTCGACATCGTTTTGTCGGGTGCCGGGTCATTCATATCGTTCGCGTCCATCAAGCTCAATCCGATGCATGGAATACTCTCTGGCGAGCGTAGCAGTGGCCTGGAAGCGGGTCACGCGTGCAGCCGAAATGCTTCGCTGAAGCAGCTCTCTTGGCGCCCACGGCCAGCCCGCCTACGGCATGCGGAAGAAACAATGACGCCGGCGCGAGCCGTCGTCTTCTGACGATTCCACCAGGAGAACGGATCCTGGGGACGGAGGAGGGAACTCCCGTCTCACGAATAACCGTGCATGCCAGTTCTATAATCAGCCGGAAGGGGCTGATCGGCGCAGTATCAAGTCGCGTCGTTGCACGCGTCGTGTACGCGTTGATGGCGCGACTCCAACTTCAGTCGGTGACCAACCTGCCGACGTCGGCTGTACCGAAGTTGAGCGCGGATCGAACGCCAAAGCCGAAGTTGAGCGCGGATTAAACGTCAAACCTGCAAGCGCCGCACAAAAGAAACCACTTCGAACCTGATATGGCGTCATCGAGTCCAAGCTCAACGTGGTGTCCAAGTGCCGCAACCGGCTCATTGCAGCCGTCTGATCGAATCAGCCGGCCACGGCAACGTCGGCTTCGCCATTCCCGGGCTTCGCCAGTACCTCGGGGCCCAGACCCAACCCTGAACCAATCAGGGTCGGGTGGATCTCCCGTATCTCACGCGCCGACGTAGGCCGCGAGGTGCTCGCCCGTCAGGGTGGAACGGGCGGCGACGAGGTCGGCCGGTGTGCCCTCAAAGACGATCCGGCCGCCGTCGTGGCCGGCTCCCGGACCGAGGTCAATGATCCAGTCGGCGTGCGCCATGACCGCCTGGTGGTGCTCGATGACGATGACCGACTTGCCGGAGTCGACGAGGCGATCGAGCAGGCCGAGCAGGTTCTCGACGTCGGCGAGGTGGAGGCCGGTGGTCGGTTCGTCGAGCACGTAGATGTCGCCCTTTTCTGCCATCTGGGTTGCCAGCTTGACCCGCTGCCGCTCGCCGCCGGAAAGCGTCGTGAGCGGCTGGCCAAGGGTGAGGTACCCGAGCCCGACGTCCACGAGCCGGTCGAGGATCTTGTGGGCGGCCGGAGTACGTGCCTCCCCGTCGCCGAAGAACACCTCCGCCTCGGTCATTGACATGGCCAGCACCTCGGCGATGTTGCGGCCGCCCAGCGTGTACTCCAGCACCGGCGCCTGGAACCGCTTGCCCTCGCAGTCCTCGCAGGTGGATTCGACGGTGGCCATGACGCCCAGCTCGGTGAAGATAACTCCCGCCCCGTTGCATGTGGGACAGGCGCCTTCAGAGTTGGAGCTGAACAGTGCGGGTTTCACGCCGTTGGCCTTGGCGAACGCCTTGCGGATTGGTTCGAGCAGCCCCGTGTACGTCGCCGGGTTGCTCCGACGCGAACCCTTGATCGCGCCCTGGTCGATCACCACGACCCCGTCGCGGCCGGCGACCGAGCCTTGGATCAGCGAGCTCTTGCCGGAGCCGGCGACGCCCGTGAGCACACAGAGCATGCCCAGCGGGATATCGACGTCGACGCCCCGGAGGTTGTGTGCCGACGCCCCGCGGACCTCAAGCGCGCCGGACAACGTCCGCACCGACTCCTTGAGCCTTGCCCGATCGTCGAGGTGGCGACCGGTGATGGTGTCGCTCCCGCGCAGGCCCTCGACGGTGCCCTCGAAGCACACGCTGCCACCTGCCGTGCCCGCCCCGGGGCCGAGGTCGACCACGTGGTCGGCGATGGCGATGGTCTCGGGCTTGTGTTCAACGACGAGCACGGTGTTGCCCTTGTCGCGCAGCTGCAGCAGCAGCTGGTTCATCCGCTCGATGTCATGCGGGTGCAGGCCGATCGTCGGTTCGTCAAAGACGTAGGTGATGTCCGTGAGGGACGAGCCCAGATGTCGGATCATCTTGGTGCGCTGGGCCTCTCCCCCGGACAGCGTGCCCGCCGGCCGGTCCAGCGAGAGGTAACCCAGCCCGATTTCCGCGAACGAGTCGAGCAGGTGCTGCAAGCCTTTGAGGAGCGGCGCGACCGAAGGCTCGTTGAGCCCGCGGACCCACGCGGCCAGGTCGCTGATCTGCATCTCACACAGCTCGGCGATGTTCTTGCCCTGGATCTTCGAGGACCTGGCCTCCGGGCTGAGCCGCGTGCCGTCGCACTCGGGGCAGGTCTGAAACGTGATGGCGCGCTCCACGAAGGCCCGGACGTGGGGCTGCATTGCTTCGACGTCCTTGGAGAGCATCGACTTCTGGATCTTGGGGATCAGCCCCTCGTACGTCAGGTTGATGCCCTCGACCTTGATCTTGGTCGGCTCCTTGTAGAGCAGGTCGTGCATTTCCTTTTTGGTGAACTTCGCGATGGGCTTGTCCATGTTGAAGCCGGCACCGCTGAAGATGCGGCCGTACCAGCCGTCCATGCTGTAGCCGGGGATCGTGAGGGCACCCCCGGCGAGCGATTTGCTGTCGTCGTACAGCGCCGTGAGGTCAAAGTCAGAGACCGAGCCCATGCCCTCGCAGCGTGAACACATGCCGCCCAGATACACGGCACCCTGCACCACACTCTTCTCGACCCGGCCACCGGCTTTCTCGGTGCTCATCACCCCGCTCGCTTTGCGCGTCGGGACGTTGAAGGAAAACGCCGTGGGCGGCCCGACGTGCGGCTGCCCGAGCCGGCTGAAGAGAATACGCAGCATCGCATTGGCGTCGGTGGCGGTGCCCACCGTGGAGCGCGGGTTCGCACCCATCCGCTCCTGGTCCACGATGATCGCCGTCGTCAGGCCTTCGAGCAGATCGACGTCGGGCCGGGCCAGGTTCGGCATGAAGCCCTGCACGAACGCGCTGTAGGTCTCATTGATCATCCGCTGCGACTCCGCGGCGATGGTGCTGAACACCAGCGAACTCTTGCCTGAGCCGGAGACACCGGTAAACACCGTCAGCCGGCGCTTGGGGATCTCGATGCTGACGTCCTTGAGGTTGTTCTCGCGTGCGCCCTGCACGCGGATCAGGTCGTGGGTGTCGGCAATCGGCTGCGCTGGCGACTGCGTGTCCGTCTGGGTGGCCGTGATCATCGTGTCTCCATCTGTTAGCGGGCCGCGTTCGCGGTCTCCGTCGGCGTCCACTGGCTCCATCTAACCAGCCTCGAGCGGTACGCCCGGTTCACCATCGTGGGCGCGTCACCCCTCCGGGGCCCGGCACTTATCGGTCCTGAAGCAGCCCCAGGACGTTCCCGACGTAGTAGGACTCATCGGTCTGCGGCGGTACGCCGAGCAGGGCGGAGTACACCGCTTTGGCAGCCGCCAGGTCGGAAACGGGATGCAGCACTGTCTTGATTCCCTGGGTGGAAGAGCCGGTCATGGTCACTCCTGAAGTCGCGCATCGGGATTATCTGGCTCAGTCTAGCCGCGGCACGTGACCGTCGCTTCTCGATTCCTGACCGGTCTGGACATCTGATCCATGACGCACGACGGCCAGCCGGCCCATCCATTGTCTTAAGGCGTGCTCTCACTAAGAATGAACGAATGACGGTCTACGTGAGAGCACTCGAAACAGCTGTTCCGCCCACATTGCTCATCCAGACGGAAGCACGCGACGTGTTTGCTGCCCAGCCCGGCCTCACACGGCTCGGCTCACGGCTGGTTTCCACCTGCTTCGACTCAGCCGCCATCGATACCCGCTACACGGCAGTCCAGGAACTGACCATGGATTCGCGGGCGGAGAACCCGCAGTTTTTCGATCCCGCCACGGGACTGCTCCGGAGCCCCAGCACGAAGGCCCGCAACGACCTGTTCGCGAGGGAAGCCACGAAAATCTTCATCGAGGCCGCCTCTGCTGCCGTCTCCAGCTGCGCCGGGATCGATCCAGTTGACATAACTCATCTCATCACCGTTTCGTGCACGGGGTTCTTCAACCCGGGCCCGGACTACAAGATCGTCCGTGCGCTCGGTCTCAATCCTGCAGTGCAGCGCTACCACCTCGGGTTTATGGGCTGCTATGCCGCGTTCCCGGCGCTCCGTGCTGCGAAGTCCTTCTGCGAGGCGGACCCGGAGGCGGTCGTCCTCGTCGTCTGCGCCGAACTCTGCTCGCTCCACGTCCGTACCTCCAACGATCCGGACGCCATCATGGGCTCAGCTCTCTTTGCGGACGGCGCGGCAGCCGCCGTCGTCACAGCGCGCGAAGTACCCGAATCAACGCCGCTGCTGCAGCTGGACCACTTCGAAACTGTCCTCACGCCGGTAGGTGAAGACTCAATGGCCTGGAACATCGGTGATGAGGGCTTTGAAATGGTCCTCGGCAACTACGTTCCGCACATCATCGACGACCACATTGTGGGCGCCCTGGAACCGCTGCTGGCCCGCGACAGTTCGCTCACCGGACTCCCCTACCGGGACATCACCCACTGGGCCATCCATCCGGGTGGTCGCAGCATTCTGGACAAGGTGCAGTCCCGGCTGGACCTCACCGACAAGCAACTGGTCCCGGCACGTGAGACCCTCCGGAACTTCGGCAACATGAGCAGCGCCACAGTGCTCTTCGTCCTCAGGCACATCCTCGATCTTCCGCCGCAGGAAGGCGACGAACGCATCTGCTCCATGGCCTTCGGACCCGGGCTGACGGTCGAAACCGGACTTTTCACGAAGATAAACCAACCGCTCCAAGACCCTCGGCTGGCGGACGAGGCCGAATCCTCCCTGGCCTGACCGCGCCATGGGACTACTGGGCGCGCGCGACGCCGAGGCCATCGAGGACATGGACCGGCCGGACTGCGATCCGGAACGCCTTAACCGCACATACAGCCAGTTTGCACTCGTCAACCGCGCCGTCTCGGGCTGGCACCCCCTGTACCGCAGCAGGCTCCGGCCGCTCCTCACGCCCGCCGCACCGGCCACCCTGCTGGACATCGGTTGCGGCGGCGGGGACCTGGCGCTGATGCTCGCCAAGTGGGCGGCCAGGGACGGGATTCAGCTCAACATCACGGGCATAGATCCCGACGCCCGCGCCTACCGGTTTGCAGCGAGCCGGGAACCCGTGCGGGGGGTTCAGTTCCGCCAGGCCACGAGTGCCGAGCTCGTCGCGGAGGGCAGGGCCTACGACATCGTCATTTCCAACCACGTGCTGCACCACCTCACCCCTGCCGAACTGCAGAACCTGCTCAGCGATTCCGCGGTGCTGTCCCGGCGCATCGTGTTCCACAACGATCTCCGGCGCAGCGCCCTGGCCTACGCCCTGTTTGCGGCGGGCGCGCTGCCACTGGCCGGCTCGTACATCCGCCGCGACGGCCTGACCTCCATCAGGCGCAGCTACACCGTGGCGGAACTTGCCGCCGTCGTGCCTTTTGGGTGGTCAGCGGAGCCCCACTCCCCTTTCCACTGCCTGCTCACCTACTTGCGGGATGCCAGCCGTGACTGATGTCCTGATCGTTGGCGGCGGCCCGGTGGGCCTCTATCTCGGCGCGCTGCTGCTGCAGCATGGAGTGGCCGTCCGCATCCTTGAAAAGCGGACCGGGCGGAACCCGCATACACGGGCCATCGGCATCCATCCCCCGGCACTGGCCGCCCTGGACCGCATCGGCGCAGCCTCTCCGCTGGTCGCCCGGGGGATCCCCATCCGCCGTGGACGCGCCGTATGGCTGGGCCAGGAAATCGCGCACATGCCGTTCGCGCCGGTGTCGGAGCGCTACCCGTTCGTCCTGGCCGTCCCGCAGCCGGTCACTGAGGCCGTCCTCGAGGCCCGGCTCCTGGAACTGGACGGCGGTGCCCTGGTTCGCGGAGCGCAGGTGACGGACATGCACGACGACGGCGGCAGGGTCACTGCAGACGTCACGGTCGCCGGCACCCGGCAGAGGTTCTCCGCCTCGCTGGCGGTGGGGGCGGACGGCGCAAATTCCACAGTGCGGCGGCTGCTGGGCGTGCCCGCCGCGGAGCGGCGATACCCGGACCACTATCTGATGGGCGACTTCCCTGACTCGAGCCCGTATGGAGAGGACGCTGCCCTGTTTCTCGAGGCCGGCGGGATCGTCGAATCCTTTCCGCTGCCGGGCGGAGTCCGCCGCTGGGTTGTCAGGCTTTCCCGGCCGCCGGACCGTCCCGACCCTCATCTGCTGGCCGGCCTCGTGGGCGACAGAACCGGCATTGCCGTGGACGCCGGCAGCAACAGCATGCTCAGCAGCTTCGGCGTCCGCTCCCGCCTGGCGGCCCGCATGGTGGCCGGGAGGACCGCCCTCATCGGAGATGCCGCCCACGAGATCAGCCCCATCGGCGGCCAGGGCATGAACCTTGGCTGGCTGGACGCGGAATCCCTGATGCCGGTCATCCTGGCCGCTTTGCACGGCCGGCCATCCGGGGCGGACCTTCGCCCGTTCGACGCGTCGAGGCGCCGGGCAGCCGCGGGCGCGAAACGCCAGGCCGAGGTGAACATGGCGCTGGGCAGGCCGCTCCCGGACGGTCTGCTGCGGATGCGGAACGCCGCGATCGCGCGGATAGGAGCGGCGCCGGCGCTGAACGCCCTGGTGGCCAGACGGTTCACCATGCAATGACAGGCCCATGACCGTGCAACACAAATTCCGGCTGGCGGGGAGCGCCCCCAAGGCTCCCATGTCCCGGACTTCCCACTCGGTAAGTGCCGCAGGCGGCTGTGTTCTCGCCATTGCTGCGCTGCTCGGTGCCGGCGCGTGCACCCCGCAACCTGTTCAGCCCGACGGGCAGCCGAGCCCGGGCGCGGGTTCCTCCTCCGCCGCGCCGCTCACCGCGATGGTGAACCAGTTCCGTGACAACTACGGGAACCAAATCATCGAGATCCAGTTGACCAACAACGGCAAGGACACTGTGACGGTGCAGTCAGCGGGCGTCGCCAGCCCGTTGTTCGCAGCAGGGATCGACTGGCACGGCTCCCCGGACGGAGTCGACCTCCCGCCCGGCCAGGGCAAGAGCCTGCCTGCGAAGTTGACGCCTGCCAGCTGCAGCCCCGGCCCGGCTCCGGATGGCGGCAAAAGCCCTGGCGCCGACATCCCTCCGCCGGTCGTGACCGTCACGCTGGTGCCCGGCTCTGCGCCAGGCCCCGCACAGCGGAACCTTCCTGCCACGGACCCCTTCGGCGTGCTGGCCCGCAACAATTCGGAGCAGTGCCTGGCCAGTGATGTACGTGCCGTCGCCGGGATCGTCCTCGGACCGGAACTCACTGTGTCCGCCGACGGCGAGCGTGCCGCGCTTCATCTGTTCATCCGGCCCGGCGTTCCGAAGCCCTCCGCAACCGCCAGCGGGCCGGCTCCCGGTTCTCCAGCGGATGGCGCACCGGCCCCCGGCCGCGGCGGGGCCGCCACGAGCCTGGTCATCGAGCGCATAGAGACCACAACGCTGTTGGCCGAGGATCCCGCCAGACCCTGGCCCCGGGACCTCATGGTGAAAGCCGGCGGCCCGGCCCTCAACCTGGACCTGGGAATCCGTCCCGCCCGCTGCGATCCGCACGCGGTTGCCGAGGACAAGGTGGGCACGCTCGTTCCGCTCCGCGTTGCCGTGGGTGCCCGCACAGGCCTCGTGAAAGTCGCCGCCGGGACCGCCTTGAGGGGCAAGATCTACGACTTCGTCACGGCGGCCTGCGCGCCCCATTAGGCTTTCCCCATGAACCAAGCATCTCCGCCAACCTCCTACACCCCTGACCGCATCCGGGAGACCGTGCAGGAACTGCTCGCGCTGGAAACGCTGCCGCCCATAGTCCAGGCAGGCCATCCTGTCCTGAGGCAACGCTGCGCTCCGTTCGAGGGGCAGTTAAGCGCGGCCGAACTCGATCAGCTGGTTGAGGTGATGAGGAAGGTAATGCACGCGGCACCCGGTGTGGGCCTGGCGGCGCCCCAGCTCGGGATTCCGCTTCAGCTGGCCGTCCTCGAAGACCGGTTTGAGGTCGATGACGACATGGCGGCAGCAAGGGGCCGGATACCGCTTGAGTTCTTCGCCGTCCTCAACCCGGCCTACCAGCCGCTGGGAGACCGGACTGCTGCCTTTTTCGAAGGCTGCCTGTCCCTTTCCGGGCTGCAGGCCGTGGTGGAGCGGCCGGAAAGTGTCCGGCTGGACTACCTGACGCCGGCAGGAGATCCGATGAGCCGGGACTTCAGCGGCTGGCAGGCGAGGATCGTCCAGCACGAGACTGACCACCTCCACGGAACGCTGTATATCGACAGGGCCGAGCTCCGCTCGCTCAGTACCAACAGTGAGTACGCGGCGCGCTGGGCCGAGCCTGGCATTGGGAAGTCCCGCCAGGAGCTTGGATTTCTGCAGGACTCCTCAATACCCGGGCTCCCAAGTGCGGGCCACCCAGACGGCCGCTAGTCCTCCACCCGCTAGTCCGCGGCCTCCTCGTTCCGCGCCTCTTGGCCTTCCGCACCACGGTTGGACTCCGTCGGCAGGTACCGTGCCCACCACGCCAGGATGTGCTCAAAGCGCTGACGGCGGTGATGAGGCGTGCCGGACCGGGACAGTTCATGGTCTTCGCCGGGGAATACCAGGAACGCCGATTCCACGCCTTGCTGCTTCAACGCAGTGAAATACCGCTGGCCCTGTTCCACCGGGCAGCGGAGATCGTCCTCGCTGTGGATGACCAGGGTGGGCGTCCGGACGCCGGCGATCGTGGCCATGGGGCTTTGGGCCGCCACCTGCTCGGGTGATTCCCCGGTGTATTCGCCGCCGAAGAACCAGCCGATATCGGATGAGCCGGCGAAGCTGACCGGATCCAGGAAACCCCGCTCCACGATCGCGGCCTTGAAGCGGTGGTCCTGGCTGATGGTCCATGCGGTGAGATATCCGCCGTAGGAACCTCCCATGATCCCGAGGGCCTTGGCGTCCAGCGCGGAGAATTTGTCCAGGGTACCCTCCAGGAAGGCGAGAACGTCCTGCATGTCCACAGTGCCCATCCGCTCCTTGATGGCCCTTCCGTGCGCCTGCCCGTAGCCTGCCGAACCGCGCGGGTTGCACATCACCACCGCGTAGCCGGCCTCCGCGTAGACCTGCGCTTCGTCAAAGAGAGCCACGGTGTATTGGGCGAACGGACCGCCGTGGATGTTGAGCAGCACCGGGTGCGGGCCCTTGCCCGGCGGCATCAGCACCCAGCCGTGGACTTCGTACCCATCCGGCGACGGGACGACCAGCTCCCGGGGCTCGATGATGCCGGCCTCCGTCCGCAGGGCGGCCGAGAAATCCGTCAGTAGCCGCAGCTGGCCGTTGCCGAGGAAGGCGACGTCGCCTTCCGTGGCGGAGTCCGTGAAGCTGATGAACAGTGACGCGCCGGCGGCGCCGGCTCCGGTGACCACCCTGTCGCCGTGGACCAGCAAGGCATGGCTGCCCGTGGCGCTGAACTCAAGCAGTTCCACCGTGCCTTGGGCGGTGTTCAGGGCCAGGGCGGCGTCGCTGCCGCGGAGCTCGATCCGGGCACCAGGGGCGGCAACGTCCATGTTTTCGGCGTCACTGAGCGCCCGGGCATCTCCGCCCGCCGCGGGCATGACGTGGAGAACGGTGTTCTTTGCGACGAAGTCCCGGCTGGAGCCGCCAAGGTCCTGGGCGGTGAAAAACAGCCACTTCCCGTCCTGCGACTCGCGGACGTCAAGAACGGTCTGGGGCCCAACGTTTGGGGCCTTGACCGGCACCGGATCACCGCCGCCGGAGGGAAGGCGGTAGATGCCGCTGACCAGGTCCTGATCGCTCGCCTCGTGCAGTTCGGCCACAAAGTAGACCGATGATCCGTCGCTGCTGAAGGATTCACCGGTGTGGTCCGTTGCCGCCGTCGTGAGTTGCCTCGCGTCCGGAAGGCCGATGGCCGCTCCTGCGTTGCCGGCGGACTGCCCGGGCCGGTCCCCAGCGGTGCGCGCACCGTCCCTGAGCGCGCGGCCTGCGGGCCTGATTTCGGGCTCCCCGCCAAGTTCCGGAACATCCAGAATGAAGAGCTGCAACGGCTTGTCGCCCGTGTAGCCAACGCCGTTCATCCTGTACTTGAAGCCGGTGATGAGGCGGGCATCTTCACCGCCTGCGCTGACGCCCTCGATGGTGCCATAGCGGCCGTCGTCAGGCTCCCTTGAGCCAAAGACTATGCGCTGCGAGTCCGGTGACCAGGCGTAGGAGGAGACCCCGAGGGGCCTGTCCGTCAGGAGCTGGGGCTCTCCCCCGGCGGCTTCCACCACGTGCAGCTGCGGCTTGCCGCCGGGGGTGGCCCGCAGGAAGGCGAGGACCCGGCCGTCAGGGGAAAAGGCCGGAGCGGTGTCCCGGAAGCCGCGTGTTATTCGGCGCGCCGGTTTTTCGGGATCCTGGGGGACGCTCCACAGTTGGCCCACGTAGGCGTCGGCATCGAAGTCGGGGCGGGTGACCGACACAATGGCGCGTGAGCCGTCGGGGTGGGCGGCAGGGGCGGAGACGGACATGAGCAGCGGCAGGTGTTCAGGCTTCATCCACGTGAGCCTAGCGTCTCGGCCGAGGCGTGTGAAACACCTCACGGTTCCCTTTCCCCACGGCTTTACCTTCTGGCGCACCCGGTCAACAGCCCTAGGATTGTCCCCATGCCATCCCGCCTGCCTGCCCTGCTGTGTCCTGTCTGCCGCGCCGGCCTCGCTCCCGTCCCGGCCGGGGCGGATGGAGGCGCCGCCTCCCGCGCCCGTGCCCTCACCTGCCAAGCGGGCCACAGCTTCGACGCCGCCAGGCAGGGCTACTTCAACCTGCTGGTCGGCAAGGGAACTGCATTCGAGGCGGACACTGCTGACATGGTGGCCGCCCGCACCGCCTTTCTCGACGCCGGACACTATCGGCCGCTTGCAGATGCGGTGGCTGCCGCGGCCGTACCTGCCCTGCGCGGCCCGGAACCAGCAGTCCTTGATTCCGGCACCGGAACCGGCCACTACCTGCGGGCGGTACTCGACCGCGTGGGCACAGCGGTGCCTGTTGCCGCCGTCGGACTGGACATCTCAAAGTTCGCGCTCCGGCGCGCGGCACGGCTCAACCCCGAGGCCGTAAACCTGGTGAGCGACGTGTGGCAGCCGTTTCCGGTGGCGGACGCCGCCGTCGACGTCGTGGTGGTGGTGTTTGCGCCGCGCAACGCCGCTGAATTCTCCCGCGTACTCAAGCCCTCCGGCCGGCTGGTTGTGGTGACGCCCCGGCGGGGGCACCTCGGCGAAATCGCCAGCCAGACGGGAATGCTCGGGATAGAGCCTGGAAAGGATGAACGGCTGGCCGACGCTCTCGCGGCCCATTTTGAACTGCTGTCCGCGGAGGACCTCGACCTAAATCTTGAGCTCTCCCCGGCTGACGTTGCCAACCTGGCCCTCATGGGCCCTGCCGGCCACCACACCGACCGCGGCGAATTGGCGGCCCGGCTGGCCCGCTTCCCAGCTCTGACCGGTGTCAGCTGTAAGTTCCGGATCAGTGTCTTTCTCCCCGCGGGGGTGGCCGCTAAATAACGGCTTGGCCACGTTCTGGCCGCGGGCTCGCCGGTCACCTGCCCGGCGTTGCCGGTTCGATCTAGGATGGAAGAAAGTTACTGAGGGTCTGCCCCGCAGCCCCCGGGATCAAGGGGGAACCGAATGTTCGAATGGCTAGGCGAAAACTGGTGGGCACTCTGGCTCACGGTATTTCTCGCGTTCGCAGCCGTGGAGATGCTGACCCTTGATTTGTTTTTCATCATGCTCGGCGGAGGCGCCCTGGCCGCGCTTGTGGCCGATTTCACCGGGGCTGACCTGTGGCTTCAAATCGTAGTCTTCTGCGTAGTGTCCCTGCTGATGATCGCCTTCGTCCGGCCGGTCACGCTCAAGCACCTTCACAAAGGACCCGCTGAACAGCGCACGAACATTGACCGCCTGATCGGCGAGACGGCGCTTGTCATGGAGGCCGTGTCCTCCACCGGGGGCCTGGTCAAGATCGGCGGCGATATTTGGAGTGCACGCTCCGACTCCGGTGTGCTGGCGGAAGGCCAGCGCGTGATCGTTGCCGCCATTGAAGGCGCGACGGCGGTCGTGGCACCACAGTCGGAAACCGCCATCCAGTAACCGCCGGACATCAAGATTTCTGCTGTCTCCGAGCAGGCGGCAGCAGATATGGCGGCTGAGCCGTCAACGTACAGCTTCACTGAAAAATTGGGGAATGAAGGAGAAGTATGGATAGTCCAGGAGGATTCGCCGTCACGATCGTGATGCTGGTCCTGATCGTCTTTGTCGTCATCGTGCTGGTTCGTTCAGTGCGGATCGTGCCACAGGCCCGGGCCGGTGTTGTTGAACGCCTGGGAAAGTACCAGCGGACCCTGAACCCTGGCCTGACCATCCTGATCCCGTTCGTTGACCGGTTGCTGCCGCTGCTGGATCTTCGCGAGCAGGTGGTTTCGTTCCCGCCCCAGCCCGTGATCACGGAGGACAACCTGGTGGTGTCCATCGACACCGTGGTCTACTTCCAGGTGACGGACCCCCGCGCTGCAACGTACGAAATCGCGAACTACATCCAGGCTGTGGAGCAGCTGACCACCACGACGCTCCGCAACGTGGTGGGCGGCCTGAACCTCGAAGAGGCGCTGACGTCCCGCGACCAGATCAACGGCCAGCT
Organism: Arthrobacter sp. 10L430; assembly: GCF_056395245.1. NCBI lineage: Bacteria > Bacillati > Actinomycetota > Actinomycetes > Micrococcales > Micrococcaceae > Arthrobacter > Arthrobacter sp. 10L430. The sequence continues at coordinate 35,612 of NZ_JBFTJD010000005.1, read as the reverse complement.
ACGCGGTGTGCTGGACGAGGCCACGGGCCGCTGGGGCATCCGGGTTTCCCGAGTGGAGCTGAAGGCGATCGATCCGCCCCACTCCATCCAGGATTCGATGGAGAAGCAGATGCGGGCCGAACGTGACCGCCGTGCCGCGATCCTGACGGCCGAGGGCACCAAGCAGTCGGCCATACTGACGGCGGAAGGCCAGCGGCAGGCGGCCATCCTCAAGGCAGAGGGTGACGCCAAGGCGGCCATCCTCCGCGCCGACGGTGAAGCCCAGGCGATCCAAAAGGTGTTTGATGCCATCCACAAGGGCAATCCGGACCAAAAGCTCCTCGCCTACCAGTACCTGCAGACGCTTCCCAAACTCGCCGAAGGTTCTTCCAACAAGCTGTGGATCATCCCCAGCGAGGTGGGCGAAGCCCTCAAGGGAATCGGCAACGCGCTGGGCGGCACCAATCCCGACCCGCGCTCCGGCGACCTGTTCGGCGCGGGTGACGACGCCGACAAACAGCCTGCATCCTAGATTGCGGAATACGAGGGAGGCACGCCGCCGGGCGGGCCTCCCTCTTCCATGGCGTGGAGGGAGCAGGCCCTTGGAGCCGCCTCCGCGTTGCTGGAGAGGCAGCAAATCCGTATAATGAGATATTTGTCCGGTCGGTTCACTCCGCTCGGAACAACATTGCTTGGCAGAGCGTTCCAATTAGTGATGCTACGTAGAGCACAACGTAGTCCGGAGGCAGCTTTGAAACCTCCGGCTAGCGCGGAGCCCGCTCCGCGAACCGACCAGAGGGAGAAATCATGAGCGATCGCAGCCTGCGGGGCATGCGTCTTGGCGCCCAAAGCATGGAGACCGAATCCGGCGTGGAGCCGGCTCCGCGTCAGCGGGTTGAGTACCGGTGCGAGGACGGCGAGCAGGTCTTTGTAACCTTCTCCTCCGAAGCCGAGATCCCCCCTGTCTGGGTTTCCAAGACCGGCAAAGAAGCGCTGCTCGTTGATGGCGAACGCCCGGACACCAGCAATGAAAAGGCTGTCCGCACACACTGGGACATGCTGCTGGAACGCCGGTCGCTTCCCGAACTTGAGCAGATCCTCGAAGACCGCCTCACCATTCTGCGCGAACGGCGGGGCGAAAGGCGCTCAGCCTAGCCCCCAGTGAAGCGCCAAAAGGCCGGATCCGCTGCGCACATGCAGCGGATCCGGCCTTTTGTGTAGCCGGCGAAAGTTGAGCCGGTCCAGCCGGGCGGAGCGGCTATGCCCGGCTGGACGCCGGCCGCCTTCCCGTCAGTTTGTTCCAGCGGGCCGTCAGGCCCCACTTCGTCACATTGATCATGGCTTCGACCACGATGTTTCCGCTCATCTTCGAGGCGCCCAGTTCACGCTCCACGAACGTGATGGGGCACTCGACGATTTTCAGGCCCATTTTGGCGACGCGCCACGCCAGGTCCACCTGGAAGCCGTAGCCCACAGACTCGATCTGGTCCAGGTTCAGCTTCTCCAGGGTGGTGCGTCGGAAGGCACGGTAGCCGCCCGTCACGTCCCTGATCTTGACTCCCAGCATGATCCGGGAATAGGTACTGCCGATGCGGGATATCGCCTGCCGGTACAGCGGCCAGTTAACGACGCTTCCTCCGCGTACCCAGCGTGAGCCCATGGCGAGGTCGGCACCCTGATCCACAGCGTCCAGCAGCAGGGGCAGCTGCTCCGGCTGGTGCGATCCGTCGGCGTCCATTTCGACTAGGACGTCATAGCCGGCTTCGAGACCCCACTTGAACCCCGCAATGTAGGCTGCGCCCAGCCCTTCCTTGCCCTTGCGGTGCAGGACATGGACCTGGTTGTCTTCGGCAGCGATACCGTCCGCCAGCTGTCCGGTGCCGTCCGGGCTGTTGTCGTCCACAACGAGGACGTCGGCTGCCGGCACCGCCGCACGCAGGCGTCCCAGCGTGATGGGGAGCGACTCCAGCTCGTTGTAGGTGGGAATGATGGTGAGGACACGCACGGGGGAGGCCTTTCCTGGATGGGAGCGGTCAGCACGCGTGGAGTGTGGCGGGGCCGCCGACTCGCAAAGCGCAACTCTCCATTATACGGGCGATCCGCAGACCGTCTTTCCGCCGCTCCCTGCACACCTTGTCCTCAGCCGGGACTCCGCTGCGACTGTTCTGAGTGCGCCCAGCCATGCCCGCCCTGTGCCGGACATGCCACGGGCAGGTCCACACACGCCTCGGGCCAGTTCCGGTTTACGCGGTTGCCGGTAAGGGAACTGTTTTCTGATGCGTTATGGACCCGCCCACGGGGTGCCACCGCCGCGTGTCGCCGGGTGGCTTGCGCGTCCGATTTGTCTCGCTGGTGGCCAGACAGACACCGCTCCAAATGCATCCGTCCGTTGACCCTCAATGCTACGGACTGCCGATGCCCTGTCAACCGGCACCTGACCTGCCCCTTAATGTATAGCCGCTGGTCAGGGTCGGATTCACCGCGGGCAATCCACCGCAAATTCACGGCTCCGTGGCGCTTTGTTGCGGTGCCGTCCGCCGCTGCAGCCCTTAGCCGCGGAAGCCCGCCGAGGAGTGCAGTTCCAGTCCGTCCCGAACGGTCTGGAGGCAGCGCGGATCGGAACCGGTGTCCAGGGCCGGAAGCAAGGGTGTGCGGGCACGCGGATCGGTGCTCCAGGACTGGACCCTGCCGTCGGCGACCTGGACCATGAGCTCCTCGACATCCCAGACCGCAAAAGTGGCAGGTGCGCCTGGCACTAACTGTCCTGCCATCGGATTGGCGTGCCTGGCTGCCCGCCAGCCGGCGCGTGTGTGGCCAAGGAAAGCTGCCCGGGCCGAGATCCGCTCGGCAGGGTTATTGTGCTCCAGGCAAGCTCTCACCGTGGCCCAGGGCCGCAGCGGGGTGACGGGGCTGTCGCTGCCGAAGCAGACAGGGACGCCGGCCGAGTAGAAGGACGCGAACGGGTTCATATGCCGGCTTCTGGCACCAAGGCGCTGCTCATAGAGCTTGCCGGGACCGCCCCAGGCAGCGTCGAAGGCGGGCTGGACGCTCACTGTGACCGCGTACTTGCCGAGCCTCGCGATTGCCTCCGCGTCAGCCATTTCGACGTGTTCAAATCGGTGTCCCGCCGCGCGGATTCGCTGTTCTCCTACCTCCGCGGCGGCCTGCTCCAGCGCGTCCAGGGCGGCATCGAGGCCGGCGTCGCCGATCACATGGAACCCGCCCTGGATCCCCAGAACGGAACAGGCCGCCAGGTGGGCAGCCGCCTCATCCGTGGAGAGGTACGTCGTTCCTCTTTCCCCCGGTGCATCCGCATACGGCTCCCGGAGGGAGGCGGTGCGAGAGCCGATTGACCCATCGATGTTCAGGTCGCCTGCCAGCCCGCGGACCGGAACCCCAAGCTCAGCCAGCAGCGCCTCGGCTTCCGCCTTCGATGAGACCAGCTGCCCCCAATACGGCAGAACCTCCGGCATTGCCGTGTCGGATTCAGCGGCAATATTCCACCCGGCTGCAAGCTGCAGGTCCAGCACGCTTCCGATGTGCGGGGCGCCCATCTCCACCAGTGCGACATAGCCGTTCGCGGCAGCTTCTTTCAATGCACGCCGCTGATATCCCCGAAGGGCCGCAGCGGGAAGACTCCGGGCCGCTTGCCGGGCCGCGGCGTGTGCCTGCCGCTTGACATGCCCGCTGGTGGCGAAGCCGTCGAGTTCGTCGAGCCGTGCCGTGGCTGCCAGGGCCGGCGAGACAAGCGCCGAATGCGCATCGACGCGGGACAGGAAGACCGGCCGGCCCGCAGCGGCCCGTTCCAGCTCGTCCGGGTCGGGGAGGGCAGGATCTTCCCACAGCGACTCATCCCAGCCGTGACCCAGGACGGGGCCGGCCGTGGCTGCCCCCGCAACAGCGTCGAGGAGCTCCCGTGCGGAACGGACACCGCCCAGCTGCAGCGAATCGAGGGCAATGCCGGTTTCCGTCAGATGCGCATGGGAATCGACGAATCCGGGTGCCAAAAGCGCGCCGCGGAGGTCAATGACGTCCATCGAACTGTCAGCAATCGACGTAGCTGCCTGTTCCGAACCCACCCACGCGACAGTGTCACCGTCCACGAGCATGGCGGTGGCGAACGGATCGGCCGCCGTGTAGACGGAGCCGTTGCGGTACAGCGTCACTCGTGACGGGCCGGGACTGGCCTTGCCGCTGGTGGTTGCGTCGGTCATGAGGGATGGAACTCCTTGCTGCTTGTTCTGGTGTCGCAGGATGAGGCGCGGGTCAGGCCACCGTGGAGTATGCCACGACCCCGCGCCGGACGATCTTGATGGCTTCGCTGCACAGCCTGGCAAGCCGCGGATCCAGCCCGGGGATCTTGGCCAGCTGGTCGAGCAGGTCAATCACCTGCTTGACCCAGCGCACGAAATCGCCGGCGGCCAGGTCAGTGCCGCTGAGTACTTCCTGAAGGTGCCGCCCGCGGGCCCACTTGTACATGGGCCAGACCAGACCAAGCTCAGGCTCACCGGTCAGGGGCAGCTTGTTCTGCTCCTCCACGTCCTCCAATGCCGACCATTCGCGGACCACGACGTCCACCGCTGTTTCCAGCGAAACACTGGGCATGCGCGGGCGCAGGCCGCGGTCTTCCCGCTTCGCCTGGTACACCAGCACGCTGGCAAGTGCGGCGACCTCCACGGCGTCGAGATCATCGAAGGCACCCTGGCGCAGAGCCTGTGAAATCAGCAGGTCCTTCTCGCCATAGATCCTGCGGAGGCGCTGGCCGTCAGCGCTGATTTGGTGCTTTCCCGGCTCTGGTGTTTCGAGGTACCCGTAAGCGGACAGGACGTCACAGACGCGGTCGAACGTCTTGGCGATCGTGTTGGTGCGGCCCTGGATCTGGCGGATTAGCCCGTCCGTTTCCTTGCGCAGTTTCCACCACCGTTCGGACCACCGGGCGTGGTCCTCGCGTTCGCTGCAGCCGTGGCACGGGTGTGACCGCAGGGCACGCCGAAGTTCGGCGATCTTCTTTTCCTGGTTCGGAAGCCCGGCCCCCAGCCCAAAGTCGTTGTTGCGGGGGCTGCCGGGCGCCGGCGGGCGGTTTTCACGCAGAGCATTGCGGACGGACGAGGCCAGGTCGCGCCGGGACTTGGGGACCTTCGCGTTGAAGGACTTTGGAATCCTGATCCGGGTCAGCGGGGAAATCGGGCCCTCGAGGTCATCGATGCCGATTCTGCGCAACTGGTTCTCCATGGTGAGCACGGCCGGCCGGGGTTCGCGCGAGCTGTGGTCGGAGCTCAGTACTACAGCGTAGCCGGGGGCGCGGCCGGCCGGAACATTCACTACATCACCCGGCAGGAGGCGGCTGAGCGAATCTTCGTTGAGCGACTTCCGGGCCCGGGACTTGCCGCGCGAGGCGAAGTTCTCGGCGTCGGACAGTTCGCGCCTCAGCCGGGCATATTCGGTGAAGTCACCCAGGTGGCAGGTCATGGACTTGGCGTAGCCGGCCAGCGATTCCTCCCGGCTTCTCACCTGCTTGGCCAGGCCCACCACAGACCGGTCAGCCTGGAACTGGGCGAACGAGGACTCAAGAATTTCCCTGGCCCGGGGCCGGCCAAACTGGGCAAGGAGGTTGATGCTCATGTTGTAGGTGGGCCTGAAGCTGGAGTTCAGCGGGTAGGTCCGCCGGGACGCGAGGCCCGCAACTGCCGCCGGGTCGGTGCCGGGCTGCCACAGCACCACGGCGTGGCCTTCGACGTCGATGCCGCGCCGGCCTGCCCGGCCGGTGAGCTGGGTGTACTCCCCTGCCGTGATGTCCACGTGCGCTTCGCCGTTGAACTTGTCCAGTTTCTCCAGGACCACGGACCGGGCAGGCATGTTGACGCCGAGGGCCAGTGTTTCCGTGGCGAAGACAGCTTTGACGAGTCCATCGGCAAAGAGTTTCTCTACGACTTCCTTGAACGTGGGCAGCATGCCGGCGTGGTGGGCCGCAATACCCCTGAGCAGCCCGTCCCTCCAGCTCCAGAAGCCCAGCACCTCAAGGTCGTCGGACGGGATGTCCTGCCCGGCTTCGTCGACGCGCTGGGCAATGATGCGCTGTTCCCGCTCCGTGGTGAGCCACAGTCCGGCTGCAACGCACTGGGACACCGCCGCGTCGCAGCCTGCCCGGGAGAAGATGAAAGTTATGGCGGGGAGCAGGTCCTGCCGGTCCAGGCTGGCAATTACCTGTGGCCGGCTGGCCTTCCGGACGGCAGTGCGGGGAGCTGCCTGCTGGGACCGGTCGTCAGCGCGCTGCCTGTGCTGCCTGCGCTGGCTGCGGCCGCCGTGCCCGAACCGGCCCTGGAAGTTCAGCTGGCTTTCCGACCGGGCCATGGACAACAGTTCAGGGTTGACTTCGAAGCCGCGTTGACCGGCGTCGTCCCGACTGGGCGCTTCCGGCAGCGCCGAGGCGGCCGCCGGTTCCCCCTCGGGGGCGATTTCGTCGAAAGTGGTTTCTCCGGCGAACAGATCCACAATCTCCTTGCCCACCATCACGTGCTGCCAGAGCGGAACCGGCCGGTGCTCGGACACGATGACGTCGGTGTCCCCCCTGACGGTGTCCAGCCATGCACCGAATTCCTCGGCGTTGGAAACCGTGGCGCTGAGCGAGGCCACCTGGACTTCGCTGGGCAGGTGGATGATGACCTCCTCCCACACGGCGCCCCGGAAGCGGTCCGCAAGGTAGTGGACCTCGTCCATGACGACAAAACCAAGGTCATCCAGCGAATCGGAGTCGGCGTACAGCATGTTCCGCAGGACCTCGGTGGTCATCACCACCACCGGGGCTTCGCCGTTGATGCTGGTGTCTCCGGTCAGCAGTCCGACGCTGTCCGCACCGTATTTTTCCGCGAGCTCGGCGTACTTCTGGTTGCTCAGCGCCTTGATCGGGGTGGTGTAGAAGGCCTTCAGCCCGCGCTGCAGGGCCAGGTAGATCGCGAACTCACCCACGATGGTCTTGCCGGCGCCGGTAGGCGCAGCCACCAGGACGCCGCGTCCCTCCTGGAGTGACCGGCAGGCCTGCCGCTGGAAGTCGTCCAGCTCAAAGTCCAGGGTTCCGGCGAAGGACCCCAGATAGGTTTTGGATTCCGCGGTCCGTTCGGCGCTGGCCCGGTAGCGTTCGGACGGCGACGGGGACCCGGTGGTGGTGGACATGCTTCAAGCCTAGCCGGGACGGAGCTAGAGATTCCTCAGCTCGCTGCCCGGAGTCGCGATATCGGCAGTGGCCTCGGTCTCAGCTGCCTGCTTGGCGGCGCGGCGGTCGCGGCGGCGGTCATTGAGGATGCAGAGGCCGATGGCGGCGAAGAAGAGCAGGAGGAGCGGCCCGGCCAGCAGGAACATGGACAGGGCATCGGCTCCCGGGGCTGCCACGGCGGCCAGGACGAAAACGAGGAAGACCGTGATGCGCCAGGCTTTGAGGATCGTTTGGCCGCGGATGATGCCCGCCATGTTCACGCCGACCAGCACCACGGGCACCAGGAAGGCGAGGCCCAGGAACAGCACCATGCGCGTGACGAAATCAACGTAGTCTCGCGCGTCGATGAGGTTGGAAAAACCGGACGGGGTGAATTGGGTCAGCGCACGCACAACCTGTGGCGTCACCATCCAGCCCACCCAGACGCCGGCCAGGAACAGCGGGACGGCAGCTGCCATGTAGCCGAGCGTGTACCGCCGCTCCTTTGACGTCAGCCCGGGCGTGATGAAGGCCCAGAGCTGGTAGATCCAGATCGGGCTCGAAATGACCGCACCGATCAGCAGAGACAGCTGAAGTTTAAAGTCGAAGGGAGACGCGATGCTCGAGAAATTCACCGACGACGTGCCGCCGGTATGCTCGGCAATCCGGTCCACGGGTTCCTTGAGCGCGCTCAGCACCGGATCGTAAAGGATCCAGCCGCCAATGCCGCCAATCACCAGCCCGATCGCCGATTTGATGAGCCTGTTCTTAAGCTCATTCAGGTGGTCCATGAGAGCCATGCGGCCCTCAGGGTTGGCTTTGCGGCCCCTCGTCACTGCCACTTCAGGTCAAGCGCGGTTCGACGGCGGAACGTCTGTGCCGTCAGTCGGCTCGCCGTTCGTCGTCCGGGACTGCGGGTGGTTCACCACTCGACCCTCAACCGGACCGGTGCCGTCCGGGTTTTCCGGCTTGCCGTCGTTCTTCATTTCCTTGACCTCGGATTTGATGATCCGCATGGACTGGCCGAGGCTGCGTGCCATGGCCGGAAGCTTGGGCGCGGCAAAAAGAAGCAGAGCCACGATGATGATGATTACGATGGGCCAAGGGCCATCAAAGAGTCGTCCCACTGGAAGTCCTTTCCTCTAACTACATCCTACGTTTATCTGAATTCGATGTCGTGCAACGCCTGGGGCTGCCCCCGTTCGGCCTTGCGACGGATCCGGCGCTGCCGCCGGGCTTCCACACGGGATGACTTGGATGCGTGGTAATCATGGCGCATCTGGTGCGGTGAGGCAAAGACTGCGGTTCCCGGCACTGTTTGTGTCGCTGCCGCTGGATCCGCGGGCGGATCTGTTGCCGGGCCAGGAACAGCAGCGGGGTCAGGCAGATGCCCGAGTTTGTCTCCGGCTGCACCCAGTTCCGTCACGGTGGCCATGAACTTCCGCCATAGCCGGATGCCCATGAGCACGTAGAACAGCAGGGAAAGCGCTATCAGCGCAATCCAGATCAGGATCCATGACCACCAAGGCATGCTGAGTAGTCTAGCTGGCGTACCGGGCCAGGGCCGCCTCGATCCAGTCCCGGGCCGCCCCCGCCAGCGCAGCCGGTTCGAGAATCCGCACGGCCCCGCCGTGCTGTGCCACGAACATGGGCAGCCAGGACGTGCTCCCGAACCTTATTTCCGCCACCAGCCCGCCATCGGGCAGCGGGGCGGTGCGTTCGGCGTAGTAGTCGTCCGCAAGGCCGGCACCGTGGCCGGTGAGCTGCACCGTCACAAGGATGTCGTCGTCGTTAGGGGTGAAGAGCTTCGCCGGGAACCCGCCGTCGGGCCTGACCGGGGAGGAGACCGGCTTTCCGTTCGGCTTGAGCTCTTCGATGCGGTCCAGCCGGAAGTTCCTCAGGCCGGCCGCCGAATGGCAGTACGCCTCGAAGTACCAGGTGTTGTCCATGGAGTAGAGCCGCAGGGGGTCGACGTCTCGCTCCGAAAGGGAATCCTTCTGCGCCGAAAGGTAGACGAGGTGCAGCTGTGAAGCAGAGGCAATGGCGCTGCGGATCATCTCCAGGCTGGCGGAATTGGCGGGGCCCACTTCCGGCCCGGACAACGCACCCGCCCTGAGCCCCTCCTCCCCCGCCGCCGCCATGAGTTTGAGGGTGACAGACTCCAGGGCACTCCCTTCGGCGAGCTCGGGCAAGCCGTTGAGGGTCTCGAGCCCCGTCAGCAGGGCGCAGGCCTCGTCCACCGTGAAGCGGACCGGCCGGTTCAGTTCCAGCGACTGGGTGATGAAGACGTGGTCGTCCTCCCATTGGATGTCGAGCAGCTCGTCGGGATATCCCTGCGGAAGTCCCGAGCAGATGAGGATCAGCAGATCGCTTTCGAGTTCCTTGCGGGTGATGCCGAACTTGTCCGCCACGTCCTGGATATGGAGTCCCTGGTTGTGCACGAGGAACGGCACCAGTTGGAGCATGCGCGTCAGCTGGTCTTCGGAGGTGCGTTTGCGGGCACGCTTTCCGGGGCCCGCGTCGGAGAATGCGTAGGACGGCACGGGTGCGGCAAGGAAGGCGGCGGCGCCCGCCAGGCGACGCTGTACTGCGGCGGCGAGCTCTTCGGGTGCCACGACAATGGCGTTGGGACCGTAGGAGGCCAGTTCCTCACCCAGCAGTTCAGCGTCACGGTAGGGAACCGCCAGCCGGTCCCACCCGCCGTCGGGCGTTCCTTCTGCCGGGCCGACGGCGGCGGCCCGCTTCCGCAGCCCCAGCAGGCGGTCCTCGCGGACGTCCACGGCGGCGGACCGGAGCGGCAGTTCCGGGAGGCTGTCAAGTTCGGCGCGGACGTTGAATCCGGCCGGAGGCGTAAAGGTCTCTTTCGCCAGCACCGAAACCGCCGATGTGAAGCGCGAGAGCCGGAAGTACCGCTGCGCGCCACGGACCCGGTCAAAGCCCACGAGGTACCACTGGCCGAACCGGCTGCCCAGCCCCCAGGGCTCGACCACCCGCTCTTCCTCCCTGCCGGTGCTGCCGGCGAGGTAGCGGAACCGGACGGCGTGCTGGGTGTGCATCGCGGCAATCAGGTCCTCGAACGCCTGGCCTGCGGGCTTGATGCGGGGCTGCACGCCGGCAGGCAGCTCGACGTCTGCCAGGCCACCCGACGCTTGGAGCTTGCGCATGGCATTCGTGGCGGCAGGGCCGAGGGCTGCCTGCTCCCAGAGCTGGGAGGCCAGCAGAAGGACCGTCCATTCGTCGGGCGTGAGCTCCACGTCAGGCAACCGGTTCGACTCCTTGCCGATGCGGTACCGCGTGGTGGCGGGATCGTCCGAGCTCCAGCCGTGGTCCGTGACCGTTTCGACCTCGAACCCAAAGTCCCGCAGGTCGTTCTTGTCCCGCTCGAACATCCGGCCAAAGGCCGCGTCGGTGGCCGCTCCGGCGTGGTAGATCGTCTCCCGCAGCTCGCTGCGGCGCAGCCCGTACTTGGAGTTCAGGAGGGCGATCAGGAGGTTCAGCAGGCGTTCAGTACGTATGGCGGACACTCTCGCTACGTTACTAAAGCTGTCGCGGGAAAAAAGCGAAAGCGCGGCAACGATGCGGAATTTGCTTCCGATTGTTACCGCGCCTTCGGCTGCGCACCATCCCGGCATCCGATGGAGACGCCGGGGAGGTGCAAGAACAGCCGCTGGGTTAGCGGACGCCCACGAGGTCGACAACGAAGATCAGGGCCTCGTTCGGGCCGATGGCGCCGCCGGCACCGCGCGAGCCGTAGGCGAGCTCCGAGGGGATCTCGAGCCGGCGGCGGCCGCCGACCTTCATGCCGAGAAGGCCCTGGTCCCAGCCCTGAATGACCTGGCCGACGCCCACGCGGAAGTCCAGGGGCGCGCCGCGGCCCCACGATGCGTCGAACTCTTCACCGGTGGACCAGGCCACACCGACGTAGTGGGTGGAGACGGTGTCGCCGGCCTTGGCCTGTGGACCGTCACCCTCGATGAGGTCCGTGATGACCAGATCGGTGGGAACCGGGCCTTCAGGGAAGTCAATTTCCGGCTTCTGGCGGTCGAGGTCTCGCTGACCAAATGACATGGTTGCTCCTTCTGCTTGGTAGGGGAACTGCTGTGGAGGACTTATTTGACGCCGAGGATGTCTACGACGAACACGAGGTCGCCCTTGGCATCGCCCTGGCCCGCGTCGCCGTAGGCGAGATCCTTCGGGATGACGAGCAGAACGCGGGAGCCCACGGTCTTGCCGGCAAGTCCTTGGGTCCAGCCCTTGATGACATTGCTCAAGGGGAAGGAGGCCTTCTCCTTGCGGTCGAAGCTCGAATCAAACTTCTTGCCGCTCGCCAGTGCAACGCCCACGTAGTTCACGGTCAGCGTGTCCGTGGCCTTAACCTCGGCACCCTTGCCCTTGATCAGGTCCTGGGCGATGAGCTTCTTGGGTGCGGCGACGCCCTTGACGTTAAGCTCGGGCACGCCGTCCTTTTCCGTGACGGCCGGCAGGCCTGCCGGCGGCGTGACCGTGTCGCCCTCGGGCTTGTCCAGCACCTTGGGTGCGTCCTTGGCCGACAGCACCTTGATGATGAGGAGCTGCGACGGCTGGGCCGCGGCGCCCTGTGAGGCGGCCTGAGCCGGAGCGGCCAGGGCAAGGTGGGAACCGATCTTCGCGCCCACAAATGCGTTGTAAATGATGGGGCTCTTGGTCTTGAAGTCGTCGCTCAGCTCGATGGCCTGCGGTTCCTTGGCGAAGGTGTCATCCAGGGTGGATCCGTCTTTGCCGTTCAGCGCCAGGACGGAGACCTCGGCGATCTGATTGGCCTTGACCCGCTCCCCGCTGCCTTCGGTGACGACCTTGACCGTGGGCTCGGTGACATCGAGGGGCTTGGTGAATTCGACCTTCGGAGCTTTCTTGTCTCCGTTTTCCGTCAGCTTGAGGGAGTCCAGCTTGGCGGTCTCACCCGCGGACTGGCTGGTCGGTTCCGGGGCTGCAGGCTGTCCGCCGCCGCAGGCGGTCAGCAGAAGCAGTCCGGGAATGAGAATTGCTAGTAGTCGGCGCACGTAAGAACTTTCGTCGGGGCAAGATGGATGCTGAGCCGGGCGCGGAGTGCCAGCGGCAAAGCAGTCGGGGCCGAAAAACAGCCTCTTTCCAGAGTAACGCCTGAAGCTGGGTATCAGCCCATGGAGTCCAGGAGGGCATCCACGCGCTCGTCAACGCTGCGGAACGGATCCTTGCACAGGATGGTCTGGTGGGCGCGGTCGTTGAGCTTCAGATGCACCCAGTCCACCGTGTAGTCGCGTCCCAGCTCCTGCGCCCGGCGGACGAAGTCGCCGCGCAGCTTTGCCCTCGTCGTCTGCGGCGGTGCATCCACCGCGTCCTTGATGGCCGTGTCCTCGGTGACCCGCCGGACCGCCCCGCGTGCCTGGAGGAGATAGTAGAGGCCGCGGGTACGCGAAATGTCGTGATAGGTAAGGTCCAGCTGCGCGATGCGCGGGGCATCAAGTCCCAGGCCGTGGCGGTTCCGGTAACCGTCCATGAGCTTCTTCTTGATGGCCCAGTCGATTTCGGTGTCGATGGTGCTCGTGTCGCCGCTCTCAATGGCCTGCAGGGTCCTCCCCCACAGGTCCAAGATCCGCGGGACGTGCGGGTTGTGCGCGCCGTGTTCCTGGACGAAGGCCGTGACCTTGTTCAGGTACTCCTGCTGGATTTCCAGCGCAGTGAGCTGGCGCCCGTTGGCGAGCCGGACCAGGGCGCGGCCGCTCAGGTCGTGGGAAATTTCGCGGATGCTGCGGATCGGATTTTCCATCCGCATGTCACGCATGATGACACCGGCTTCGATCATCCTCAGGATGAGGTCGACCGTGCCGACCTTGAGCAGCGCGGTGGTTTCCGACATGTTGGAGTCGCCGACTATGACGTGGAGCCTGCGGTAGAACTCGGCGTCCGCATGCGGTTCGTCGCGCGTGTTGATGATCGGCCGGGACCTCGTGGTGGCGGACGAAACACCCTCCCAGATGTGATCGGCGCGCTGGGAGAAGGCGTAGGTCGCGCCGTGCGGCGTCTTGAGGATCTTCCCGGCCCCGGCAATGAGCTGGCGGGTGACGAGGAACGGGATGAGGATTTCCGCGAGGCGGGTGAATTCACCCCGGCGGGGAATCAGGTAGTTCTCGTGGCTGCCGTAGGAGTTGCCTGCGGAGTCGGTGTTGTTCTTGAAGAGGTAGACCGTCCCGTTGAAGCCTTCCGCGGCGAGCCTGGACTGGGCTTCGTCCACGAGGTCATCAAGAATGAGTTCCCCGGCACGGTCGTGGGCGATCAGCTGTGCGAGGTCATCGCATTCGGCGGTAGCGTATTCCGGGTGCGAGCCCACGTCCAGGTAGAGGCGCGAACCATTGGTCAGGAAGACGTTGGATGACCGTCCCCAGCTCACGACCTTGCGGAACAGGTACCGTGCCACTTCCTCCGGGGCCAGCGGGCGGGAGTCCGGACTCGAATACGAAATGCCGAATTCGGTCTCAATACCGAAGATCCTCTTGTCCATCTCAGCTCTCCTCAGCCAGCAGTTCCATGACGTCGGCGTCGGACAGCCTCCGGAACGCCCGCCGGGTCCCCCTGCTGCTTTCCGACCCCCTGTCCAGTAGCGCAACTTCCAGTGCCTTGGCCGGAAGGTCGGGTGACTCGTTGTCCGTGACAAGGCCCTGGACGGCGAGCCGGATCGCGGCGGCGAAGGAAAGGTCGCGCTGCCACCCGGTCTCGACAGCCCCGGAGACTTTATCGGCCTGGCCGCCCATCACGATGAAGCCCTGCTCATCCGCGATCGAGCCGTCAAAGGTGAGCCGGTACAGATGGTCCCGGTCCTGGGACGCCCCGACCTCGGCAACGGCAAGTTCCACCTCAAAGGGCTTCTGCTCAGCCGTGAAGACAGCGCCCAGGCTCTGTGCGTACACGCTGGCGAGACCCCGCGCGGTGACGTCCTCGCGGTCATAGGAATAGCCGCGGACATCCGCGTAGCGCACTCCGGCCTGGCGGAGGCTTTCAAACTCGTTGTATTTGCCCACTGCGGCGAAGGCGATTTTGTCGTAGATCTCGCCGATCTTGTGGAGCGAGGGAGAGGGGTTCTCAGCCACAAGGGCAATGCCGTCCTCGCAGCTCACGACCACCACGGACCGGCCCCGGGCGATGCCTTTCCGTGCGAAGTCCGCACGGTCCTTCATCAGCTGCTCAGGCGATACATAGAACTGCTGGGTCATATCAGGCCTCCCGCCGGGCAGCTGCCCGGGCCTCGATGATAGTGCCGGCGACGGCGGCGAGTTCGCGCTCGGCAACGCGCCGGGCTCCGGCACGGTTGACCGTGTATACCACCGGCCAGAGCTGCCGGACAGGGTCCGGGCCGCCCGTGGCGGAATCGTCGTCGGCTGCGTCATAGAGGGACTCGATGGCAACGGAGACTGCCTCGTCCTCGGCGAGGTTGGGACGCCAGAGTTTTTTCAGTGCACCGCGGGCGAACATGGACCCGGAACCGACGGCATGGTGCTCCTGTTCCTCGTACCGGCCGCCCGTGACGTCATAGGAGAACAACCGGCCCATCTGGGCGGCGGTGTCGAAGCCGGCAAATAACGGGACCACCGCGAGTCCCTGCATGGCCATCGCCAGATTTCCGCGGATCATCGCACCGAGCCTGTTGGCTTTGCCGTCCAGGCTCAGCAGCGTCCCCTCAATCTTTTCGTAGTGTTCCAGCTCAACCTGGAACAGCCGCGTGAGGTCGATGGCGATGCCCGCCGTCCCGGCGATGCCGAGCACCGAATACTGGTCCGCCGGGAAGACCTTTTCTATGTGGCGGCTGGCAATGATGTTGCCCATGGTCGCGCGGCGGTCACCGGCCATGACGACGCCGCCGGCGTACGTCATGGCGACGATCGTGGTGGCATGTGGCACCTGCAGTGGCTGGCCGGCGGTCTCGCTGACCAAGAACGGCCTGTTGTAAGGAAGCAGTTCCGGACGGTCGCGTTGGAGATGCTCAGTGAACGACGACGTCGCGTTTGCGGCTACCTTGTTGGCTGTTGTCTCCTGCACTGGTGCACTCCTTCAACGTGTAATTCAGCGGTACCTCAGGCTTCCGTGCCCGGTGCGGGTTGGGGCGCTGCCGGGTTACTGTCCGCCCTTTTGCACGAATGCCCGGACGAACTCCTCGGCGTTGGATTCCAGTACGCCGTCGATTTCGTCCAGGAGGTCATCAACACCCTGCGTGGATGCGGATGCCTGTCCCTCCGCCGGTGCGGGCGGCACGGGGACCTCTTCCTCGACCTCGCTGTCGCGTGGCTGCGGCTGCTGCTGCTCCTGCCCTGCCATGTTCATCTCCTTCTCGCAGTCCCGCCATCTCCGGCGGGACATCCTGTATGCCCATATTGCCACGCGAAGCGGCTCTTCGGGGGGTTTATGCCGGCGGCGGAGCAGGTGCCGATCCAAGCAATTCTGCAAGGAACGGTCCGGCCTCGCGGTGCCGGGCAAACAAGGCTCCCGTCAGGGCCTTTGTGCCGCGAAGCGGCTCCCTCGTCGGGACGCGCTGGAGCCTTCCGTAACCGGGAACATCGAAGATGACCGAATCCCAGCTGGCGCCCACCACGTCCCTGCTGAAGCTGCTGACGCAGCGTCCGCGGAAGTATGCCCTCGTGTCCGACGGCGGTTCGGTCACCGCGGCGGCGATATCGGCGTCGTTAACTATTCGCTGCATGCGCTCCCGCGCCAGCAGGCGGTAGTACAGGCCCTTTTCGGGCCGGATATCCGCCCACTGCAGGTCCACCAGGCCGAGGCGGGCATCGTCCCAGTCGAGGCCGTCGCGCTGCCGGTAACCCTCGAGGATGGACAGCTTGGCCAGCCACTCGACGGAGTTGGCCGCGGAGGAGCGGTCACTATCCAGCTGGGTCAGCGTGGCGGCCCACTGGTCCAGCACGGCATGGGTATGTCCGTCGCCATCCACCGCATCAGCCACGCCGGTGTCCTGGGCGAGCTTGGCGGCGGCCTCGTGGTACATCCACTGGAGGTCCAGCGCCGTGACACGCCGCCCGTCCACGAGCCTGATTTTCGCTGTCAGGGATGTGTCGTGGCTGACGGTTTGCAGCGCAGCGACGGGTTCGTGGACTTCAATCCGCGGGGCCAGTCCGGCCTCGATGAGGCTCAGGACCATGGCCGTGGTTCCGAACTTGAGGTAGTTGGAGGCCTGGCTGAGGTTAGCGTCGCCAATGATCACGTGGAGACGGCGGTACTTGTCGGCAGTTGCGTGCGGCTCGTCACGGGTGTTGATGATGGGGCGGCGGATGGTGGTTTCCAGGCCCACCTCAGCCTCGAAGAAGTCCGCACGCTGACTGATCTGGTAGCCGGGTCGGGAGCTGTCCTGCCCGATCCCCACCCGGCCGGAGCCGCAGATGATCTGGCGTGTCACGAAGAACGGCGTCAGTCCCTTCACGATGTCGCTGAAGGGGACCGAGCGCGGCATGAGGTAGTTCTCGTGGGAACCATAAGAGACGGACTTGTTGTCGGTGTTGTTCTTGTAAAGATTGATTGGCGGGAGCTCAGGGTCACCGGCCAGCCGCCGGACCGCGGACAGCGCCACGAGGTCGCCGGCCGCGTCCCAGGCGACGGCGCCGGCCGGGTTGGTCACTTCCGGGCTGGAATATTCCGGATGCGCATGGTCCACGTACAGCCGGGCACCGTTGCCAAGGACCATGTTCATCAGGAGGGAACCGGATTCGTCCTCACCATCCAGGTCCAGCTCGTCCCGGCCGTAGGCCAGGGCCACGGCCTCCGCATCCAGCACCGGGGGCTGGTCCGTCAGCTGGCTCGGATGGGCCTGTCCCCGTTCCAGCGTCCAGCCGCGGGCGTCGTGAAGGGGCTCCTCATCCGTATAGTCCCACCGGGTCTCGGCGCCGCCTGCAGCGCGCAGCCGGGTGACCTGGGCATAGGCCTGCACCACCCGGGCGGACATCATGGTGGCGTTGGCCCCGGGTGCCGAGGGCGCATGGATGCCGTATTCGGTTTCCGACCCCATCACGCGCATGGCGCCACCCGGGGGCAGGGCTCCCCCGGGTGATGACTCGGAACCGGCCGTCACAGGTACTGGCCCGTGTTGGGCATGGTCTCGATGGACTTGCCTGGCTCCTGCCCCGCCTTGCCCTGGACGATGGTGCGGATGTAGGTGATGCGTTCGCCCTTCTTACCGGAGATGCGGGCCCAGTCATCGGGGTTGGTGGTATTCGGCATGTCCTCATGCTCCCGGAACTCGTCGACCACTGCCCTCAGCAGGTGATCGATCCGCAGGCCCTTCTGCTGCGTCATCAGCAGGTCCTTGATCGCATACTTCTTGGCGCGGTCAACGACGTTCTGCACCACCGCTCCCGAGTTGAAGTCCTTGAAGTACAGCATCTCCGTGTCACCGTTGGCGTAGGTGACCTCGAGGTACTCGTTGGACTTCTCGGTGGAGTACATGGCTTCCACGGTGCGCTGGATCATGGCGTCGACGGTCGCCTCGACGTCGCCGTCGTGCTCGGCGAGGTCGTCCTCATGGAACGGCAGATCCGTGGTGATGTACTTGTTGAAGATGTCGGCCGCTGCTTCGGCGTCAGGCCGCTGGATCTTGACCTTCACATCCAGGCGCCCCGGCCGAAGGATGGCGGGGTCGATCATGTCCTCACGGTTCGAGGCACCGATGACAATGACGTTGTCCAGGCGCTCCACACCGTCGATCTCGCTCAGCAGCTGCGGCACGATGGTGGTCTCGACGTCCGAGGAGATACCGGTGCCGCGTGTCCGGAACAGGGAGTCCATCTCGTCGAAGAACACCACCACGGGGCTGCCGTCCGAGGCCTTTTCCCGGGCGCGGGAAAAGATCAGCCGGATGTGGCGCTCGGTTTCGCCGACGTACTTGTCGAGGAGTTCCGGTCCCTTGATGTTAAGGAAGTAGCTCTTCAGGTCAATGTTGCCGGACCGCTCGGCCGCCCTGGCAGCCAGGGAGTTGGCCACGGCCTTGGCGATGAGGGTCTTGCCGCAGCCGGGAGGGCCATAGAGCAGGATGCCCTTGGGCGCCTTAAGGCCGTGCTCGCGGTACAGGTCCGGATGCAGGAACGGCAGCTCGATGGCGTCCCGGATCTGTTCGATCTGGGGGCCAAGGCCGCCGATGTCCTCATAGGTGATGTCAGGGACTTCCTCGAGGACGAGGTTCTCCACCTCGGACCGCGGGACTTTTTCGAGGGCGTAGCCGGTCCGGGAATCGATGGACAGGGCGTCGCCCACCCGCAGCTTCTCG
Source organism: Arthrobacter sp. 10L430 (assembly GCF_056395245.1). Classification (NCBI taxonomy): domain Bacteria; kingdom Bacillati; phylum Actinomycetota; class Actinomycetes; order Micrococcales; family Micrococcaceae; genus Arthrobacter; species Arthrobacter sp. 10L430. The sequence goes on along the minus strand of NZ_JBFTJD010000005.1, from coordinate 17,169 downwards.
GCGAGGAGCGGCCCGGCCAGCCGGATGACGCGTTCCTCGTCTGCCCGGCCCAGGACGAGGGCGCGGTCCGGGCCCAGCATTTCCTTGAGCGTCACGAGTTCGCCGGCGCGCTCGTACCCGAGGCCGGCCACCACGAGCAGCGCCTCGTTAAGGAGCACCTCCTGGCCCACCGCAAGCTGGTTCATGTTGACGAGCGGGCTGACGCCCACCCGCATCTTCCGTCCGGCGTTGAAGATGTCCACCGATTCCTCGGTGGCGGCCTGTCCGCTGCTGCCGGACGCGGGCTGGCGCCGCGGGTTCAGCTGGAGGATGGTGCCGAAGCTGTACGGCGGCTGGCCCTCCTGGTCGAGGGCATTCTTCAGCCGAAGGATCTCGGACTTGGCCGTTTCCAGCATCGCCACGAGCTTGGAGTTGTTCTGCGTGGCAGCTGCCAGCTGACGGTCGATGTGCCGTAGCTTGTCCCGAAGGATATTGACCTGCCGGTCTGCAACAGACAGCTCATTGGCCGCTGCCTGCTCGGCCGGCGTAGGTACAGAGTCATTGTTCGGCGTCTCCATGATGCATCAGCCCCTTCCTGCGCTTCTGTTAAGACCATAGCCCCAAGTTGGCGAGTACTGCTGGAGACATCCGAAATACGGACTAGTTTGTGATCTCCGGATCGTCTTTGACGTTGGTGCCCGCGATCGCGTCACGTGCAGCCCGCCGCAGCTTCTTGTCCGAGACCAGGCGCTCCCCCACGGCTCCGGGGGTCCAGGCGTTGACATCGTCCTCGTTGAAGTCGGTCTTGGACGGGCGACGCTTCACGGAGATGCCAGTGACGCCGTCGGCCAGTCGCCGGGTGACCAGCAGGAAGCCGGTGTGGGCCACCATCCGGTGGTCGGGGCGGACGGCGAGGCCTTCAAGGTGCCAGCCGCGGACCATGGATTCCCACGCGTCCGGCTCGGTGAAGCGGCCATCGGCGCGGATGGCCTCGGCCGTGCGCGAGAGCTGGGTGACGGTGGCGACGTAGTTGATCCAGACACCGCCGGGCGCAAGGACAGTGGCCACGGCGTCGAGGCATTCCCAGGGAGCGAGCATGTCCAGCACCACGCGGTCGATGGAACCGGGTTCTTCGCTGCGGACCACTTCCTCCTGGAAATCGCCCAGCGAAATTTTCCAGGCCGGGTGCTGTCCGCCGAAAATGGTCTCGACGTTGCCGCGGGCGATCGCAGCGAATTCCTCGCGGCGTTCGAACGAGTGCAGGTATCCCTGGTCTCCCACAGCACGGAGGAGCGAGATGGAAAGCGCACCGGAGCCCACACCGGCTTCCACCACCCTCGCCCCGGGGAAGATGTCCGCCATGGTGACAATCTGGCCGGCGTCCTTCGGGTAAACCACTGCCGCGCCGCGGGGCATGGACAGGACGAAGTCGGAGAGGAGGGGCCGGAGGGTCTGGTACTGCTGGCCCACGTTGTTGACGACGACCGATCCATCCACCTTGCCGATGATGTCGTCGTGGTTGAGGAAGCCGCGGTGCGTGTGGAACGCTCCGCCGGATTCGAGGCTGATGGTATTCATGCGGCCGCGCTCGTCAGTCAGTTGCACACGCTCGCCCTCGCGGAAGGGTCCCCGCCGCCGGGCAGCGCCGACCGGCTGGTCCGCCGTACCTGCCGCCGTTTCGGTCACCGTGCCGGGTACCGTGGCGGAAGGGGCCGCGCTGGACCCGTTGGCGGCAAGTTCGCTGCTCATGAATATTCCTCGCTCCTGTAAAGCTGTGTCGCCGTGCTCCATGGCGGCCCGGGCAGGCTGCTCTGTGGCTCGGCTGCCGATTTCACGACCGGCACGTAACTCTACCGGCTCTGGCCCTGTGGGCGCCTGTTTTCGCGGGGCGCCTTGCCTGTAATGGCCGTCACCACGGTGGACTGCCGCAGGATTCCGGTGACGCGCCCGTTGTGGTCAATCACTGCGTAGTCATGGCCGTCCAGCTGTGCGAGGTACTGGATCAGTTCCTGGCCCTTGGACCACTCCGGCACGTACGCGCCTGCCCCGAGGGCGTAGGCAACTGCGGTGGCTGGAGTTGTTGCGGTCACCGCTGCCGGGACGGCTGCCATGGCAGCGTAGTCCACGAGGCTGCTGGGCCTGCCGTCGGGAGCACACAGCACGACGCCGTTGCGGCCGTCCGCTGTCAGGGCCAGGACGTCCGCCACGGTTGCCGATTCCGGAAGTCCGACGGCGGGTTCGGCCAGCGCCGCTGCGCTCACCAAATGGAGGCGGCTGCGCAGGCGGCCCTGCTGGATGGATGCCGACGCGCCCATCCAGAGGAATCCGCCGACGAGGACAGTGATCAGCAGGTTGCTGGTGTCCGGCGTGTCTCCGCGGAGAACGGGAAGCGCAAGGAACCACACTCCCAAGGCTATGACAATGATGCGCCCGCCCCACCCGGCGGCGATGGTGCCCTTCGCGTGGCTGCCGGTGGCTTTCCAGACAGCGGACTCGACAAGCCGGCCACCGTCGAGTGGCAGGCCGGGCAGGACGTTGAAAATGCCGATCACCAGGTTGGCCCAGAAGAAGATGTTGGTCAGGATGTCTGCTACGCCGGCCAGGTTGGCCGTGGATATCAGCAGCCAGGCCGCCCCGGCAAGCACAAAATTGGCGGCCGGACCCGCAAGCGCCACGAGAACCGACCGCCCGGGGGTGGCCGTGAAGCTTTCGAACTGCGTGTGGCCGCCCCAGAGGTTGAGGACAATCTTCTCGCTGGGCCAGCCATAGATTTTTGCGGTCAGGGCGTGGGCCAGTTCGTGGACCAGGACCGAGATGAGGAGCAATAGCGCGTACGCGAAGGCGACGTAATAGGCCGCGGCGCCGAGAGCCGGGTTGTTGTGCTGCAGCACAGGGCCGTATACGACGACGGTGAAGGCGGCGATGATGAACCACGAATACGCAAGGATGACGGGAATGCCCGCAATCTTGCCCAGGCGTATGCCCTCGCGGCGGCTGCCGCTGTCCTGCGGGGCGGGGCCGGTTGAAGCGGGGTCGGACACGTGCGCTACTCCTTTAATTGACGCTTTCCAGCGTTGATGCCGCCTTGGCCAATCCATGCCTGAGGGCGACAAGGCCCTGGAGGTCGGTGACTCCCCGGTTTTCCAGCGAGTCCCACGTGGCCCGGCGCGGATCGGCGGGCAGCGGCACGATGTGCGGAATGGCAACGGTGACCGCTCCGGAGGCGAGGGCGGCGGCTACACCCGGGGCTGAGTCCTCCAATGCCACACACTGGTGCACGGTGAGTTCCGGGTCGTCCTGCCTGAGCAGTTCCACGGCTTTGAGGTAAGCCTCGGGGTCCGGCTTGCCCTTAGTGACGGTATCGCCGGTGACCAGGAACTCGAAGTACGGCCGTGGCAGGCTGGCCACGATTTCCCGGGCAAGCGGCGCTTCTGACATGGTCACAAGGGCACAACGCACACCCGCGCTGAAAAGTTCGTCGAGCAGTTCACGCGCTCCGGGGCGCCACGGGACATTCTGCCGTACCCGGCTGATGACCTGCGCGGTCAGGGTATCGATGATTTCCCGGGTTTCGAGGCTGACGCCGGCCTTCTGGAGAACGCCGGCAGAAAAGACCAGGGATTGGCCCACGAGCTGCATGGCCTGCTCGTGGGACCACCTTCCGCCATGCGCAGCCACGAGCTCGTGCTCGGCCTCAATCCAATACGGTTCGGTGTCGACTATGGTGCCGTCCATGTCCCATAAAACGGCTTTGAGCAGGGGCTGGTCGGCTGAGGATCGCATGCCTTCCAGTCTACGGGCCCCATGTGGCAGCGCCCTTCCAAGCGGTGGCGCCTACGCCCTCGGCGAATATTGCGTGAATGTGGCAGGGCGGCCGGCCCGATTCCCCGGTCCGGACCGGATGTGGGCGGTTCATTCACTGCATCGGGAACTGTCTTGGAAGTAGGGTGAAGGGATGAATAGCTTCGACGGAGATACCACCGAACCGGGTACAGCGCCCGAGCCGGAGCAGCTGCTGCAGCCAGTTCCCGAGGGACAGCGCATTACAGTGATGCTTGCCGCCTTCGAAGGCTGGAATGACGCCGGGGAAGCGGCCAGCGACGCATTGCGATATCTCAACAAGCTGTGGGCCGGGAAAAAGGTCGGTTCCATTGACGCCGACGAATATTACGACTTCCAGTTCACCAGGCCCACAGTACGGCGAACGGCCTCCGGGGAACGCAAGATCAAGTGGCCGTCCACGCGCATATACAAGGCCAGTGCGCCCGAAACCAATGTTGACGTGATTTTCGTCCAGGGTACCGAGCCGTCCTATAAGTGGCGTGCCTACACGGCCGAGCTGCTGGTCCACGCCGAGGCCCTCCACGTGGACTACGTGGTGCTGGTGGGTGCCCTGCTGGCGGACGTGCCGCACAGCCGTCCTATCCCGGTCAGTACTTCGACCGACGACGCTGCCTTGCGCGAACGGCTGAACCTGGAGGCCTCGCAGTACGAGGGGCCGGTGGGCATCGTGGGGGTGCTGTCCGAGGTGGCGTTGCTTGCAGGGATTCCCACGGTGTCGCTGTGGGCGGCCGTACCGCATTACGTGGCCCAGGCGCCCTCGCCCAAGGCGCAGTTGGCCCTGCTGCACCGCGTCGAGGAACTGCTGCAGGTTCCGCTGGACACCCACGAGCTGGCCGAGGAGTCCGACGCCTGGGAACGCGGCGTCAACGAATTGGCAACGGAAGACCCGGAAATCGCCGCCTACGTGAGGCAGCTTGAAGAGGCCAAGGACACCGCCGACCTTCCCGAGGCCAGCGGTGAGTCCATCGCCAGGGAGTTCGAGCGCTACCTGAAAAGGAGGGGCAAGGACAAGCCGTAAAGCCCGCCCGCTACGGGCGGATTTTTACAGTTCGATGCCGAGCAGCGCGTCGACGGCGTCGCTCACCAGGGCGCGGTCGGCCGCGGACCTGTTCACGCCGCCGGCCAGCGCCCGATCGGCCCAGCGGTCGACCGCGGCCAGCGCCGTGGGAGCGTCAAGGTCGGCGGCCAGTGCCGCACGCATTTCCTCCAGAAGAGTCGCGGCCGAGCCGTCGGGTGCCACGGCCAGCGCCGTGCGCCAGCGTTCAAGCCGTTCCTTGGCATCCGAGAAGCCATCCTCGGTCCAGGACCAGTCTGAGCGGTAGTGGTGGGCAAGGATGGCCAGCCGGATGGCGGCAGGTTCCTCCCCCGCGGCCCGCATCTTGGACACCAGGACAAGGTTGCCCTTGGATTTGCTCATTTTTTCGCCGTCCAGCCCCACCATCCCGGCATGGGCAAAATGCTTCGCCAAGGGCACGCCCGAGAGCGAATAGGCGTGGCCTGCCCCCATTTCGTGGTGCGGGAAGACGAGGTCGGAGCCGCCGCCCTGCACCGTGAAGGGTGCCGGCAGGTACTCCTGGGCAATGACTGTGCATTCGATATGCCAGCCGGGGCGTCCCTGGCCCAGCTCGCCGCCGGCCCAGCTGGGCTCGCCGTCACGGCCCACCCGCCATAGCAGCGGGTCAAGCGCCTGGCGTTTGCCGGCGCGCCCGGGATCTCCGCCGCGTTCGGCGAACAGTTCAAGCATTTCAGACTCGGGCAGGCCGGAGACGGCTCCGAGTGTCCAGGCGCCGACGTCGACGGCGTGCTTGCCGGCGGCCTCGACGTCATAGTAGACGTCCCCGTCGGGCTCGCCGGGTGTGCTGTTGACGCGGTAGGCCAGGCCCAGGTGCAGGAGCCGCTCGATGGCCGGGACGATCAGCGGCATTGCTTCGACAGCACCCACGTAGTGGTCGGGTGCCAGGACGTTGAGGGCTTCCATGTCGGTCTGGAAGAGCTCGATTTGGCTGGCCGCCAGCTCGCGCCAGTCGACGCCGGTGGCGGCCGCGCGTTCCAGCAGGGGGTCGTCCACATCCGTGACGTTCTGGACGTAGGACACCTGCTGCCCGCCGTCCCGCCAGGCGCGGTTCAGCAGGTCAAAAGCGACGTAGCTGGCTGCGTGCCCCATATGTGTGGCGTCATACGGGGTGATTCCGCAGACGTACATTGACTGCTCACCGTTGGCCTGGAGGGTGACGAACCCGCCCGCGGCTGTGTCAAACAGGCGGAGGGCAGGCATTTTGCCCGGCAGTTCAGGAACGGGGCGGGATATCCAGGACTTCACAGCCCAAGCCTAGTGCTAGGCGCTGATGACATTGAAACCGAGCAGCAGATAGAGGGCCAGGCCCAGGAAGATCCGGTACCAGACAAAGAGCCGGTAGCTGCGGGTCGAAATGAACTTCAGGAACCAGCCGATGATGACGTATCCCACAACGAAGGCAATGACCGTGGCCAGGGCTGTCTCGGGCAGACCGAACGGCCCGCTCACCCCGTCCTTGGCCACGACTTTGAAAAGCTGGTAGAGGCCGCTGCCGAAGACCGCCGGAATGGCCAACAGGAATGAGTATCTGGCGGCGGCTTCCCGGGTGTAGCCCATCAGGAGACCCGCAGTGATGGTGCCTCCGGAGCGGGACACCCCCGGGATAAGGGCCATGGCCTGGGCGAGACCATAGAGAATGCCGTGCCGGTACGTCAGCCCGGTCAGGTCCCGGTCCTGCTTGCCGATGGCGTCTGCCACGGCGAGGATCAGGCCGAAGACGATCAGTGTGGTGGCCACGATCCACAGGCTGCGAAGGACTGATTCGATCTGGTCCTGGAACAGGAGGCCCAGGACAATGATGGGCAGGCTGCCCAGGATCACAAGCCAGCCCATTCGGGCGTCGGGGTCCTGGCGCGAGACCCGTCCCCTTAGCGAGCCGAACCAGGCCTTGACGATGCGGACGATGTCCCGCCAGAAGTAGACAATCACGGCGGTTTCGGTACCCAGCTGTGTGATCGCCGTGAAGGCGGCGCCGGGGTCCGCCGCATTTGGCAGAAAGGAGCCCACAATTTTGAGGTGGGCGCTCGATGAAATCGGGAGGAATTCGGTCAGTCCCTGCACAAGACCCAGCAGGGCCGCTTCAAACCAGTTCACGCTAAGACCCTACGTCATGACACCGGTGGTTTCCCCGTAAGCTTGCTGCTATGCAGCAGCGTTACGTCGGCAACAGTGGGCTTCGTGCCTCCGCCCTGTCCCTCGGCACCATGTCATGGTCCCGTGAAACTGATGAGCAGGACGCTTCCGAACTGTTGCGGACGTTCGTTGACGGCGGCGGCACGTTGGTGGACACGGCGGCTTCCTACGCCGACGGCCAGGCAGAGGCCATGCTGGGGGAAATGCTCGGCGACGTCGTCTCCCGCACGGAAGTGGTGATCTCCACCAAAGCGGGACTATCGGCGTCGGACGGACGGCAGAAAGTGGACGCCTCGCGGAACGCGATGCTGTCCGCCCTGGACGCGAGCCTCGTCCGGCTGGGGACCGACTATGTCGACATCTGGTTCGCCCAGGCGTGGGACCACAATGTTCCCCTGGACGAGACCCTCTCTGCCCTTGAGTTTGCGGTCCGCAGCGGACGCGCACGTTACGCCGGGATCTCCAACTACAACGGCTGGCAGACAGCGAAGGCTGCTGCCGTCGCCGGATTCCCGCTCGTGGCCGGCCAGTCGGAATACTCGCTCCTCCGCCGCAAGCCCGAGGAGGAGATCATCCCAGCCGTCGAGGATGCAGGGCTGGGACTCATGGCGTGGGCTCCCCTTGGCCGCGGTGTCCTCACCGGCAAATATCGCGGGCATGTTCCAGCCGACTCGCGGGCTGCCGGAACCCGCCTTGCCACGTACGTGGAACCCTATTTGGAGCAGCCTGCGGCGCAGGTTGTCGAGGCGGTTGCCATGGCGGCGCGCGGACTGGGCCGGTCCCCGTTGGATGTGGCGTTGAGCTGGCTGCTTTCACAGCACGGTGTGGCCACCGCGGTCGTGGGACCCCGAACGCCCGTGCAGCTTAAAGAGATCCTGGATTCGCAGTTAACGCCCCTGCCGGCAGAAATTGCCCGCGCACTCGAGGACGTCTCAAGCAGTTCCGTCTAGATCAGCAGTTCCGTCTAGATCGGTAGGTCCGGCGGGGCCGGGTCCTCTCCCCACCGATTCACTCGTCGACGATCTCCAGATCCTCGTCATCGTCCACTTCGCTGTCTTCGTCTTCGTCTTCCTCGTCGTCGAAAACCTGGAGCGGCGTGACTTCGTTGTAGGCCTCGTACAGCGCGTCCTCGTAGACTTCAAAGGCATCAGCAACTGCAAAAAATGCCGCTTCCACCGCAGGGTCGCCATCCCCCCTTCGCGTTGAAGCTGCAACCATATGTTCTTCCAAGGCGGAGGTCAGGGACTGAAGCGCGACACGCGGATCGATGCTCATGACTTCACGTTAGCGGGAAAAGGACGAAAATGGAGAGCAATGAAGGAACATTTTCTGACCAGCTCGGTCCTGCGGGAACGGGACTACGTGAGGCAGTACGAGTACCTGGTACTGACGCTCAGTCCTGACGATTCACTGCACGAAGCGCGCCGGCGTCTGGTTGAACACTCTGAATACGGCAAGTGGGAACTGGAGCGGAGCCGACTCTACGTGGGCGGTGGCCGCCGCTTCTGGCTGCGCCGCCGCGTCACGCAGGTTCAGAGGACTGTTTAGGTCCGGCACGCTCCCGGCCCAGGCGCAGTTTCACTGCGCCCCGAACTCCCTACTCCTCGAGCGGGCCCAGCCAGGCGTTGGCAACGGTGTTGTGCGCCGACTCGTCGTCCGACGGATGGAACATTCCGGCCAGGACGTCTCGGTAGAGCCGTTCGAGTTCCGTTCCCCTGAAGTAGCTTGAGCCGCCCGAGACCCGGATCGCCAGATCCACGACCGTCCGGGCGGTCTCCGTTGCGCGGACCTTGAGCCCCACGAGCTTCGGGAACCACTGGCTTCCGTGATCCACCAGCTGATCCACGTCCCTGGCCACTTGTGCAAGCTGAGGATAGAGCGCGTCCATGGCCATCGCTGCTTCAGCGACCTTCCACCGGATGTCGGGGTCTTGGGCGTAGCTCCGGCCGCCATTCTTGAAGGACGTCCGGCGCCTGGCCGCCTCGACGCCCAGGATCAGGGCCCGCTCGCCTATGCCTGTGTACACCGCGCCAAGGAGCGTTTCAAAGCACGCGAAAATGGCAAAGATCAGCGGATCCGCATTCGGCCCCACCGGCAGCTTCCTGAAGATACGGTCTGCCGGCACCGTGGCACCGCGCAATATGGTCGTATTGGACTGGCTGGCGCGCATCCCCAAGGTGTTCCAGTCGTCGAGGATCTCATAACCGGAGGCAGTGCGGTCAATGAATCCGTGCACCAGCTCGCCATCGCCGCTCCGTGCAGAGGTGTCCTTGCCGAAGATTCCCAGCCGGGTCCAGGCCGGCGAGAGGCTAGTGAAGATCTTGGTTCCCGTGAACGAATAGCTGCCGCCAGTGAGCGGCTTCGCCTCCGTGAGGGAGTCAAAGAGGACGGAGTCGTTGCCGGCTTCGGAGTTTCCAAAGGCGAAAATCTCGCCGGCGGCAGCTTCCTTCAGCACAAAGTCCAGCGAGGTGTCACCGCGGTCCGCCAGGACCCTGGCCACTCCGGTCCAGACCAAATGCATGTTCACGGCCAGCGCGGTGGCGGGGGCCGCCGTCGCCAGCCGCCGCTGGCAGCCCGCGACGGCTTCGAGACCAAACCCGGGTCCGCCGTCGGAAGCCGGAACGAAAACCTTCAGATAGCCGGCGGCAGTGAGTTCCTCGAGATCTTCGAAGAAGAACTCATTCTTTTCGTCATAGCCTGCGGCCCTCCCCCGGATCCGTTCAAGCAGGGAGTCCGGCAGCAGCTGATCGGGACCCATGCGAGTCCTCAGTAGCTGGTGAGCAGCGTGTTCAGGACCCGTGCGCCGAATTTGAGCGAATCCACCGGGACCCGTTCGTCCACGCCGTGGAACATGCCCGTAAAATCCAGGTCGTCCGGGAGCAGCAGCGGGGCGAAGCCATATCCAGTGATCCCCAGCCGGCTAAGCGACTTGTTGTCGGTGCCGCCCGAGAGCGTGTACGGCAGGACCTTCGCGCCAGGGTCTTCGGAGTGCAGGGCGTCGATCATGGAATCCACGAGGTTCCCTGAGAAGGGCACCTCCAGTGACACGTCGTTGTGCACATAACTGACCTCCACACCGGATCCTGCCAATTCGCGGACCATCTCCAGCACCTGCTCCTCCTGGCCCGGAAGCGTCCGGCAGTCAACCAGCGCCTCGGCGGACTCGGGAATGACGTTGTGCTTGTAGCCGCCCCTGAGCTGGGTGGGGTTGGTGGTGTTCTGCAGGGTGGCTCCCACGAAGCGGGCAACGGTTCCCAGCTCCTTGAGGAGCTTGTCCGGATCGTCTGGATCGAATTCGACGCCGGTGAGTTCCGTCACGCCGTCGAGGAACTGCCGGGTGGTGGGCGTCAGTTCAACCGGCCACTTGTACTCACCGATCCGGGAAACGGCACTGGCCAGCCGCGTCACGGCGTTGTCCGTGTTGATCTGGGACCCGTGGCCGGCGCGGCCGTGGGCAACCAGCCGCAGCCAGGAGAGTCCTTTCTCAGCGGTCTGCAGCAGGTAGGTGCGCTGCCCGCCGATGGTTGCGGAGAAACCGCCGACCTCGGAGATCGCTTCCGTTGCACCCTCGAAAAGCTCGGGGCGTTTTTCGACGGCATGCCGCGCGCCGTAAGTGCCGCCCGCCTCCTCGTCCGCGAAGAAGGCGAAGATCAGGTCCCGTTTCGGCTTGCGGCCGGTGCGCGCGAAGTCCCGCATGACGGACAGGATCATCGCGTCCATGTCCTTCATGTCCACGGCGCCACGGCCCCAAATCAGCCCGTCCTTGAGTTCGCCGCCGAACGGATCCACGGACCACTGCTCCTTCAGGGCCGGCACGACGTCCAGGTGACCGTGCACCACGAGGGCGCTTGCGGACGGGTCCTCCCCTGCCAGACGGGTGACCACGTTGGCCCGGCCCGGCTCGGATTCGAAGATTTCGACGTCGAGTCCCACTTCCGAGATCAACCCCGCCGTGTACTCGGCCGCTGCGCGTTCGCCCGGCCCGGAACCGTCCCCGAAGTTGGACGTATCGATACGGATGAGCTCCTGGCAGATGTTGACGACTTCATCCTCGGGCCGGATGTGAGACATTGATCACTCCTATTGCATAGCGAATGCGGTTTCGGCGCGCAATGGCGGGGTTTATGCCGCCGGCACGCGTACGTTCAGCCTACCCACTCGGCCCGATTCCATCTTTCCGCAAAGTTCGTGTTAGAGTTTTTCTCGCTGCTTCGGAGAGAAGCGAAACGCTGAAAGGCGAGTCGGAACCTCCGAATTACCACCTGCGCGGGTGGCGGAATGGCAGACGCGCTAGCTTGAGGTGCTAGTCCTCGAAAGGGGGTGGGGGTTCAAGTCCCCCTCCGCGCACAAGGGAAAACCCCTGGAATCCAAGGATTCCGGGGGTTTTTTTGTTGCCCCACTCACACGAAACATGCTTGCGGGGCCTGTAGCCCGGCTTGCGCGCACCCGACGCTTCCAACCAGCGCCAATCGGGTGCCGGCCGCAGCTCACACCTGTTCAAGAGTGAACAAAGACGGCACTGTGACTCGGTGTGTCCCCGCGGGTCGGACCTAAGGCCGTGTCACAGCCCATGTAACAGCACTGGGCCTTGTCGCCCTTGCACAGGGTGGCCGCCGCGAGAATCAATACCTTTCCGTTCGGGTTCGGGCTCTGATTCCGTTTCATGAATCGCAGGAGCAGTGGAGAATGGCGGTCATGAGCAACGACCCGTGGCAGGACCGGGCAACTTCGTGCGAGTTCCGGCTGCGCCCCGGGACCGTCAGACAGTGGTCGTCACTCATTACCCCGACGGCACCGAACACCGTTCGCCGTCGTTGCTTACCGACGCTGAGCTGGAATCAATAGACGACGACATCGACGCGTATGTGGCCGATGCCGGGCTGCCACCGAGGCCCCGCGGCTACGACTGGTTCATCCGTCGCCCCCCGAACACAGGCTCCGCGGAAGAAGAGTTCTGGTCTGCTGTTTGGTCGGCCACGACGGCGGCGCTGCCGCACGATGCGATGGACCCGTGGAAGTTAAAGGGGCCGGCCAGGGACGCCCTCGCAATGATGTACCGAGGGTGAGAGCTGCCAACTGTCGCCCAGCGCCGAGAGCTGCTCTTTCAGCCCGGGAGCCGCCGGCGTATCGTGGTACCGCACCGGGCAGGTCACCGGAACCGGACGAAAGGACAGTCCAGATGGGTGCGGCCGCGCAGATACTGCAGCACTACGATTCAATCCGTCTCGAACAGGAGGATTTCTACCAAGACCTCCACCGGAACCCAGAGCTTTCCCATCAGGAACACCGGACCGCTGCAAACGTCGCGCGCTGCATGACCTCTTACGGTTTCGAGGTTGAGACCGGGATCGGCAAAACGGGAGTTGCGGCAGTGCTGCACAACGGGAGTGGGCCTACCGTCCTGCTTCGCGCCGACATGGACGCACTGCCCCTGAAGGAAGGGACCGGCGCCGACTACGCGAGCACTGTCACGGAGGTGGACCAGACAGGAGAACAGGTGCCGGTCATGCACGCCTGCGGGCACGATATCCACGTCGCATGCCTGCTGGGCGCCTCGCAGTTGTTCGCCAGGCACCAGGAGCTATGGAAAGGCACGCTCGTGGCGCTGTTCCAGCCGGCCGAGGAAACCGGCGACGGCGCCCGGGCCATGATCGACGACGGTCTTCTCGCCCGCATTCCCGCACCGGAGGTCGCCCTCGCCCAGCATGTGCTGCCCGGTCCCTCGGGCCGCGTCGCCACCCGGCCTGGGGCTGTCCTGTCCAGCGCGGACAGCGTCCGCATCACGGTCCACGGCCGCGGTGGGCATGGCTCGATGCCGCACAACACCGTTGACCCCGTCGTCCTGGCCGCCATGATCGTCGTCCGGCTCCAGCCGATCATTTCCCGGGAGACCCCGCCGACCGAACCGGCCGTCCTCACAGTCGGAAGCCTTCGGGCCGGCACCAAAAGCAACATCATTGCCGACGAGGCGGTCCTGGAACTGAACCTTCGCACCTACACCGATTCGGTCCGGCAGCGCATTCTCGCCTCGATCCGCCGCACCGTCCAAGCCGAGTGCCAAGCCAGCGGTTGCCCGAAGGAACCGGAGTTCGAGATCTTCGACAGGTTCCCGCTTACGGCCAACGATAAGGAAACAACCGCGCGCGTCGCAGGGGCGTTCAGCAACTATTTTGGAGACCGCGCCGGAGGCTTGGACCTGCAGACCGCCAGCGAAGACTTCAGCGATATTCCCCTGGCCGCTCGCATCCCCTACACCTACTGGGGTATCGGCGGAACGGACCCGGAGGCCTGGCATGCCGCCGAGCTGGCCGGGCGGGTCCAGGAAGACATCCCGGCCAATCATTCGCCAATGTTCCTGCCCGTCCTCCAGCCAACCCTGCGGACCGGAACCGAAGCGCTCGTCACAGCAGCCCTGGCCTGGCTCGACGCCGACGACCCTTGACAGGCCCCGGCGCCCTGAGGACGCCTGTAGTCCGCGCCGCTCTCCGACGCCCTTACACGTTTCGCCTAGGAACGTCCCATGTACGGGCTATGGCTCCACGTCACACGTGATGAAGCTGGAGTCCTTCAGGAACGTGGCACTGGCCTGGGTGGACGCTGCGTTCCCTTCAAGTGCAGCCGTCCAAATCAGGAAATTCGCGGCCGGGCTGATCAGCGTAATTAGTTTCGCTCCGAGTGGGAATGTTTGAACTGCTTGGAATGCTTCCGCCGCCAGAGGACCGGAGGGTTCTCGGCTGACACTGAGTAGACGCCACTCGTCTTCGAGGCGTTCGCCGTCGCGGGCCAGGTGGACGGCGAATTTCTCGGAAAGGCCGATCCGTTCGGCGCGTCCGCGGAACTGCGCGTCCGGGCCGTCCTTTAGGACGCCGAAGCGGACGTTGAACTGATCGAAGTTCAAGAAGGGATTCGCGATCCCGGGTACTGCATCCAGTCCGGTAATTACTTGCAACGGATTGTCGTGCGTCTCGACACTCCATACCCCAAATTCAGTCTTGGCCATCATATGTTCAACGGGTTTATCGTCCGACCAGAGCGTGATCTTGACGTCGCTTAGTTGCAGGGTCCTCAGCTTGGTCGCTGCTGCCAGCGGGGATATATCCGCGATCCGATTGCCCCCGATACTGAGCACCTCGAGGCTGGGATAGTGCCCGAAAGCTGACACATCCCTGATCTCGTTGTTTGAAACATCGAGCTCACGCAGAAACGCCAGTCGCGCGGGGTCGAGTACCTGTCCGATCCGGTTCCCCGCAACATTGAGCAGCTCAAGCTTTTCCAGCTGCTCTATGCCTTGCAAACTCGTCAGCGCGCCCTCGTTATGGTCGCCGCTGATCACTAATTCGGTGAGGCGGTCCTTTGGGATCATCGCTGGAAGGTGTGCGATGGATGTGATGCCCATGTTGTCGGGATACCACTCGATACGGAACTTCTCCATGCCGTTCACGGCTTGTGCAAGCGCCTCACCGCGCATGTGTTCTGTCTTCAGCGGGTCGCCGCCTGGATCCACAATCCCTTCAAGATTGTCGATGCGGTCGTGTACAGCCCAGGCAACCTGATTGACCAGCTTTCGGTCGTCGGAAAGAATGCCGGGCTGGTCCCTCCTCTCGTACCAGTCGGCGTAACTGCGTTCTACTCCACCGATCCGCCGCCGCAACTCGACGGCCGGAAACTGCAGTGGCGGATCAACCGCAGCCGGGTCGAAGAGTTGGGGCGGGTCGATTTCGCCCCTTGAGAGCCGGATGGCGTGGCGGGTCACGGCGTCGACAGCGCGCGCGTAAGCCTGCGTGGCCGCGCGGATTTCGGTGGCAGGAGGAGGATCCTCGAAGAACTCCGGGTGTTCCGCCGCAAACGTGAAGTCGTTGTACTTCTGGAGATAACTCAGTCTTTGACGATCTGCATCGGCCGTCGCCACTACGAAGGCGTCTTGCCAAATTTTCGGGGGGACGGGTACCGGCACCGTGTCGTAGGTCGCCACTTCGATCTCATACGGAAAGGGATGCCTTGCAACAGCGGACGGCAGTGACTTGAGGCGGTCCTTAACGTCGTCAACGCTCGTCGTCGTCCCTATTTCTTCCTCCCCCTCGCCGCCCTTCTGGTAGAACACCACATGGAGTTCCACCCGTGAATGGGCTTCACTCTTATAGGTGTCATATTTTCCCGTGAAGGAAGCTGCACCGACGGCACCGTTGATTTCCGCCTGCAAGGTCACTGCAAGGTCAGTTTGAACGGCCGTATCCAACGATGTGATCCGGAGCACCGCAAAAAATTCACCGCCCCTGAACTGACCCCGGACGAAGGAGTCTCCGTAGGCCGTGGAAAACGCGTCCGAATCTGCCGTTAGCAGACGACGCGCGTCTTCCTTAATGCGGAAATTCCGTCCCCGCACAACTTGGTTGTTTACGACCATTTTTGCCACAACGAACGTTGACACAGAGTTGTATGAAGTATTTTTCGAAAAGTCGACTTTCAGGCCTGCCGAAGCAAAGCCATATCTCCCCTCTGCCTCCGCCGATACGCCCAGTGATTCCATCAGCGCCTCATGCGTCGTGATGATTTCCGCGGTTGCCTTCGCCTCTTGCCCCGACTGCCGCACCGGTTCGTCAAAATCAAGCGCAGTGCCAATGGCGAGACCGCTGTCGCTATTGAATCCCATGCCAATGTCTTCACCGTTGTAAGCCAGAACGCGCACTTGGGGCAGTTTGGTGCTCATGGCCAATCCTCTTCCGTGCCGGCCGCACGCCATCACAGGCCCTACACCAACGGGAATCGACGAGGCAGGCCTGTTCCGGTATTCCGGCCACCGTTGATGGTGACTGATCTTACAACCGAGGATGGCGCGAATGGCAGTGGTGAAATGTGGAGGATCGCACTGGGCTAGGGAGCCAGTTCTCTGCGCGCCGGTCGGCGGTGGATTGTGGCTGGATCGGACGACTCAGGGCGCGTATTCTTGTCTCACATCTGACGGGGTGTGAGCTGCAATGATGGCAAGAAATCGCCTGTCATCCCGAATGGGCAGGTTCCTGGCAAGGATGCTCGGGTTCGTCCTCCTGAGCAGCATCTGCGGTGTCCTCGTCGCGGGCTACCTCGTTCCACAGATCGCCCTCGCGGGCACCACCGTCAGCAGGTCCATCAGCTTCTTCAACGGTCTCCCAACCGAACTGGCGGTGCAAACGCCGGCGCAAACCACCAGGATGGTGACCGCGGATGGAAAGCTGATCGCCAGCTTCTATGAGGAAAACCGGATGCGGATCCCGCTGAAGAACATGTCCCCGTACGTCAAGGATGCGATCATCGCGATCGAGGACAGCCGTTTCTACGAGCACAGCGGAGTGGATGCCCGGGGCCTGCTGCGGGCGCTGACCAGCAATCTGACAGGCGGGGAGCGGCAGGGGGCGTCCACCCTCACCCAGCAGTACGTCACCAACGTGGCCAACGAATCCAAAACTTCCGCCGGGCGCGAAGACCAGGTGATTCTCAGCGGGCAGAAGAACATGGGAGACAAGCTGCGCGAGATGCGGCTCGCCATCGCGCTGGAAAAGAAGTACACCAAGGACCAGATCCTCGAGGGCTACCTCAACATCGTCTTCTTTAACCGCAACGCGTATGGCATTGAGGCGGCCGCCCAGTACTTCTTCAGCGTTCCGGCCAGCAAACTCACCCTGCCGCAGGCGGCCCTGCTGGCCGGGCTGGTCAACAGCCCCAGCGTCTACGATCCCGTAACCAATCCGAAGAACTCCATCCAGCGGCGCAACCAGGTCCTGGACGCCATGCTGGAACAGGACAAGATCACCAAGAAGCAGCATGACGCCGCCAAAGCCTCCGGCGTGGGCCTGAAGGTCAGGCCGTCCCGGCAGGGTTGTGCCGCCGCCGCCATGGCCACCTACTTCTGCGATTACGTGAGTCATCTGATCCTCAACAATCCGGCGTTCGGCCCGGACGCCGGAGCGCGCGAACAGAAGATGCGCCGTGGCGGGCTGACCATCACCACCACTTTGGACAGCAGGCTGCAGGCGGCCGCGCAGGCACAGGTGGACTCGACGGCCGGGGCCAATCCGGCCAAATGGGGCTCGTCCCTGGTCTCCGTCCAGCCGGGAACCGGCAAGATCCTCGCCATGGCGCAGAATACGGTGTTCCTTCCCCAG